>NZ_JAQWOO010000072.1 GCF_029245835.1 Algibacter sp. | reverse complement strand
CACGATGTGCTTTAAAGTGAGCGATACAAGAAGCTTCACTATCAAAATTTGCTGTAAAACTGAAGATATTCATATGGTGGAATTTTTAGCTAATTTATGAATAAATTTTTAATTGTGATGTATTACGGATATTCAAAAATTTTTTAACTAAAATCGTAAATCATAATTTTAAATCTATCTTTGCACAAAATTATAAGTGATGAATAAAAATCAAGGGAGTAAAGGAAAAGGAAAACCATCAGGACGTGGTAGTGGAAATACACGTTCTACAAGTTATGCACGAGGAAACTCACCTGTCAAGAAAAATAATCCACCACCTAAAAAAT
The DNA here is from genome assembly GCF_029245835.1 of Algibacter sp. GTDB lineage: Bacteria > Bacteroidota > Bacteroidia > Flavobacteriales > Flavobacteriaceae > Algibacter_B. The sequence goes on along the minus strand of NZ_JAQWOO010000072.1, from coordinate 27,288 downwards.
CAGGTAATCCTGATGAAATTAGATTAAATAAATACATAGCTAATTCTGGCATCTGTTCTCGTCGCGAAGCCGATGCACATATTGCCATTGGTTTAGTAACTGTTAATGGTAAAGTAATAACCGAAATGGGTTATAAAGTGAAGTTAGAAGATGAGGTGCGTTATGATGGCGCTCGCATTAACCCAGAGGCAAAAGCTTATGTGTTACTAAATAAACCCAAAGGTTTTGCCACCACAACAAGCGAAGGTAAAGGCAGAACAGTTATGGATTTAGTAGCTAACGCAACCACGTCTCGTATAAAACCTATAGGGCGTTTGGGGCGACATTCAAAAGGATTATTGTTGTTTACTAATGATGATTCCGTAGCCAGTAAATTCACAAATTCTAAACACGGTGTTGCGCGTTTGTTTCATATAGAATTAGATAAAAACTTAAAACTAGAAGATTTGAAAAAAATTCAAGGCGGTTTTAAAGTGGAAGGTAAATTGATTGAAGTAGAAGAAATAAGTTATATAGATGGTGCCTCAAAAAAGGAAATTGGTTTAAAAATTAAGAATACAGGAAATACGATTATCCGTACTATTTTTGAATATTTTAAATACGATATTGTTAGTTTAGATTGTGTGGCTATTGGGCATTTAACTAAAAAAGATATTCCACGAGGAAGTTGGAAGCACCTAACAGAGCAGGAGTTGAATACTTTAAAGATGCTGTAGTTGTTTTTTGAAGGCTCCATATGACATAAAATTCCTGACAGGTCATGTACAAAATATTCATGCCTCCAATCATTACAATGCAGTTCTGATATGCTTACATGGTTATATTTACTCGTAAGATTTTGTTTTTTTTATGTCGACTAAATGCTCTTCCATATTGTCAACTTCCAGAAAAACCATAGAATTATCTATCCAATTTTTATGCAAGCGTTTTGTAAATAAAATCCAAAATTACCACGTTTAAAAAATGATATTTTTAAAGAGATTTCAATTTCATCAAAACCAAAATCTAAATAAAATTGTCGTGAAAGATTATAATTTTTGGACCTATAAATGGTCAAATAGATTTTATATGATGTTCCGTCTTTAGAGTTTGTTTCTTTTTATTAAAGATAAATTTAAGTATTTATTTCAATTATAAACCTAAGAGATAGTAGAGAAAAGCACACAGCGAGGCACTAGCGAGTACTTGTAGCAGATAGTCCGACTCTTGTGGTAACGCCCAAAAAATAAATTAAAAAAAGTTTAAAAAATGTTTTGTGTATCAAAAATTAATTTACTTTTGACGCACTTTTTTAAGTGAACAACTTAAAGAATAGCTGAACATTTTGAACTCTGTTTCTATGTTCGGGCTTTTGAAAATTAGGAAGTCATATTCAAAAGCAGCTTATAGATTAAGCGACCGAATTTTAAAGCTAACTTCCGTTTCTCCTATACATGCAATACAGCATGAATACTCTTTTGTGCCTACAACCGAAGAGCAATTTCGTATTTGATACTGATTTGTTTTTATAAAATTAACGCCTAGTTAATATATCAATTACAATTTTACCATAATTAATTTTTACATTTTTTACATTGAATACTAAATATATTGATTTAATAAATCAGACTTTTGAATTCCCACAAGAGGAATTTAAAGTTGAAAAAGGACAATTGCATTTTCATGATATTGATTTAATGCAACTCACAAAACTGTATGGCGCACCGTTAAAATTTACCTACTTACCGCAAATATCTAACAATATTAATAAGGCGAAAATGTGGTTTGCAAATGCTATTGAAAAGCATAATTATAAAGGTAATTATAACTACTGTTATTGCACAAAAAGCTCACATTTTAAACATGTTTTAGATACGGCTTTGAAAAACGAAATCCATATTGAAACCTCGTCGGCTTTTGATATTGATATTGTGGAGCGTTTAAAGGCTGAAGGCAAAATTACTAATGATACGTTTGTAATTAGTAACGGTTTTAAGCGCGCGCAGTATGTTACTAATATTGCTCGTTTGATTAATAATGGACATACTAATGCGATACCTATTATTGATAATTACGAGGAAATTGACTTGTTGTCTCAAGAAATAAATAGGAAGTTTAATGTTGGAATTCGAATAGCATCGGAAGAGGAACCGAAATTTGAGTTCTATACATCGCGTTTAGGTATTGGTTACAAGAATATATTGCCTTTTTACAAGAATCAAATAGCTAATAATGAAAAAGTAGACCTAAAAATGCTACACTTTTTTATTAATACGGGTATTCGTGATAATGCCTATTATTGGAACGAGTTACTAAAATGCTTAAAAGTGTACACAAGTTTGAAAAAGATTTGTCCTACGCTTAATAGTTTAAATATTGGTGGTGGTTTTCCTATAAAAAACTCCTTGGCTTTTGATTTTGATTACGAGTATATTATTGATGAAATTATAAATCAAATTAAATTGACTTGTGAGGAAGAAGAAGTAGATGTTCCAAATATTTTTACTGAATTTGGAAGTTTTACAGTTGGAGAAAGTGGTGGTGCTATTTACGAAGTACTCTATCAAAAACAGCAAAACGACCGTGAAAAATGGAACATGATTAACTCATCGTTTATTACAACTTTACCTGATACTTGGGCTATTAACAAACGCTTTATAATGCTGGCGGTAAACCGTTGGCAAGATAGTTACGAGCGTGTTCTATTAGGGGGTTTAACTTGTGATAGTGATGATTATTACAACAGTGAGCAACATATGAATGCCATTTATATGCCAAAATATAATAAGGATAAACCATTATATATTGGCTTCTTTAACACTGGTGCATACCAAGAGACTATTGGTGGGTTTGGTGGTTTGCAGCACTGTTTAATTCCGTCGCCAAAACATATTTTAATTGATAAAGATGCTGATGGAAATATCACCACAAAATTATTTGCTGAACAGCAAAAAAGTGAAGACTTACTTAAGATTTTAGGTTACAATAAACCTCAAGAAACTACGAAAGTAAAGGGACTTGAAGTGACTGAAACATACAACTAAAAAAATAAAACCGAAAGGATGAAAAATACATACGCTGGAATTCCAGAAGAATTAGGGGAATTAGAGCAAGCAAAAATTGTTTTAATTCCTGTGCCTTATGATGGTACAAGTACATGGCAAAAAGGTTCTGATAAAGGGCCGAAAGCTTTTTTAGAAGCTTCAGAAAATATGGAACTTTATGATATTGAAACCGATACAGAAGTGTATCAGCAAGGTGTGTTTTTAGCCGATGCAGTTACTGAAAATGAATCACCAGAAGCGATGGTTGAAGCGGTACACCAAGCAACTAAAAACTACATCAAGAAAAATAAGTTTGTAACCATTTTTGGTGGCGAACATTCTATTTCTATTGGAACTATTCGTGCATTTAACGATATGTTTCCAAGCTTGACGGTGTTACATATTGATGCACATGCAGATTTACGTTCATCGTATGAAGGTTCTACTTGTAATCACGCCTGTGCGGTTTACGAAGCGAGCCAAAAAACGAATTTAATTCAAGTTGGAATTCGTTCTATGGACGTTATAGAGAAAACAGTAATGGACGAGGAGAAAACCTATTTCGCTCATGATATGGCTGTGGATGATACGTGGATGGATTCAGCCATCGATCAAATGACGGAAAATGTATTTATTACGTTTGATTTAGATGCATTCGATCCTTCCATTTTACCAAGTACAGGAACTCCAGAACCAGGCGGTTTATTATGGTACGAAACCTTAGATTTTTTAAAACAAGTATTTGAAGAAAAAAATGTAGTAGGATTTGATATCGTTGAACTATGCCCAAATAATAAAGAAAAATCATCAGATTTTTTAGCAGCAAAATTATATTATAAAATGTTGAGCTATAAGTTTATGAACGATGTTATTGATGATAATTACGATACCGCTTACGATAATTCTGAATACAAAAAGAACACTTTAAAATTCACTGACAATGACAACTAAAGGACCAATTTCTCAATTTATTGAGCACCATTATTTACACTTTAATGCAGCCGCTTTGGTGGATGCCGCAAAAGGCTATGAAGCACAACTAGATTCTGGTGCAAAAATGTTAGTGTCTTTGGCAGGGGCCATGAGTACCGCTGAATTAGGAAAAAGTTTTGCAGAAATGATTCGTCAAGACAAAGTGCAAATTATTTCTTGTACAGGAGCAAATTTAGAGGAAGATATTATGAATTTAGTGGCTCATTCACATTATAAACGCGTGCCTAATTATCGCGATTTAACCCCTCAAGATGAATGGGATTTACTTGAAAAAGGTTTAAACCGGGTTACAGATACTTGTATTCCAGAACATGAAGCGTTCAGACGTTTACAAGAACACATTTACAAAATATGGAAAGATGCCGAAGCCAAAGGTGAACGCTATTTACCGCATGAATACATGTATAAAATGTTATTGTCTGGTGTTTTAGAACAATACTATGAAATCGATTTAAAAGATTCATGGATGTACGCTGCTGCGGAAAAAAACTTGCCAATAGTTTGCCCAGGATGGGAAGATAGCACGATGGGTAATATTTTTGCGAGTTATGTTTTAAAAGGTGGATTGAAAGCAAGTACCATCAAATCCGGAATAGAATACATGACCTTTTTAGCAGATTGGTACACCGATAATTCTGAAAATGGTATTGGGTTCTTTCAAATTGGTGGTGGTATAGCTGGCGATTTTCCTATTTGTGTGGTGCCTATGTTATATCAAGATATGGAGCGTACAGATACGCCTTTTTGGAGTTATTTTTGTCAAATTTCAGACTCAACAACAAGTTATGGATCCTATTCTGGTGCAGTACCAAATGAAAAAATTACTTGGGGTAAATTGGATATCAATACACCAAAATTTATTATTGAAAGTGATGCAACCATTGTTGCGCCTTTAATTTTTGCTTATCTTTTAGGTCAATAAACATGGATACGCAAAAAATAGAAAATATAGAATTAAAGTACTTAACAGTTGGTGATTTTGAGGAATTAAAAGAAGCAACTTTAGAGTCTTATGCAGGTGTGCTTAATTCATACTGGAAAAAGCATCACATTGAGGATTTAACTAGCATGTTTCCAGAAGGTCAGGTTATTATAAAAATAGATGGTGATATTGCAGGATGTGCTTTATCATTAATTGTAGACTATAATAGTATTGATGATGAACATACTTATGAAGACGTTATAGGTGGTGAATCTTTTAAAAATCATGATCCGGAAGGCGATGTCTTATATGGTATTGATGTTTTTATAAAACCAGAATATAGAGGCTTACGTTTGGGAAGACGTCTTTATGATTATAGAAAAGAAGTTTGTGAAAACCTAAATTTGAAGGGAATTGTATTTGGAGGACGCATGCCAAATTATCATAAACATCCACAATTAACCCCTAAAGAATATATAGAAAAGGTTAAACGCAAAGAAATTCATGATCCCGTTCTGAATTTTCAAATTTCAAACGATTTTCATCCCGTACGTGTGTTGAAAAATTATTTAGAAGGTGATACAGCTTCTAACGAGTATGCAGTTTTAATGGAATGGGATAATATTTATTATGCGAAACCAAATAAAAAGGCAGCTACGGTAAAAACGGTAGTAAGGCTTGGGTTAATTCAATGGCAAATGCGACCTTATAAAGCATTAGAAGATTTAATGCAGCAGGTAGAATATTTTATTGATAGTGTTGCTGCTTATAGATCAGATTTTGCTGTGTTTCCCGAGTTTTTCAATGCACCTTTAATGGCAGAATTTAATCATTTACATGAGCCAGATGCCATTAGGGAATTAGCAAAGTTTACTGAAACTATAGTTAATAAACTTAAGCAATTATCTATTTCTTATAACATTAATATTATTTCTGGAAGTATGCCAGAATTAGTGGATGATAAATTGTATAATGTAGGTTATTTATGTAGAAGAGACGGTAGTTTTGAACGTTACGAAAAAATTCATGTAACACCAGATGAAGCTAAAGTTTGGGGCATGCAATGCGGTAATACATTACAAACGTATAATACCGATTGCGGTAAAATAGGTATATTAATTTGTTACGATTCCGAGTTTCCAGAATTAGCACGTTTATTGGCTGATGAAGGTATGGATATACTTTTTATTCCGTTTTTAACAGATACTCAAAATGGTTATTCTCGTGTTCGATTATGTGCCCAGGCAAGAGCTATAGAAAACGAATGTTACGTAGCTATATCAGGAAGTGTCGGGAATTTACCTAACGTGAATAATATGGATATTCAATATGCACAATCAGCAGTATTTACACCTTGCGATTTTTCTTTTCCTAGTAACGGTATTAGGGCAGAAGCAACTACAAATACAGAAATGATTTTAGTTGCCGATGTAGATTTGAGTTTATTAAGAGAACTTCATTCGTTCGGAGCAGTTAAAAATTTAAAAGATAGACGAAAAGATTTTTATGATGTTATTCGTGTAAAATAATCATAAATAGTATCTTTAAACTTAAACTAACAAAACTTTACCCCAGAATAATGAAAAAAAGAAATGACAATCTAAAGCGTGTTATTGTAGATTTTAAAAAGTTAACGCCAGAAATTTTAGCCTTATTAGTTGATAAATATCCTGATGGTTATGATGATGATGATATTGTATCTTTCAAAAATCAGCATAACGAATTGATAGAAGCTGTTGAGATAATTACTGAAGACACTAAATATTTGGTAAAAGTAAGTACCAAGCTAGAAGTGACTATGGAAAATTATGATGAAGACGATTATGAGGATTTTGACAATGATGATCCAGAGGCAGTACAACCTCCAGATATAATTGATGAAGACTTAGAAGATAATGATTAAAATAGTGTAGATTATGAGAACAGCCACTTTTAAATCTTACAAAAAGGGGTATTATAGCTTTTGGTTTGAAAACGGCGAGGAGTTAGTCTTTGAGGATGTGCATCCACGCGTTTTAAAACAATATGATTTAAAGAATGATAAAAGTTTAATTGATAAAGATTTCAGAATTACGTTTGTTGAAGATGGTAATGATGATGATCTTGTATATAGGGTAGAGAGTCTAAAACCGCTATAAATACTTTTTTTTATAAAAAAAGGCACGCTATTTGTATTGGTAATTAAGCTGAAACGATTTATTTGATTTTTTTCAAATTTTAACCTATACAATGGAATAAACGGTATATTTATTTTGTTCATTGCCAGTAGTTTTAAGTTAAGATTATTTTAAACTTTAGGAAGATCGTATTCCAATAAAACAATAGTTAAATTTTAAATTTTTTATAAAATGAATGCAAAAAAAATAATTCTATTAAGTGGTTTAATAGTTCTTTTTTTATCACTTTCAAGCTTTAAATCTCAGTCCGAATTAAATACTGATTTGGTAATAATTGAAGCTCAAGAAGGTTTTGTGGTTTATGCCACTTATGACGGAAAAGTAGATGCTGGTTATAATTTTGTGGCTACAGACAGAAATGGTAATGCGCAAACCTTAACCTTTCAAAAAGCAAATGATAAAGTATTGAGAACCTTCGATTTAAGCGGAGAATCACTTGTAGGTACTAATTTTAAAATTACTTTTAATAAAGATGGTAAAACGGATACCATTACCATGTTAGAAAAGTTGTAATCAAATGCAGTATTCAGACTCTCGCTTTTGTGAGATTTGAGAATCTTATAAATAAATAATTCAGGCTTCCAATTTGGGAGCCCTTTTTATAAATACTTCCCAAATAAAAACACCATAAACAATAATATACTCTAAAGCAATAATCCATAGGTTTTCAGATTTGTCTGCACTATCCACATTTACATAAGCTAAATAACTGAGTATAATCACAAAACTCCAAACCAAGGGAAATTTATATCTCGTAAATACAGATAATATTAAAAGCGTAGCTACATACCATGGATGCACCGTAGTAGCTGTAAAATAATAAAACGATAACACCAATAACATGGCTGTAATAAGTGCTATAGGTGTTTTATTTCTTCTCAAGAAGGTGACGATTAAAACAAATAGAATAACAAGTATGGGTGTAACGGTTCCGATGATAGCAATTTCGTTATAACCGCTATACAGATAGCCAATTTCTCGGGCTAGATAATACAAACTCCCATTAAACTCAAAATTTTGAAACCATAGCGCGACCGTTTTGGAGTAGTTATTTATGAATTCTGAAGAATAAAAAGGAGCAAAAAGTAGGAGCGTGGTTATGATAACGATGGTGTAAAACGCAATCAATTTAGTTAGTTGATTGATAACGTCATTACGAGCAGGTAATGCCGTGGTTATCGCTTCCTTTTTATCAGATTGCCACACTTCGTTCACAGAGAAGTTGCTATTGTTCCCTTGAGGGGATAGAGGTGTTTTTTTTGCAATCTTTGATTCACTTGAAACAAACCACTGAAAAAACAAAGGCAAAAAGATTAAAGGAATCAATTTAACCGAAATGGATAAGGCCAAAACCACAGCAGCAAATTGCCACTTGCCAACATAAAGCAAATACAAACTCCACACCAGAAAGAAAATCATCACACCTTCAAAATGCAGATTTCCTGCAAGTTCTATAATGATGAACGGATTTAAAACATACCAGAATATATTATGTGTGGGAAGCTTCAGTTTGTCTAAAATCTTCTTCCCAAAGTGAAGGGTTCCAAAATCGGCAGCAATAATAAGCAAGCGCATTACAATTACTGAACCCAAAATGCTTTTACTAGCAAACAGTGCCCCAATAGCAAAACAGAGTTGATTGATGGGTGGATAATTAGTAAAATGGCTCGCATTTAAGTCGCCCATGCCTGCACGAAGTTCTAAAGCTTGAGCTACGGGAGATTTACTCTGACTTATAAACGATTCTACCGTAAATAGATAAGGATTGATGCCTTCTAAAATCATGCGTCCATCCCAAATAAACCGATAAAAATCTTGTGAAAGGTTGGGTATAGCCAATATAAAAATGGCTCGAAACCCAAAGGCTAAATACGTTAAAAATTGAATATTACCTTTAAAACGCTGTACCAATTTATAGAACAAAACAAACAATGCACTATACAGTGCAATGAGTTTTATGTAATCCGTCCTAACTAAATCATAAGCAAACACCCAATAGAATAATAGGCTAGATAATACCATAAATAATGGTATTTTGTAAAGTTTTAGAAATGTTGGGTTTAAAAACATGTAGTAAATATAATTCTAATTGTAATAAATCTGTATTGATTTTAGCGTTAGCGATTGCAGCGGCATCCTTTTTAAAAGAAAAATGTAATAAGGTTGATTTTAACTAAAGAATTGACAGATAGCCGCGTGGCTTGCTCCTCGCAATGACGATTTAAAAAGATATAGTGGAACATTTATATTCATAAGTTCATTAATTTAAAATGAAAAACCGCTAAAAAAAAGTGAGACTTCCCGATGGTTATCGGGAGTGGTAACGCCCAAATTAAAATTTACACCTTTGAAGTTAAAGACTTAAAGAACACATAACCAAAGCCCACAAACAGCATGAGGTGGAAAGGGAAGAGTCCGAAATCGCCACCTTGGTTGCCTACAATAAAGGCGCTATACATACCGAATGCGAAATAGAGCATGAGAATACCTTCGAAAATAACATGTACAGATACTGTTTTTTTGATGTACTTGTTATTTTTCCAATTGTCTTTATACTTTTTGATGTTGAATTTAGGTGTGCGTACAAATTCGGATTTTTTACCTAAGTGTCCTTCTAGAACTGCAATAGAATTATGCAATGAAAAGCCCATAGCTATAGAGAAAAATACAAAGAACATGCCTATGTAGCGTATAAAGTTTTTAAAACCACCGCCATACGTGTTTTTGTACATAAACCAGTAGCATATAAAAAAGATAATAGTGCTCATGACGAAGAAGCTCATAACGTAAAAGTACGGACGTAAATGGGCGTATTCGTTTTTTATATACAGCATGGGGATGCTTAAAACTCCAACAATAAGCACGTTTAAGAACATGGTGCTATTTAGTAAATGCAGCAAGCCGTGTACTTTGGTTTTTGCTGATATGTTTTTGCTTTTTATAACACGCCCTAGCATTTTACGAAAGTTTTCTGCGCCCCCTTTGTTCCATCTAAATTGCTGTGAACGTGCAGCACTTATAACGATAGGAAGCTCTGCAGGTGTTTCTACGTGTTCTAAATATTTGAATTTCCAGTTTTTAAGTTGTGCGCGATAGCTAAGGTCTAGATCTTCCGTTAGGGTATCACCTTCCCAATTTCCGGCATCGATGATGCATGCTTTTCGCCACAACCCTGCAGTTCCGTTAAAATTTATAAAATGTCCTTTGCTATTTCTACCAACCTGTTCTAGCGTAAAATGTGCATCAAGAGCAAAAGCTTGAATTCTGGTAAGTATGGAATAGTTACGGTTAATATGCCCCCAGCGAGTTTGTACTACTCCGATAGACTCATCTTTAAAATAAGGAACGGTGCGTTTTAACCAATCTTTTTGTGGTAAGAAATCAGAATCGAAGATTGCAATGATATCGCCTTTGGCTATGACTAAGCCTTCTTTTAGTGCCCCTGCTTTAAAGCCTTTTCTGTTGGTACGGGTAATGTGTATTATGTCTAATCCTTTTGATTTAAGTTTCTCTACTTGAGCTTTTGTTGTTTCAACAGTTTCATCGGTTGAATCGTCTAAAACTTGAATTTCTAACTTATCTTTTGGGTAGTCAATTTTTGCTATGTTTTTTAGCAAACGATTCATAACATACATTTCATTATATACTGGAAGTTGAATGGTAACGTATGGGATTTCGTCTGGATTTGATAAATCGAATTTAGGGCAATCGTCTTTTATGTTCTTAGATGACAGGTAGTTACCTAATAGGTTTAGTTGCGCCAATGCATACAAGAATATGAGCAAAAGCGAAATAGTATATATGATAATTACTACTGTTTCTAAAATCATTATTTTAAACTGTATTTAAAAATCCAACCTAAGATTTTTATGCCTGCAAATATAGCGCCTTTTAACGTACCAGACACCTTTGAAACGCCAATTCTGTTGCGGTAATTTACTGGTACTTCAGTGTATGTCAATTTTTGCTTGAGTGCCTTAAGTTGCATCTCTACGGTCCAACCATAAGTTTTGTCTTCCATGTTAAGGGTTAAGAGCTTATTGTACTTAATGGCTCTAAAAGGCCCTAGGTCTGTAAATTTAGCTCTAAAAAATAAGCCCATTAATGTTGTTGCTAGCCAATTACCAAAAATTTGTGGTACCGTCATGGCTCCCTTTTCTCGGAGTTCTTTTGTGCGCACTCCAACTACAAAATCAATATCATTATTAATTATAGGCGCGACTATTTTTGTTAACTCCTCTGGGTAATCACTATAATCGCCATCAAGAAAAACGACTATATCTGGTTCTTCGTTTTGGTTAGCAATGTATTGCATGCCTTTTAAGCAGGCATAGCCATAACCTTTATTACATTCTTTTAAAACAGTAGCGCCAGCTTTTTTTGCATTAATTTCCGTATTATCCGTTGAATTGTTACTTACAACAATAATTTCATTAACGGTATTTGGAATAGCGTTGATAACGTGGGTAATAGAATCTGCTTCGTTATAAGCTGGAATGATGACTTTAATATTGGTCATTTGAGGTCGCTAAGTTTATTCTCCTTTTTAAAAGATGCAAAGGTAGTCCATTCTTTTATTTTTTTACCTGATTTATATCTTGAAGCTGAAACTAGTTTTTCGTTTTTATACATAAGGCAATAGCCGTTTTTTTGATTGTCTTTGAGTTGGCATTTATGGTCTACTTTTTCCATAGTATTATAAAACAGCCACCAATTATTTTTCTTGCCATTTTGAAAGTGCCCTTCTTTTTCAATATTTCCGTTTTTTGAGTAAAACTTCCAGTATTTAATTTCTTTATCTGCTGAATAATGTCCTTCTTTTTTTAAGGTTCCGTTTTCATAATAAAATTTCCAAAATTTTATTTTCCGGTTGTTTTCTGTCCAACCTTCCGATTGGATGTTGCCGTTTTCGTAGAAGGTTCTTTGATATTCTTTTTCAGCGTAAGTGTTTGCTGAGAATAAAAAAAATATAAAAAAGAGTTTTTTCATTTGATTTATTTGCTTTTATACTTCGATATGTTCAGGGTAAACTTAACTGCGTGGTATTTTCGTTTTGCACTTCGACAGGCTCAGTGTGACAGCTTAGTTTTTATTTGTCTTTGACCTAACAATCAAAAGTTTTCTAATAATAACTTATTTGTGTTTTCAATTAATATTCTAGATGTCAGTCCGAGCTTGTCGAGGACTTATCTCGTTTATCTGGATGTTCATGTTCAGTATGATTTTTAGAGAATTCAACTAAATCTTTCCAATTCTCATTAATTAAGGCTCCTTTTTTCTGTGAGACCAACCTTTTATTTGTTTTTCAATTTTAATAGCTTCAGATGGATTAGTGCATTGCAAATACCATTTAAGTTCAATTGGTCGTCTAGAATAGGTATAACTATCTTTTTTATACCCGGATTTGTGTTGCACTAATCTTCTTTCCAAATCATTTGTCATCCCTGTGTAGTAGGTATTGTCAAAAAAAGTAGGATATAGGTGTAATAGAATTTCATTTTTATTTTTTTAAAGTAGCTTCAACAGGCTCAGCTTGACACTTTAGTTTTGATTTGTCTTAATTGGAAAAATCAAAAGGCTAATAACATTAATAAGGCCTATTAAAAAACGATTTATCAGTCCATTCTGTTGAAAACTACTTTTTATTCACTAAGTCCATTAAATCGACATCGTTTCCTAATAAAATTTCAGTCGGATTAATACGTCCTTCCATACTATCATTCTCTAACTTTAACACACCCCTTGGGCAAACCGCAGCACAAATGCCACATCCTACACAGCTAGAACGTACAATATTTTCGCCTTTTTGGGCATAGTGACGCACATCAATTCCCATCTCGCAACTATTGGAGCAATTGCCACAAGAAATACATTGTCCACCATTTGTGGTAATTCTGAATTTTGAAAATAAGCGTTGTTGAAATCCTAGAATTGCTGCCATAGGACAACCAAACCGGCACCATGAACGATTTCCTAATATTGGGTAAAACCCCGTTCCAATAACTCCCGAAAATATAGAGCCTATATAAAGCCCGTAAGCAGATCTTAGTGCACCGGCTTTAATATAAAATATGTGGTTTGTAGTTCCTGTGAAATGCATTATAAGCAACAGTGTAATAACAAAGAAAAAGCCTATGGCGCCATACTTTGCATCTTTGCCAAACTCTTTATCTTTAAAGAACATCACACCAGTAAATACTAGTGTTAAGAATCCTATTACAAGAGCGATGAAAAGGCCTCTTGTTAACCAAAAATCATTCTTATCATAACCTAGATAAGTGTAAATCATGGCCGTTGTCATTACCACAGAGAAGACTAAAACGGTATGTATTAACCAGCGTTCTAATTTCCAAGCCGACATTTTTTTAGAGGATAATTGTCTAAAAGAATCTCCAGCTGTTTCAGCTAAACCACCACAACCACAAACCCATGAACAGTACCAGCGTTTTCCAAATTTGTAAGTCAAAATTGGCGAAATAACAAAGATTGTAATAATGCCAAAAAGGATTAAAGCTAAACCAATATTTCCGTTTGATAGAAAACTGTTTACAGACCATTCATCAAAAAGATAATAGTTTAGTGGCCACATAGATTTTAAATCGTAGTATGGTAAATTGTTATTCATGACATACATGAATTCTGGAATCAAAAAGGCGAATCCTAATTGAAAAAACATGACTGAAACGGTACGAATTTGTTGGTAACGATTGTGTCTGTATTTTAAAATGAATTTGTTTCCAAAAGCTAAAATAGCAACTGTATAAAGTGTTCCGTAAACAAACCATTGACTTGCTGGTCTTCCACTTAGTAGGTTGCTTAAAGGGTCGAATAAGCTTATTAACCCTGTGTTTTCAGCACCATCTGTTCCTAATCCTAAATATTTAGGAAAGAAGTAAAGCACAATGTAAAAAGTTGTAAGGATGATGCCAACTATCCAACCCCAAATACCTCGTGATGAAATCGATTTGAACCAAACACCATCATTTTTTATGCCTTCCAACTTAGTTAAATACGCTTCTCTAGAATAGATAATGGTACCCAAAGTTATTAAGCCCAATGAAAGTGTTAAGAACAGTCCTTGGTTTGGGAAATTGGTGTTGAAAAGTGCCAATGTTAAAATGAACAACCCTATAATACCTAATGCCAGCGCCACTTTTTGCTTGTTTGAAATATCTACAGCATCTGGTTTTGCTAAAGACATGCTATGATTTATTTTATTACTCATGGTTTTACAGTTTGTGTTTGTTTGTTGAAAGCTGAAAGTATATCTGCTTCGTAATGGCTATAAAATTCTGGATCGAAATGGGCTTCAGGAAGATGATTAATTACATAATCTACATCACGTTTTTCAGTTAGCCAAGTGTCAAATGATTCATGGCGCATTCTAATTCCAAAAGTGTTTATACCAAGAAATGCCATGGTCTCTTTATGGTAAGCAATGGTTATACATTTAGTATCGTCTTCATGTTTCCAGTGAAAATGTTTTTCGTGCTCAGGGCGTCCGCGTTCTCCAAAGACCCAACCATAGGTTTGATATTCAATATCTAAAAATTTAGCAGAGTTAAACCAATGTCCTGGATTATATGGTATTCTATTTCCGCAAATGGTTTGCGCAACAGTTTCACCCATCATCCGTCCAGTATACCAAACGGCCTCTATAGTTCGGCGTCCATTTATGCCTTCATGCTGCTCTGCACAATCGCCTATAGCATAAACATTTGGAACACTCGTTTCTAAGTAACGATTCACTTTTATACCACGTCCTGTTTCAATTTCTGAATCTTTTATAAAATCAATATTTGGAGTTACACCTGCAGTTAAGCCAACAACGTTACAAGGTATTTCTTCGCCCGTTTCTTGAATAATAATAGATTTTACTTTTCCGTTTTCATCAGAAACGATTTTCTTTAAATTGTTTCCTAAACGTAAATCAATATGATGATTTTTTATGTGGCGATTAATCATTTCACTTTCACCAGCGGGTAAAACACCATTCCAGAAGCTATCTTCTCTTACCAAAAAGGTAACGGGAATATTTCGAGAATTGAGCATTTCAGCAAGTTCAATCCCAATTAAACCACCACCAACAATGACTGCTCTTTTGCATACTTCATTATTTGGTGCGTGCTTTTCAAGGTTTTCTAAATCTTGCTTATGGTACATGCCCATAACACCATCTAGGTCTTGCCCTGGCCAGCCAAATTTATTCGGTTTACTACCTGTTGCAATAATGAGTTTGTCATACTTTAGTGTATCACCTTCAGTAAAATGGAGTATTTGTGCTTTTGTGTCTATCGTTTTTACATAGCCTTGTTTTAGATCTATTCGGTTTTTCTCCCAAAACCAATTTTCATAAGGTTGTGTGTGTTCAAACTTCATATGTCCCATATACACATACATAAGGGCAGTACGCGAGAAAAAATATTCTGTTTCCGCAGAGACAATGGTAATTTTTTTGTCAGACATTTTTCTAATATGTCTTGCTGCGGTTACGCCAGAAATTCCATTTCCTATAATAACGATGTGTTCCATATTTAAGTGATTATTGGTGTTAGGTCGAAGCTAAAGATAATAACTTAAATTAAAGCTGTTAATTTAGAACAAATTTAAATTGAATTCTTTTTGTAAGGAAGACTGAAATGTTAAGACTCGAAAAAACTTTTTATTCCCTTGTAATTACCTAAACTTTTGTTCGACCTAATGGCAGTTACTTTGCTAAACTGAAAATTTAATATCATGAAAAAACGATTAATAATAGTTGTTGTCACTTTAATTTCTTTAGAAGGATTTTCTCAAGATTTAAATACATTTTTAAGTAAAGCTGATGTTTTTTTTAAGACTAATGTCGAGCACGGTAAAGTAGCCTATTCGAAAATTCATTCTAGTCAGGACGAACTTAACAGTATTTTGAAAATTGCTGAAGGCATTTCAGTTTCTAAAAATGATGCTTATAACTACCAAGCTTTTTGGATAAACGCTTATAACTTAGCGGTTATTAAAGGGGTAATAGATAATTATCCAATGAATTCTCCATTAGATAATTCAGGTTTTTTTGATGAAACAACCTATAGTTTAGCCGGTAAAAAAATTACTTTAAATGATATTGAACATAAACTTTTAAGAGGTAACTTTAAAGATCCACGTTTTCATTTTGTATTGGTTTGTGGTGCTGTGGGTTGTCCGCCATTAATTAGTCAAGCCTATTTGCCAGATACTTTAAATGTGCAATTAGATATTCAAACTAAAACAGCAATAAATGGTTCTTTTTTAAGAGTGAATGTTAAAAAGAAACGCGTACAAGCCTCTCAAATTATGGAATGGTATAAAGAAGATTTTACTATGAATGGTGAGAGTGAAATTGATTTTATAAATACATACCGCACAGAGAAATTAGATAGTAAATTTAAATTAAGCTACTTTCCATATGATTGGAAAGTGAACAATCAATAAACCAAAACAACTAATCAGAAATAATCATAATGAAAAAAATAATCGCAATAGTAGTATTTACAGTCATTGCTTATAATGGGTATTCGCAAGAAGATTCAGAAGTCACTCAAAAAAGTAATATTCAAACTTATACACCTTCTAAACTTTTAAAGAAAGGACAGTGGGATATTAAATGGTTTAATAACCTTTTCACGCAAACAAAAAGTGCTGATAGCAATGGCGATATAGCAAAAGACTTAGATCGAGAAACATACTTTACATCAAGCATTGATATCTTTACAGGAGTTTCTGAAAACAGTAAAATAAATGTTGGTTTATTAGCTGAAATCAGGTCTAATGTCATTGGAGATAGAAATGCGCTAGATGTATTCTCTTTTGATGGTGAAAACGGAACAGCGCGCTCTGGATTAACTTCTATTGCTCCAGTTATTAAATTCAATCCACTTAAAAATGTAAGTAACTTTACAGTGCAAACCGCGTTTCATATTCCCTTAATTGATAATGAAAGCGAGACTGGTGTTTTTTTAGATCAAACGGCTTATACATTTCAAAATAGATTTTTCTATGATTATACTTTTCCAAGTGGAGATTGGCAGTTGTTTACCGAGTTAAATACCGAATATAACTTTGGAGATGAAAATAGTTTTGCTAATAAAACATTTTTACTTGCTCCAGGCGTATTCATGAGTTATTTTCCAAGTCAAAAATCTACTGTTTTAGGCTTTGTTCAGTATCAACAACGTTTTGGTGATTTCACTCAAGATTTCACAGCATTAGGTTTTGGAGGAAAGTATCAATTAACACAAGCTTTGAACTTAGAAGTACTCTATAGTAGTTTTGTTAGAGGTGCAAATTCAGGTATAGGGCAATCTTTTAATATAGGATTAAGGGCGTTATTTTAATGAATAATAGTAAATTAGAGGCTTAAATATATTTTATGAAGGCGTTTAAGCTTCTGATTTTAATGTCAATTTTAACTACAAAGTCTTGTAAAACTCAGGCCTATAAAATTAATGGGGTGAGTTTTGTAGCCTCTCGTGAGGCTGTAGAGGCGAGACATATAGATCCTGTTGTAAGCGTCAATGCAAATTATGCAGCCATTATGCCATTTGGATTTATAAAAAACTTAGAATATCCAGAAATAGTTCACAATACAGACAATCAGTGGTTTGGCGAAACCAGAGCTGGTGCAAAGCAATATATTGACGAGCTAAGAAAGAAAAAGATTAAAGTTATGATTAAGCCTCAAATTTGGGTTTGGCGTGGCGAATTCACTGGGTATATAGAAATGAAGAATGAAGCCAATTGGAAAACTTTAGAAGATTCCTATTCAAAATTTATTTTAGAGTATGCCGAATTAGCTTATACTGTAAAAGCTGAATTATTCTGTATTGGCACCGAGTTAGAAAAGTTTATAGAAAACAGGCCTGAGTTTTGGAATACTTTAATTAAAAAAATAAGAAGTAAGTACAAAGGGAAACTAACCTATGCATCAAATTGGGACGAATTTAAGCGTACACCGTTTTGGGATGATTTAGATTATATTGGATTAGATGCCTATTTTCCTGTGAGCGATAATAAAACCCCTTCAATAGAAGAATGTTTAGAAGGTTGGAAAACGCATAAGAACGAGATTTACCAGATATCTCAAAAACACAATAAACCCATTTTATTTACCGAGTATGGTTACAGAAGTGTAGATTATACAGGAAAAACACCTTGGGTAAGTGATAGAAGTATGAATCAAGTTAATCTTGAAGCTCAAACCAATACAACTCAGGCCTTATTTGAAACCTTTTGGGATGAAGATTGGTTTGCTGGCGGATTTATCTGGAAATGGTTCCATAAACATGATAAAGTAGGTGGTAACGATAATTTTATGTTTACACCCCAAAACAAACCAGTTGAAGCGTTGTTGCGTAACCATTATAAATTTACAAATGAATAAATAAAAATCATTATTAGGTAACTTGATGCTTTATCGTTTTGTTCGGATTGTGATGTTGTTTGAAAAACAACAAGATAAGTAGTCATCATAATTTTGCGGTAATAAGTAGAGGTAATTAGTTAATCAAAACCCATTTAATATTAAATGAAAAAACATGTAAATTTCTTTTTGCTATTTGTTTTTATAACATCTGCTGTATCCGCACAAGATGGCATAGTACACGATTTAAAAATTCAAGGACATAAGAAATTAAAAGCTTCATTTATAAAAAGTATTTCTACTATTAAATCAGGACAAGTTTTAGATTCTATTCATATTGAACAAGATATTCTACGTTTAAAACGCTTGCCTTCAGTTTCTCATGCTTACTATCAAGTTTTTCCTTCTGAAGGCAATCAATATAATGTGTTTTATAATATAGTAGAAAATTTCACACTAATTCCATCAGCGAATATTTATACAACGGATAACGATGAATTTGCATATAGATTAGGGCTTTATGAATTTAATGTTTTAGGAAGGAATATAACTTTTGGCGGGTTTTATCAAAAGGATATTTATGATAGTTATGCCATAAATTTTAGAGCACCCTATTTGTTTTCTAATAAATTAGGTTTGGCTATAAATTATCAAGATTTAACAACTCAAGAACCCGTATTTTTCGATAATACCTCCTCTAATTATAAATACAACAATAAATCCTTTGAAGTTTTAGGGTTGTATGAGTTTAACTTTAAAAATAGATTAGAATTGGGTGTAAACTATTTTGTTGAAGATTATGAATATAAATTTGGCGCTACGAATCCTAATGTTCCTCAAGCCTTAAATGTTCATAAATGGTTACTCAAAGGAATTTATGAGTATAATAAACTAGATTATTTTTATCAGTATGTTTCAGGGTTTAAAAGTCAGTTTGTTTTTCAATACGTAACATCTACAAGTGATATGTTACCTGATTTTTTTATAGGATGGAACGATTTTTTTCTTTTCAAGCGTGTTGGTGAAAAAGGGAATTGGGCTAATAGAATACGCCTGGGGATTTCATCTAATGACGAAACCCCTTTTGCACCTTTTTCAGTAGATAATAATTTAAATATTAGAGGTGTTGGAAATACCATTGATAGGGGTACTGGAGCTATTGTGTTAAATTCAGAATACAGGCAAACACTTATTGAAAAAGGGTGGTTTGTCTTGCAGGGTAATGCTTTTTTAGATGCAGGTTCATGGCGAAATCCTGGAGGTGAATTAAGTGATTTTAGTAAAGATGATAATATTAAAGTTTACCCAGGATTAGGACTCCGATTTATTCATAAAAAAATATACAACGCTATTTTTAGAATTGATTACGGTTACGGAATCTCTCAAAATGCAACCAAAGGTTTTGTTTTTGGAATTGGGCAGTATTTTTAAACTAAACACAAATTATTTATTTCTTTAATGTAATCTGTTAGTTTTGCAAAATAAATATTAATGTTATGAGAACTTTAGCAATAGGAGATATACACGGTGGCTTAAAAGCTTTAATTCAAGTTTTAAATAAAGTTGAAGTTAAAGATGAAGATACTTTAATTTTTGTTGGCGATTATGTAGATGGTTGGAGCGAATCGGCTCAAGTTATTCAATTTTTAATTGAGCTTTCAGAAAATATCAATTGTGTATTTATTAAAGGAAATCACGATGTTTGGTGCGAAGATTGGTTGAGAAGCGGAGAAGTAAACCAAACATGGTATGTCCATGGAGGAAAGGAAACTTTGGAGAGTTATGATGGTTTTTCAACTGAAGAAAAGAACAAACACTTAGAGTTTTTTGAAAATATGTTATTGTATTATTTAGATGACGAAAATAGATTGTTTCTTCATGCAGGTTTTACATCGATGCATGGTGTGAAACGCGAAGTTTTTGAAACCACATTCTATTTTGACAGAACCTTGTGGGAAATGGCGTTGATAATGGATGAGCGCATTGAAAAAGATTCCGCAATTTATCCGAATAGACTAAAACATTACAAAGAAATTTACATTGGTCATACGCCAACTATAAACTTTAATTGTGATGTGCCTATGAATGCTATAAACATCTGGAATATAGATACAGGAGCTGCTTTTGCTGGTAAATTATCTGCGGTAGATATAAATACTAAAAAAGTGTTTCAAAGTGATAAATTACCAGATTTGTATCCAAATGAAAAGGGGCGTAATAAGTAAGTCTTAACAAATATTTTTTTTATAATAATTATATAAGGCATCACAATCTGCTCCAAACCATTTTTTTAGATAAATAGACCAATAGATGTATTGCAGTTTCCAAATGCCATATTTTCGGTACATTCTAGCCGATGTTATCAGTTTCTCGTTAATAATTACAAACTGATTTCTTGCATATAATTCATTAATTAAAATATTATCTTCATAAATAATGTACTTTTCGTTAAAACCACCAATATTATTAAAGAGTTTTTTAGTAATAAACTGACTTTGATCTCCGCCACGGCAAGCGCGCCATCTAAATTTGGTAAGCCAACTAGCTAAGCTAAGCCACCAATGGTTACTGTCAAATTGCATTCTAAAACAACCAGCTTCGTTTTTATTTTTAACTTCTCTTATAATAAATTGGTCAAAATGTTTAGGAGGAAGCGAATCAGCATGTAAAAAATAAAGGATATCTCCAGTAGCAGATTTTGCGCCTAAATTCATTTGTTTTGCGCGCCCTTTTTCTGAATTTAAAAGCGTTATTTGAGTTTTTGATACTTGATTTAAAATCGATTTATCGTTTAAATCTGTTTTGTCAATGAAGTTAAAGGCTGCTTTGTTTTTTATACCAGTGAAATTAGAAAATGCCTGAACAATATGTCTTGTGTCATCAAAACTACCACCATCAATAACTATAATTTCAGAAATATTTTTAGCAGAAGAGTTGGCAAGCAAATACTCTAATAGTTTGCCTATATAAGTTTCTTCATTTAAAACGGGAATTATAATGCTTATCATAAGTATGCTTACGAGAAAATAGTAGGTTTGTTGTTAGTCGTTTAAATCCCAATTATAATCTTTGAAACTTTTTTTCGCTTTTGCGGAAATTATAATATCAGAATAGGTGTTTAAAAAATCAATTAAATCACCATCTTGTTTAAAATCTTTAGAAAACCATTGAAATATTTTTGATAGTTTTAAACTGTTTTTAGAAATTTCATTTCGGTTAGAATCGCTCAAAAATTCTTTAGTTACATGAGTTAACTGCTTATCTAAATTTAAAGCTTGATAGGCTTCATTTTGTGATTTTGGACAAGAAAATGAACCGCAAACTATAGCAAAATGAATACGAGGTTCATCCATTTTGCGTAAAATTTGGTGTTCTATTTCATTTAAATTATACCATTTGTTACCTAATTTCCATAAACGCTGGTCCCAAGGGGCTTTAATATCTTTAATGCTTTTTATGGGGTAATACCGAAGAATTAAATCTATGGTAAATGCATTATAGGTGTTTATCCAATAGGCTAATTTTTCCTCTTTTGACCATGAACCATTTGGTGTATTTTTCCCTAAACTTGTTATGTAGTTTAATAATGCTTTTCTATCTGTTTTGAATCTCTTATAATTTACAATTCCTTGACTAGAAACATGTTTTTGAAGTAAATCTGTCCATGAGTCATGATTGAATGATTTGGATATTTCATTCTCTGTTTCAGTACCTAACACTTCAGGTTTGCTGTTTCCAGAAACAACTAAAGCTTCGGGAATAGTTTCTGGAACAGGTCTTTTTTGTCCTCTTATGGAGTCTGCAGTTTTTAAGGTTTTGAGAGTCTGGTTTAGAGTGGTTTCAGAAATACGTTTTGCATTAGAACAGGATGCAATAAAAATAAAAAACGTGATTAATTTTAGGTATTTCATTTAAAAATTAGACCATCATCAACTTCAAGCCTTACATGTTTTGGTAAGGACTATCATTTAGGGTTATTAATTATCGTATTAACAACAGCCGCCACCATCATAGTGATAGGTTGATTCGCTAATATAGATGTCATCTCTGTTAAGTTTCGTTAAGTCTTCAGCAGTTTTATCACAAATGGCTAAGGGGTGGTTTTTAACTAAAACATGCCCTTTGTTATCATCAAAAAAATCTTTAGAACCATAGTAAATGGCAGCTTTTCCAGTAAAAATACAAGGGCCGTCTTCTGGCATTGGGTCTTTAATGGCTGCAACTTCAATAGATTCAATATAGATCAACTCATCTGTTGGGTAGTTCTTAGGGTCTAAAATTCGGTATGGTTTTCTGGCTCTAATTTCAATAGTTCCAAAACCTGCATCAGTTAGGGCTTTAACATATTCTTTAATTGGCAGACTTCCGCTTAAGCATAAAGCACGCAAACGCTCATCGTTACATAAGGTGTCGTTCATAGGTTGTTCGCAAGTAGGATCACTCATAACTAAGCGTCCATGAGGTTTTAAAACACGATGCATTTCTTCGATGGCCTTCTTTAAATCATCAGCCTTAAAAATATTGAATAGGCAATTTTGAGCAGCAACATCTATACTGTTATCTTCAACAGGCAGATTCATAGCGTCTCCTTTTTTAAGGTCTACAAATTCACTTTTAAACCAATCGTTTTGCGCTTCTGCTTCTTTGAAATTATTTCTTGAAGCTTCTAGCATTTCATCAACCACATCAATGCCAATAACGCCATCTTTTTGACGATTAAAATACGAAAATTGTAATAATTCCATACCACCACCAACACCAACATAAAGCATTTTTGGATTATTAGTTAAATCACGAGCATGCACCGTAGAGCCACAGCCATAGTTCATTTCTTGCATGATTTTTGGAATTTTTAAACCAGGTAATTCCCAAATTGGATTTGTGGTACAGCATAAGCCGATATCTGGTGTTAAGGCTGCTTCTTTATATACATTGTGTGTGGTTTCTAGGTAATTACTCATTTTTTTTTATTATTGAGAAAGCAGGAATCTGCTTCTAGTTGTGTCATTTCTTACTTTGTTCATTTTGCCTTGATACACTATTTAATTTGGAATGTCTAGTAGATATTTTGAATTAAATACAAAACCAAAAAATCATAATCAAGCTGAGAAATTTTTCAGTAAAAACTGAAAACCGATTCGAAAACTCCGCGTCGAACTATCGTTCTCCTGTTCTCGGAGCTTTTCTTCATCTATTCTGCACCTTGACATTCAATTCTATGAATTGATTTGGGCGTTGACTTTTTTGTTGTCTTTATTTTTATTCCCGAATTTATTTTCAATTTACTTCTAACTTTTCCTTATAGTGTTTTAATTAATTCTTTAAATAGGGTTACCATATTAGGTTCTGCTTTTTCAGCCATAGCAATAATTTCGCTTATATTAACAGGTGCTAAGTTTTCTGGGTCGCATTCGTCTGTTAAAACTGACACTGCAGCCACTTTTAATTTTAAATGATTAGCAACAATAATTTCAGGAACGGTGCTCATACCAACGGCATCAGCTCCGATTATTTTTAACATGCGGTATTCAGCTCTGGTTTCTAATTGTGGCCCCACAACACTTGCGTAAACCCCTTCGTGGAGCGTAATGTTGTTTGCTTCGGCAATACTTTTGAAAGTTTTATTGATTTCTGCATCATAAGGTGCACTCATATCCGTGAAGCGTTCCCCAAAATTTTCAACACCTTTAAAAGCGAGTGGCGAACTACCTTGAAGATTAATATGATCTTCAATCAACATCAGTTCTCCTTTTTTAAAGTTGCCATTAATAGCTCCAGAAGCGTTAGAAACCAGAAGTGTATGGATGCCTAGTTTTTCCATAATGCGAACTGGATAAGTGACATCTTGCAATGAATACCCTTCATAAAGATGAAAACGTCCTTGCATGATAATTACTTTTTTACCAGCCATAATACCAAATATAAGTTTACCTTTATGGAACTCTACAGTTGCTGTTGGGAAGTTAGGGATATGGTTATAGCTAACCTCTTTAATAATCTCAACATCATTGATGAGTTTGCCTAAACCTGTGCCTAGAATAATACCAATCTCTGGACTTTCAAAGCCTTTGCCTTTTAAGTAATCAACCGTTTCTTCTATTATTTTAATCATGTAATTGCCTGATTTTTTCTTGTAATGCGATATTTGATTGATAGAAATTTGAAGCGATTAAATCTTCATAAGTATCAATATCATTTAAGGTGTCTAAAGTAGTAAATGTAACGCTGTTTTCTTTTAATTCACTAAGTGTTTTTTCTAATAAATTAGATCTACTCCATGGCTTGTTTTCAAACACAAAATTGTGCATTTTTGATAGCCCTATTAGATAGTATCCCCCATCTTCAGCAGGACCAAATACGACTTCATTTTGTTTTAAAGCGTTTAATCCATTATTGATATGGCTTGTTTTGATGTCTGGCAAGTCTGAGCCAATAAGAGCAATACGATTATAGCCATCTTCAAATCCTTTTTTGAATGCGTTTTTCATGCGTTCGCCTAAATCTATACCATGCTGAACTGCTTTATAATCGTTCTTCCATGCTGTTTTAACTATGGCGTCAGAAAAATAAATACGTCTGTCTACTGAAAGGTCTTCTGTGGCTTTTTCGGTAACTTCTACAAGTTTACTATAAACTTCAAATGCACCTTGATTACCGATGGTTTTTGCAAGTCGGGTTTTTACTTTTCCTAGTTTAATATTTTTTACAAAAACGATAACCAATGCTTTACTCATATACTTTTATGCCTTTTTTTAACCATTTACTCCATCCTTTTGAAAAAGTATGAATGGAATCAGTAGCTTTTTCTTGTGAATTAAATACTTCTAAATCATTATTTTTCCACTCAAAAATACCACCATATAAATTATGAACATTGGTATATCCAGCTTTTTTAAGTTTCTCAGCAATATCTTCAGAACGGATTCCTAACGAGCAATACACTACAATTTTAGAATCATTATTGGGTAGTTTATGTTGTATAGACTTTAAATTAAAGGAGTCGTAACCTACGTAAATGGCATTTTCAAGATGACTTGTTTTAAACTCTTTCTTTTCTCTAGAATCTAATAAAATGACATCTTCAGTTTCGTTTTGTAATGCTTCTATAGATATGTATGGAACGCTTTCACTGTTTTGTTGTTTTAGCAATTTTGAAAGTTTCTTTTGTGAGAACCCAAATGCTGAAATTCCAATACAGATATATAAAATTATATTTTTCATAAGTTGAGTTTTCTCAATTGGTAACTTAAAGGTGTTTTTTTAAGCAACACTTCCTTGACAGCTACTTCCTGCTCCTGCGGTACAACCGTAGCAATGTTGAGAAATAACAATGTTTCGTCCTTCTAATAAATCTTCGTTATATTCTGAAATATGCTTTGCCTTACTATTTACTGGTAACTCTAACATTTGATTAAAATCGCAATCAAATAAATAACCATCCCAACTTACTGAAAGTGTATTGGTGCACATCACATTTTTAACAGCTGCAGGATTATAAGCTTCGACAAGTGAATACATATAATCTTCATAATTTTCTGAAGCAATTAAATAATCTAAAAATCGAGATATTGGTAAATTAGTAATAGCAAACAAATTATGAAATTGAATACCAAAATCTTCTTTTAAGGCTTTTTTGAAATCTTTTTCCATAGTGGCTTGATCTCCGGGTAAGAAGGCGCCTGACGGATTGTACACTAAATCTAATTTTAAGTCGCTGTTTGGCATGCCATAACCAATGGCATTTAATTCTTGTAGTGCTTTTATTGACTTATCAAAAACACCATCGCCACGTTGCTTATCTGTTTTTCCTCGCGTCCAATGCGGCATGGAACTTACTACATGCACATTGTGTTTTTTGAAAAACGCTGGTAAATCGTAATACTTTTTGTTGGCTCTGATGATGGTGAGATTAGAGCGAACGATAAAATCTTTAATGCCTGCTTTTGCAGCTTCTTCAACAAACCAACGGAAATCTGGATTCATTTCTGGTGCGCCACCTGTTAAATCTAAAGTGTGAGCTCCAGTATTTTTTATAACGTCCAAACATTGTCTCATAGTATCTCGCGTCATGATTTCTTTACGGTCTGGACCAGCATCTACATGGCAATGGTCGCAGACTTGGTTACACATATAACCCACATTGATTTGTAGAATTTCTAGTTTTTTTGCTTTAAGCGGAAATTGATTGGTTTCTGAAATTTTATTTTTAAAGGTTGGCAATTCTCCGTTTTGGAAAATACCGTTAGATAGAATTTCTAATTGCCTGTTGCTGTTTGCTAAATCGCTTTCGCGTTTGTGTAGCGATTGTGTTTTTACTTTCGTCATATTAATACTTAATACTTCTGCTTTTTTGTTCTTTGTTCATTTTGCCTTGATGCAAAACGAACCAAAAAATCAAGATCAAGCTGAGGAATTTTTCAGTAAAAACTGAAAACCGATTTAAAAACTCCGCGTCGAACTGTCGTTCTCCTGTTCTCGGAGCTTTTCTTCATCTATTCTGCACCTTGACGTTCAATTCGGCGAATTGATTCGGGTGTTGACTTTCTGCTAATTTTATTTTTTTTATCAAAAATTATTTTTCAACTTTTTTAATTTTTAATTCTTAGTAAATAAAAAGGGACTGTTAATTGATTACTGTAGACTAAAAACTGACCCGCGTATTCTATGATAGAAAACAAGTAATTTCCATAAAAAATCAGGCTACAAATTTATAAGTATCTACAAAAGGGGAATCTCTATTAATAACAGCAAAGATTCGACCTATAATTTTACATCTCACATTGTTTAATACCAGCA
>NZ_JAQWOO010000027.1 GCF_029245835.1 Algibacter sp. | reverse complement strand
ACGATGTGCTTTAAAGTGAGCGATACAAGAAGCTTCACTATCAAAATTTGCTGTAAAACTGAAGATATTCATATGGTGGAATTTTTAGCTAATTTATGAATAAATTTTTAATTGTGATATATTACGGATATTCATTAAAATTAGTAAAGAGAACCAATTCTAAGCTTACACTTTTCACAGCACCTTATTGTACCAAAATTAAAAACAGAGAAAAACTAAAAGAACTTAAAAATGCAATACCAGGCATACTAGATTATGTGAGTCTTTTTGATGATAAAGAAGAATACTTTTTTAATTGTGCACATTTAAATATTGATGGTGCGCATGAGTTTACGAAAATATTGATGGAGGATATCTCTTCGGTTGAATTAAATGAATCAAAATAGCTCCTGTAAATTTAATAATTATAAATACGTTTAAAAAGAATTAATTGCATGACAGATAAGCAAATAAAAACGCATGTTTTAGTATACAAAATCATTATTGCAATAAGTGTTTTGTCTTCTCTACGGTCATTAGTTACTCCGCTATTTGCTGACGAGCAAACTTATTATAAACTTGCCGAGAATATATTACGAGGTCAATATTTTTATACTGATAGTCCCTCAACAATTGCCCCTATAATCCCGTTTATTTTTGCTTTTTTTAAGATAAATGCATATCCGGTTTTAGGATTTATTTTAAATAAGCTATTCAATATTGGTTTGGTTGTTTTGGGTTTTCGATACCTTTTTTTATTTCTTAAAAAGCAAAAAATTAAAACTATAATTATTTATGGTATAGTTGCATTAACAGCTATAAATCCAACGGCAATCGCTTGGTTTTCTTCGCTATATCCAGAAGCCCTAATTTTTTTCTGTTTCTGGGGATTCATTCATTATTCCACAGAACCTCCCAAAAAGAGCAACTTAATTAGAATATTGTTTTTTTTCACCTTAA
This sequence comes from Algibacter sp., assembly GCF_029245835.1. Taxonomy (GTDB): domain Bacteria; phylum Bacteroidota; class Bacteroidia; order Flavobacteriales; family Flavobacteriaceae; genus Algibacter_B. The sequence continues at coordinate 129,657 of NZ_JAQWOO010000027.1, read as the reverse complement.
TATTATTCATTAGGTATGTTTATGCTGTATTAGGATTAATTGTTTTAATCAATTATTATGATTATTTAAAAACGAACTTTAAAAAATATAGAATTTACATAATTAAATATTCAATTATATTTTTTATTCCAGTTTTATTTTGGGGTAAATACTTGATAAGTGTTCAAGAACAAAACTTAACTGAAATAAGGTATGTTAGTAGGTTTAAAACGGATAATCCAATACTTTATAATATCAAATGCGGTTTAGGTTTAGAGCAGCATAATGAGGTTGATAAGGTTAACGGTATCCCTGCTTTTATTTCGCTTTTTGTGCCAAAAACAGGTATTAGAAGTTATGTTTTTAGTCTTATTTTAATAGCTGGTTTTGTTTTAGGTTATGTTAAAAGATTAAAATCTGCAGAAATTAAAAAATTATTTATTTCAATTTCAATAGTCATGATTGGTTTTATACTCGCAGGAACGGGGTTTAGTAGGTACTGGTTAGCATTACTCCCTGGTTTTTATCTAGGCTATTATTATTTGTTTAAAATGTTTAACGTTAGAGATAAATATTTTATTTATTTGTCTCAAATACTCGCACTAATTTATATTATAAATGAAATTAGATTAGATGCAATGATTCTTAATAGATATCTATAAATTAGATGCCTATTATGTTACCAAAATAATGATAAAACCTTTAATTTGTTAAAGAGACACAATGGAGTCAAGGAAAATAATAGTTTATATGCCAGCTTTTAATGAGCAGATAACTATAAATAAAGTTTTGAAATCGATACCAGAAAAATATCAAGGCTTTAATGAGGTAGAATTATTAGTCGTAAATGATGGTAGTATTGATGATACTGAAAAAGAAGCTATTAATGCAGGGGCTACGGTTATAAATCATTATCAAAATAGAGGTGTTGGTATAGCGTTTCAAACGGCTATTAATTATGCCTTAGCAAATAAGGCCGATGTTTTAGTTAGTATTGATGCAGATGGTCAGTTTGACGTTTCTCAAATAGCAGAAATGATTTTACCAATTGTTAAAAAACAAGCAGACTTTTGTACAGGAAATAGATTTCATAACCAAAGACCTGCCAACATGGCTAAAGTTAAGTATTTAGGAAATAGTTTAGTAAGTAGAATAGTGAGCTTTGTTAGTAAAACTAAAATTGAAGATGCTTCTTGTGGATTTAGAGCATATTCACGCGATTGTTTATTCAATTTAAATTTACAAGGTAGTTTTACATATACCCACGAAACCATATTAGATTTATTACATAAAGGCTATAAGATTTCTCAAATACCAGTTAATGTTAAGTATTTTGAAGGACGCGTTTCGAGAATAGCCAACAATCTTTTTGTGTACGGTTTTCAAACCTCAGTTATTATTTTTAGGTGCTTTAAAGATTATCGTCCTTTACCATTTTTTTTAACAATAGCATTAAGTGTTCTTGTATTAGCCTTATTTATGGGAGGTTTTGTATTAGTCAATTGGTTTAATACAGGTATGATAACACCATATAAGAGTCTAGGTTTTATTTCTTTATCTCTAGTTGGAATATCTCTAGTAATTAGTGTTTTGGCTTTCTTAGCAGATATGTTAAATAGAATACGAGAAAATCAAGAGAAAATTTTATTTCTAACAAAAAAGAAATATTTTGATGAAAATTGATCATTCAAAATTAAAAGCAACACCAGAAAATGAAGATTTTTCTGGAAAGTATGAAAATGAGGGTGCTATTGCTAAATACTTAGTAAATAATTATTTTAAATCTGTTGAAAAGTTACTTATAAAGGCCACCCAAATTAATTCTGCACACGAAATAGGTGTTGGAGAAGGGCGTTCAACATCAAGATTAAAAAAACTGGTTCCAAATTTAAGCGGGTCGGAATTTGTTGAAAAACTAGTTGAAAAAGCAAAGCTTAATAATCCGAATACAGATATATTTCAAGAAAGTGTTTACGAATTAAAGTATGATAATAATAACATTGATTTAGTGTTTTTATTAGAAGTATTAGAACATTTAGATTACCCAGAAATAGCTTTGAAAGAAATAAAAAGAGTTTCCAGCAATTATTTGATTTTAGGAGTCCCTAATGAACCACTTTGGCGAATTTTAAATTTATGCCGATTCAAGTATGTTCGAGATTTTGGAAACACACCAGGTCATTTAAATCATTGGTCAAAAAAATCACTTATAAAACTAATTGAAAAGGAATTTGGAAAGGTAATAGCTGTAGAAACACCATCGCCTTGGGTAATCATTTTAGCAAAAAAAGAGCATTAGATATCTCATTTTAAATTTGAATTATGTTTAAAAAAAAGGATTTCAAGAAACTACTATCTGTAATTAGTAAAAAATTAGTTTCAAAATATATTCTTATAAGTTTGTTAATTTACATTTACGTGTTTGTTAGCCTTTATGTATTAGTCGATATTTTTAATTTTAATAAAAAGGTCTCTTTTATAGCTGTTTATGGTATCGCATATATACTTTTGTACAGTGTACAATTAAAGTTTTTGTTTTTTAAAAATCATGATAATTATAAATTAATGAGATATTGTTTTACAATTCTTATCTTTTATATATGTGCAAATATTTTCTATAACTTAGGGTTATATTTGAATATTAATTATATGATTTCAACAGCTTTAACAATTTTAATATTAATGCCTTTAAGGTTGGTGGTTTATACTTTTTTTGTTTACAAAGATTAATCAATGATAGTTAAAAGCAATTAAATAGAAAACTTTTTTAAATGCACATAGCCTTTATAACTCCAGAATATCCTCATAAAAATTTAAAACCATCTGCTGGTTTAGGCTCAAGTATTAAAAATTTAGCCAGTGTTTTAGTTAGTAAAGGACATACAATTACTGTTTTCGTAGTTTTTCAAAATAAAGAAACCACATTCCTTGATAGTGATATAAAAATAATCTCAATACCAAGAAAAGGTTATAAGGTTTTTGGGTGGTATTTGGAGCGAAAGTATCTCAATAATAAAATTCAAAAAGAAATAAAGGCCTCTAAAATTGAGGTTATTGAAGCTCCAGATTGGACGGGGATTACAGCATTTATGACATTTGCAATTCCACTAATTATTCGGTTACATGGCAGTGACACCTATTTTTGTAATCTTGAAGGTAGAAAGCAAAAACAAAAAAATTTTTATCTTGAAAAATCAGCTCTTAAAAAGGCAAATAAAATAATATCAGTAAGCAACTTTACAGGGCAATTAACTAAGAAACTCTTTCATTTAAAAAATAATATTGAAACTATTTACAATGGTATTAATACAGAACTATTTAAGCCCATTGATACAAAAATAAGTTCTGGTCAAATATTGTACTTTGGCACAATTATTAGAAAAAAAGGGGTTTTAGAATTAGCTGAAATATTTAATATAGTTGTAGAGGATTATGAAAAAGCTAGCCTACTTTTAATAGGAAAAGATGTAAAAGATATAATAGAAAATAAATCTACACTCAATTTGTTTTATGAGCGTTTAACGGAAAAAGCAAAATCTAAAGTAACACATTTACAAGAAGTTCCTTATAAAGATATTAAAAAGCATATTGCAACTGCTCATGTAGTAGTTTTGCCTAGTTTTGCTGAAGCTTTTCCAATGACTTGGCTTGAAACTTTGGCTATGGAAAAGGCTTTGGTGGCGTCAAATATAGGTTGGGCTACAGAACTTATGGAAGATGAGAAAACAGGGTATTTGGTAAGCCCATTAAATCACGACATGTATTCAAATAAAATTGTTACACTTCTAACAGATGAAGAAAAAAATAAAAGCTTCGGAAAAATGGGAAGGTTGCATGTTATTTCTAATTTTTCTCCTGATATGATATTAAAAAATAACATTAATTTATATAAATCATTATTAATTAAAAATGATTAAACTTAGTAAATACAACACGCAAAGCGGTGAGGTTTTGTTGTATCATGGAGATCCAAATATAGAGATGTTAGAAGAACTACCTCAAGGAACTGGCGATTTGTGGCACAGTGCTCTAGATCAAGGTTTTCAAGATTGTTTTCAAGACTTAGTATATCAATCTGCTGTGTATTGGTGGTTTATAAATGATTTTAAAGATTTAAAAGAATGTGTTAGTTGGAGGTTAAACGCGAATCATTTTGTGGTTCGAGCATCTGTTTGGGAAGCATTAGGAGGTTTTGATTATCAATATTCTGAAACTGTTATAAGTGGATTAGATTTTGGTTTTAATATGTTAAGAAATTCAGGAGGTATTCCACTATATAAAAAAGGATTATTTGCAGGAAATCAAATTGAGGTATCTATTTCTAAAGAAGACAGGTATTTATTTTTCTTAAAAAACTTTAAAAAGCAACACAGTTATTACATGCTATTTAGAAAGAGTTTGAGTTTTTTTTCAGAATATAAGGCGTTAAAAAAAGCATCAAAAAAAGTTTCTAAAAAGCAAAACACACTTCTTAAATATAGACCGCTAAACCCAGTAATAGGGAATCCAACGGTAAGCTTGGTTATTCCAACAATGAGACGTCAAGAATATACAGAGTTGTTACTTCAAGACCATAATGCACAAACCTACTTAATTAAGGAAGCCGTTATTGTTGATGCCACTCCAGAAGATGACCGCCATGTAAAATATTATAACCCAGAAAATTTTGAATTTGATGTTAAAGTAAAATGGCAAACAACTAAAGGAAGTTGTCGTGCAAGAAATGAAGCCATTAAAATGTGTACTGGTGATTATATTATTTTTGCAGATGATGATGTGCGCGTATTACCAGACTTTGTAGAGAATCATATAAGATTATTACAAACATACAACGCTAGTGCTTGTAATGGACTAGATATTATGGCAGATAATACAAACCAAAATCTTGATGATTTAAAAGAAAAATTATCCATCTTAAAAGATCACAGATGGAAAGTTGGTGTAGCCCATTTGTTTAGTAATGCTAACTCATGCGTAAAAAGAAGTATTGTTAAAAAATTAGTAGGTAACGATATAAATTTTGATGGGGGTTACGGAGAAGATGCAGATTTTGGGTTAAGAATTTTAAAGTTAGGAGAAGTATTATTAAATAATCCGTTTTCACCAAATCTACATTTAAAACCATCTATTGGAGGCTATAGGTTTTGGGGGAATCAGTCTAAAATATTGGGTAAGAATCGTAAGGTTCAGCCTTGGGAGTTAGATAAACCAGTAAAACATATTCGCCCTGTACCTAGTCCAACAGTAACTTATAAATTTTTGAAACATTTTACGTCATCGCAAATTAAAGAGTGGCGTTGGAAACATTTCTTTATTTATACTTTTAAAAAGGGAAAAAAAGGATTTATTTTTAATTTATTAAAATTACCTTACAAACAACTGCAGTTTAGTAAATCGTTAAGATATGCTAAACGGCTAATGGAAAAAGGCGAACGTTATAGTTAACAAAATTGGTTAAGGTTTTTAATATTTTGAATAAAATATCTTGTGTTATCGTATTCATTATTCCGCTTAACATAAAGAGAATTAAAATATTAAAGACGTTTTTTATTTGAATCCAAACAAGGAAATATTTAGCACAATCGTTTATTTATGAATATCTCGTTAATAATATGTACATACATGCGAAGCCAGTCTTTGCTAAGTTTGATGCTTTCAATTAAGGAGCAAATCCATTATCCTAAAGAGATTTTAATTATAGATAGTTCAATTAATACTGAAACCAAATTATTATTTGAAAATAACAAATTTGATAATTTAAAATATTTCAATGTTGATGAGCAAGATAGAGGACTCACTAAACAACGTAATTATGGTGTTAAATTAGTTTCAGATGAATCAAAAATAATTTGTTTTTTAGATGATGATGTTATTTTAACACCTGACTATTTTAAAAATTTAATTGAAACTTATACGAAGTATCCAGACGCTTTAGCCGTTGGTGGCTATATTACTAATGGCGCAGAATGGATAAAAGCAAGTAATAAAAAGAATAAAGATAAATTTTATTTTGATGGCTGGGAGCGAAGTGAGCCATCTAGATTTAGATTAAGACGAAAATTTGGTTTGCAACCTGATACACCTCCAGGGTTTTTACCAACTTTTGCTCATGGAAGATCTGTTGGGTTTTTACCACCTTCTGGTAAAACATATCCTGTAGAACAGATTATGGGAGGCGTTTCTAGTTATAGAAAAAAAGTTTTTGAAAATTTATCTTTCTCAATATACTTTGAAGGCTATGGTTTATACGAAGATGCTGATTTTTCACTTAGAATAGCCAAACTAGGAAAGCTATATGTAAATACAAACGCAAGATTGTCTCATCATCATGATGTTTCAGGGCGCCCAAATAAATTTAATTATGGTAAAATGGTGGTTCGTAACGGTTGGTATGTATGGCGTGTAAAGTACCCTCACCCAAGTTTAAAATCCAGAATTAAATGGAATTTAACCGTTTTATTATTAACCACTGTACGGTTTTTAAATGTGTTAACAACAAATAAAAGAAAAGAAGCGTTTACCGAAGCTTTGGGAAGAAAAGCAGGATGGCTATCTTTACTTTTTAACAGACCTAAGACAGATTATTGATGAGGTTTTTAATTATAACACATGTTAAACATCAAGTAAATAACGATGAGGTTTCAGCTTACGCGCCTTATGTACGTGAAATGAATTTATGGTTAAAACATGTAAACGAGGTCACTATAGTTGCTCCCCAGAAAAACAAAAAGAAAGGTGTTATCGATTTAAATTACAAACACGACAATTTAATTTTTAAATCCATACCATCAATTGAATTTACAAGTATAGCAAAAGCCTTTAATTCAATAATTAAAATCCCGTTAATCTGTTATGCCATTATTAGCGCTTGTAAAAACGCAGATCACATTCACTTAAGGTGTCCTGGTAATATTGGCCTTCTAGGGTGCTTTGTTCAAATTTTTTTCCCAAGCAAAGTTAAAACCGCTAAATATGCGGGTAATTGGGATCCAGCTTCAAAACAGCCTATTAGTTATAAGATTCAAAAATGGTTGCTTTCAAATACATTTTTAACTAAAAACATGACCGCTATTGTTTATGGCGATTGGAAAAATCAAACAAAAAATATAAAATCATTTTTTACTGCAACATTTAGCAATACAGAACGTGAGGTTTTAAACACGAGAGATTACTCTAATAGGTTAAAGGTAGTTTTTATAGGAAGCTTAGTGGAAGGTAAGCGCCCTTTATTTGCCATTAAAATTATTGAAGCATTAAATAAAATTGGTCATGACACTACTTTAGATTTGTATGGTGATGGCGATTTAAAAACAAGTTTATTTAGTTACTTGAAAGAGAATAGTCTGGATTCTAAAATTAGATTATTTGGAAATCAGGAAAAAAATGTAGTTAAAAAGGCTTTAAAAGAAGCTCAATTTTTAATTTTACCCTCAAAATCTGAAGGTTGGCCAAAAGCAATAGCAGAAGCTATGTTTTTTGGAGCAATTCCAATTTCAACATCAGTATCTTGTGTGCCATATCTGCTAGATTATGGCAATAGAGGTATATTAATTCCAAATGAGTTTGAAAAGTCAATAGAGATTATTAGTAAGTACTTAGTTAATGCTGAACAATTAAAAACAATGTCTGATGAGGCTGTTAAGTGGTCTCAAAAGTATACACTAGAATTTTTTGAAGCTGAAATTATTAAACTATTAAAAAAATAAATGCGCGTATTACAGTTAATAGATTCTTTGGATACTGGCGGGGCAGAGCGTGTTGCTGTTAATTTAGCCAACACCTTGTCGGATAAAGTAAATCAGTCTTTTCTGTGCGCAACAAGAAAAGAAGGGATTTTAGAAGAAAGTTTGACAAGTGATGTAGGTTATTTGTTTTTAGATAAACAAAGAGTTGTTGATTTTAAAGCTATTAAATGTTTAAATACATTTGTAAAAACTAATAATATAGATATTATTCATGCGCACTCAACTTCATTTTTTTTAGCAACTATTATAAAGATTTTAAATAAAAACGTACACATAATTTGGCACGATCACTACGGTAATAGTGAGTTTTTAGATAATAGAAAATTTGGTATTTTAAAAATTTGCTCAAATTGCTTTTCGCATGTATTTAGTGTAAATAGAACTCTGGAAACTTGGGCAAAAGAAAATCTTAAAATTAAAAATGTAACCTATTTACCAAATTTTGCCACTATCAATGAAAGTCTGGCGATTACAAAGTTAAATGGTGTTGCAGGTAAGCGTATTGTTTGTTTGGCAAATTTAAGACCTCAAAAAGATCATTTTACATTAATTGATGCATTTAAGAATATAGTTAAACTTTACCCTAATTGGACTTTACATTGTGTAGGTAAAGATTTTGATGACGAGTATTCAAAAAATATAAAGTCTAAAATAGAAAAATTGGAGCTAAATAAATCTGTATTTTTATATGGAAGACAACCAGATATTTTCAATATTTTAAGAGCATCTGATATAGGCGTATTATCTTCAAAATCTGAGGGTTTACCAATAGCTTTGTTAGAGTATGGTTTAGCAAACTTACCTGTAATTGCAACTAATGTGGGAGAATGTGAACTTGTTGTTTTGAATAAGGTTAACGGACTATTAGTAAATCCTTTAAATGCTAGGGCATTAGAAAAGGCTTTGGAGTTTTATATTTTAAATGAAGTTATACGTAAAGAACATGCAATTGCTTTCAACAAACATATTCAAGAAAATTTCTCAACAAAATCTCAATTAGACAATATTTTAAATATTTATAAAAGCACTATTAAGTAATTTGAAGAATCTAAGCTATATAAAACTTATTGGTTTGCATATCCTTATAGGGTTTGCCATCTATAATCTAGAAATGCTTTCTAAGGTATACTTGATGGTAGTTTTTGTTTATTTTTTAAAGCGTATCCTTGATAGTAAAGCATCAAAAAAAGTATTATACGTTTTAATGGCATGTAGTTACGTGGCAGGTGCTGAGGTTTTTTTAAGAATGACGGGAGGAAGTTTTCTCTACGAAACATCTAAATATTTAGTTATTTTATTTTGCTTAATGGGTATATTTACTAAAAAACTAAGACAGCCCATTCCATATGTTATTTATATCTTTTTGCTTATCCCTGGTATTATAGTAGCGGGTTTTAACATCACCGAAGAAACCACAATAAGAACTGCTATTGCATTTAATTTAAGTGGTCCAGTATGTTTAGGTTTTGTATCAATTTTTTGTTACAAACAAAAGATTACTTACAATGATATGCAAAAGGTGCTGCTGTTCATGGCCCTACCATTATTAACAACAACTACTTACTTGTTTTTATATACACCAGGTATTAAAGAAACATTATCAGGTACAGGCTCTAATTTTGCAGCTTCTGGTGGTTTTGGACCAAACCAAGTATCAACGGTTTTGGGTTTAGGTATGTTTGTGTTTAGTCTTCGATTTTTTATGCTTTCACCCTCACTTTTTTATAAAATACTTAATGGATGTATACTTGCGGCAATAAGTTATCGAGGTATTGTTACATTTAGTAGAGGAGGTGTAATTACCGCAATATTTATGATAGGCGCTTTGGTGTTTTTTTATTTTAGAAAAGTAAATTCAAAAGCTAAATTTAGAATTAGTAGAACCATTTTGGTTTTTCTCGGTTTAGCAATGTCCATTTGGTTATATTCCTCTTTGCAGACCGAAGGACTTATAGATAGAAGATATTCCAATGAAGATGCTCTAGGTAGAGAAAAAGCAGACATTTCAACAGGTAGAGGCGATTTAGTTTCTTTTGAACTGGACGAGTTTTTGAAAAATCCATTTTTAGGTGTTGGTGTCGGAAAGATAAAAGAGTTGAGGTTAAAAAATGAAGGTGTTCAGGCGGCATCTCATAATGAAATGAGCCGAATTTTATCAGAACATGGTTTGTTTGGTGTTGCAGCTTTAAGTATTTTATTAATAACACCACTGCTTTTTCGAATTCGAAATAAATCAAATGTTTTCTTTTATTCTTGTTACTTGTTTTGGTTTTTAACCATAAATCACTCGTCTATGCGTATTGCCGCACCTGCTTTTGTTTACGGACTTTGTTTGTTGGACCTTAAATATCCAAATAAAAAGAAAATAATAGCTAAGAAAAATGAGGTTAAAAAAGAGATGAAACTTTGAGTACCCATAAAGCAGTAAGAAGTTGAAAAGATTATTATACATAGGTAATAAGTTGAATAACAGTAAAACAGCTAATGTGTCTTCGGTAGAAATATTAGGGCGTTTATTAGGAGAGGTTGGTTTTTCTATAATATCTATTTCTGATAAAAAAAATACATTATTAAGATTGTTGCACATGCTATGGGTTTGTTATAAGTCCAGATCAAAAGTAGATTTTGTACTTATTGACACCTACAGTACCTTAAATTTTTATTACGCATTTTTTGTAAGCCAGTTATGTAGAATGCTTAGACTGAAATTTATACCAATTTTACGTGGCGGAGATTTACCCAGTCGATTAAAAAAATCACCTAAATTATCAAAGGCTATATTTAACAATGCCTATTTAAACATAGCTCCTTCATTATATATCAAATCAAATTTTGAAGCATTAGGTTTTAATAATATCACTTGTATTCCAAATTCAATAGAACTTAAAAACTATCCTTTTAAAAAAAGAATTTTTGATGATATTAGATTATTATGGGTACGGTCTTTTTCAAAAATATACAACCCAAACTTAGCTATTGAAGTTTTTAAATCTCTTAAAAATGAAGGTGTTTATGTGAAACTTTGTATGGTTGGTCCAGATAGTGATGGGAGTTTACAGGAGTCCAAGAAGTATGCAGATCAATTAGGAGTTGAGGTTCGTTTTACAGGAAAATTAACGAAGAAAGAATGGATTAAACTTTCAGAAGATTATAACATTTTTATAAACACTACTAATTTTGATAATATGCCAGTTAGTGTCATAGAGGCTATGGCTTTGGGTTTACCTGTAGTGTCAACAAATGTTGGTGGTATTCCTTTTTTAATCGAAAATAATAAAAATGGGATCTTGGTGGAGCCCAATTCGGCTAGTGGTTTTGTTGATTCCATTAAGAATATCATTAAATCTTCAGATAACTCAAACCTAATAATTGAAGAAGCTCGGAATCATGTAGAAAATTTAGATTGGAAAATTATTAAAAAACAATGGGTTAAAGTCTTGAAATAATTCGGCTTTAATAGAATTTACTTACTATATTTATGGTCTCTCTAATTAACCCAATAAAGAATGTCGAATACTGGGATTCATTTCAATATTTCTGAACGAAAAATACTCTTACGTATTTTTGACGCGCTCTCTATTCTCTTAGTTCTTTATTTTGTAAGTAATAGTTTTGATTTTGATTACTTTACTTTAACAAAGGAAAATTGGAGCTGGGTTTTTGTACTTATTTTATACGTATCTATATTCGGGACTATTTTTGAATTGTACGATTTACAAAAATCTAGTAAGATTGAAAAAATTTCGGCAGGTATTGTTTTTACAGTTTCTACGACCGTTTTGTTTTATATGCTAACACCTTTCTTTACACCTGTTTTGCCCGATAACAGGCTTCAAATTCTATTCTTCTATTTTGCTATCCTAGTTGCCTTGTTTGTATGGCGAATCGCTTATGTAACTTTTATAGTATCCCCTAGATTTTATAAAAAAGTTTTGATTATTGGCGAAATTTCTAATATTGAAACCATTGTTGAAGCGTTTAAAAGTTCTGATCCGAATTACAAAATTGTTGGTTTTGTTAATTGTGAAAAAGATAGAACGGCTACGGTAAAGTTTAAAGCTATTACAGAATATAGTCCAAAGCAGATTAGAGATGTTATTAAAAAAGAAAACTTATCTGAAATTGTTGTAGCGAGTTATAGTTCTGAAAATATTACTTCAGAAATTTATTATACACTTATAAAATTATTAGAGGAAGGCTTTCCTATCAATGAATATACTCAGGTTTATGAAGATTTAACACAACGTATTCCAGTTCAGTTTGTAGGTAAAGATTTTTATAAATATTTTCCCTTTAGCAGAAGTAATCAGAATAAATTGTATTTGTTCTTTCATCGCTTATTTGATGTGATACTATCCCTTTTAGGTATTTTCATGGGAACCTTATTCTTGCCTATTATTTTGTTAGGTAATGTTATGGCTAATCGTGGTCCTCTTTTTTATTCTCAAGATAGAATAGGTAAAAATGGGAAGGTTTTTAAAATTATTAAGTTTCGTACCATGATAAAGAATGCTGAAAATGCGGGAGCTATTTGGGCAGAAAAAGGCGATGTTAGAGTGACTTTGTTTGGTAAATTTTTAAGGCATTCAAGACTCGATGAGGTCCCTCAATTTATAAATATTTTAAAAGGCGAAATGAGCTTAATTGGTCCCAGACCAGAACGTCCGTTTTTTGTAAAAGAACTATCGCAAATGCTTCCTTTTTATGAAACCAGACATATCGTAAAACCAGGGCTTACAGGTTGGGCGCAAGTTAAAACAAGATATGCCGCTTCAGTTGATGATAGTTTACTTAAACTACAATACGATTTATACTATATTAAACACAGAGGCTTTTTTCTAGATATGAATATTTTGATAAAAACCTTAAGTACTGTTATTTTCTTCAGAGGACAATGATTTAGTTTACAGTCTCAGTTTACTGTTTGTTATAATACTTAACTAAAAAGATGTATCGTAAAAACAATGATATGAGAAGCGGAAATAATCCAATAGCAAAAACTTGAACCCCTATACTCCAGTGAAGTGTTAAAAGACAGAGTAGGATAATTAAAAGTTTAATATATTTTACAAACCAAGCACTTGCTTTTTTTCTTAGAAGTTGACTAATCATTAGAATGTTTAGTGCAAACCCCCAAAGTAAATTGTAGTTTTGGTGAGTGCCTGTATGATCAGTAGCAAACCATAAGAGTAGAATCATAACACCTATTAAGCCAGTTACTGTAAAAAGAATAACATCTAGCCATTTAGTGCGTTTTTCCTTCTTATAATCATTGTAGGTTATGTAAAGGATTATTATGGCTATAATACCCAAAATAAAAAGTGGACTTGTTAAAAAGTGACTGACTTTAGCGATTTCCTTTTTAGAATATAAGACATGGCTTTTTTTAACTAGTGATTCATTAGTATTTTTATTTGTAGCATTTTCAAAGAACCGGTATATGTTTTCTGGTAAAAACATGTGATCTTCTGGCGTTGCTTTTTTATCAATTACAGAACCAAGCGCTAAATCTATACCTAAACTTCCCCAAGAATTTTTGTTCAGGTTATTTTGTATTAATGTTCTAAACGTAGCGTCTTCAAAATCTTTTGGGTTGTGAAATGCAATCGTATGGTTTGTGGCAATATTAATTACATCTTTAATTTTTGTAGCACAGTTGTCATAAAAAAACTCGTATAAATAGCGTCTGTTTTCAGGTTTGTAGTTATTTATTAAGTAGTCATAGAGTCTTTGTTTTTCCGTTTGGGATAGATTTAAAACCTGTTCTTTTACCGTTCTGTTGTAGTATACGTAAACCTGATAAAATCTTGTAAAATCAGTTTTACTTATTAAATAATTTAGTTTTCCTTGAGCAAATTTTAAATAGAAATTAGGCGCATCAAAGTCATATTCACCATAGCCGTAGGTTACATCAATACCAAAAGAAGGGTCTTTAATCCTAAAAGCGTTATGTCCAAAAGCATCATTCAAAGAAGTTCCTGGTCCGACGGTAAGCACACTAATTTCAGCCTGTGGAGATAATTGATTCTGTTGTGCAAAAGTTATTTCAACAACTAAGAAAAGAAATAAAAAAAATAGTTTTTTTTGCATCACCTAAAGATACTAAAATCAAGTTTTAGAGAAAAGACGTTAGAGTAAAGTGCAACACTTTGGTCTCCAATATCAGTAAAAGCATAATCGATTTGAATACCATTATACTTAAAGCCTAATCCAAAACTCGGTTGGAAGCTTAGTTGTTCAGAATTGTCAATTTGTAATTCATTTTGAAAATTCCCCATGCCTGCTCGTAAATACACCATATCAATATAACCAAACTCGAATCCTAAAGCAGGATTTATACTTGCGAAAGATGTTGAAATAATATCATTATTTTCTTCAAAACGAACATTTAAATTTACTGATGTTAATAAGGTGTAATCATAATTAAAATCAATCAATTTAGAAATTCCAATCTGTAATTTTGGGATGGTAATTTCAGTGCTTTCCGGTAATTCTTGGTTCTGGCCTTCTACGGCATCACTAATCGTAGCAAATTCATCTTCATCAATGGCCCAGGCATTAAAAGTTGTAGTAATATCTCTTGCCATAAGACCAAACCTCCAATCGTTATCGGTTTCAAACTGAAGACCGACATCTAAACCAAAACCCCAAGAGGACGCGAAATCGCCAATAACTCTTCTAATCACTTTGGCGTTTACACCGTAATTCAATCCTTGGACAGGTAATTGTCTGGCATAAGAAAACGTTAAGCCATAATCAGCAGTAGAAAACAAACTAATTCTATCATAGTTTATATTGCCTTCTGCATCAATAAGTTGTGTGGTGTTTAAAATATCATCAACGGCAAAACGAATTAGTGAAATACCAATTGCACTTCTATCATCTAAAGGCATCCCATAAGCTGCATAATCATAATTTGCTATGTTTGCAAAGTAACTGGAATGCATTAAAGATAATTGACTGTCTTCAAGTTTTAATAATCCAGCAGGATTCCAATACCCCGAATTCACATCAGATGTGTGAGATGTAACGGCACTACTCATGCCCAATGCAGCAGCATCCACACCAATATTCATAAACTCATTAGAATATTTTCTAACGGTTTGACTAAATAAAGAAGCAGATAAGACACAAAATAATGTGGTGATGTAAAGTCTCAATCGCAATTTTTTTACAAAGATGCACATAATTTATATTCTTTAAAACTTCAAATAGTAATAGATATTGCTTTAGACTCAAATTGTTTGTTATTTTTACAAAATCAAAATATATTAATATGAAAAAACAAATACCTAACGCACTGACACTTTTAAACTTATTGTGTGGTAGTATTGCTGTGATTCTTGCTGTTAATAGTAATTTTGTTGCAGCTGCATTATTTGTGTTTTTAGGTGTATTTTTTGACTTCTTTGATGGTTTTGCTGCCAGAAAACTTAAGGTGCAAAGTGAATTAGGATTACAATTAGATTCTCTAGCAGATATGGTTACTAGCGGATTAGTGCCTGGAATAATTATGTATAAGCTATTAGCATTAACCGTTGATTCAGAAATTATATCAGAAAATAATTGGGCGTCTAATTCATTAGGACTAGAATTTAATCTTCCTATACTTCCGCTTTTAGGTTTGTTAATTACCTTGGCTTCTGCATACAGACTGGCAAAATTTAATTTAGATGAAGACCAACAATCTTTTTTTAAAGGCCTACCAACCCCAGCTAATACATTACTAATTATATCATTGCCTTTAATTATTGAATTTCAGAATAGTGATGCTATAAACACCATCATCCTTAATAAATGGTTTTTAATAGGGCTGACAGTTTTAAGTTGTTATTTACTAAATTCAGGTATTAAATTATTCGCCTTAAAGTTTAAAAATTATGAATTTAAAGATAATGTTACACGTTACATCTTCATTATTTTGTGTATTGTGCTATTAATTGTTTTACAATTTGCAGCAATTCCAATTATTATATTACTTTATATACTCATGTCTGTTTTAGACAATTTAACTTCAAAATAAGTTTTAAAAAAAGATACAAATGGCTTCAGGTTTTTTTGCGTTATTCGATGATATTGCTGCACTTATGGATGATGTAGTGGTGATGAGTAAGATTTCTACCAAAAAAACAGCTGGTATTTTAGGTGATGATTTAGCTGTAAATGCAGAAAAGGCGACAGGATTTTTAGCTTCAAGAGAATTACCCGTATTGTGGGCAATAACAAAAGGCTCTGCACTTAATAAATTAATTATACTACCCATTGCATTCTTATTAAGTGCTTTTGCACCTTGGGGCGTTACATTGGCTTTAATTTTAGGAGGTGTTTATTTAGCCTTTGAAGGATTTGAAAAAGTATTTCATTTTTTCTTTCCATATAAACATGATGACGAAAGTGTTATTGAGGTTGAAGAAGTCGTATTATCTGAAGAAGAAAGTGCTTTAGCTGAAAAAATGAAAATTAAATCTGCCATTTTTACTGATTTTATTCTTTCTGTAGAAATAGTAATTATTGCGCTAGGAACCGTTATTGGAAAACCTCTATTATTTCAAATTATTGTGGTCTCAATAGTGGCAATAATAGCTACTGTGGGAGTTTATGGGATTGTTGCACTTATTGTTAGGATGGATGATTTTGGCTTAAAGCTGGTGAGGCTTAACGACAATAAAAAAAGTGTATCCTATATATTTGGTAATCTTTTAATAAACACTTTGCCTTGGGTTATAAGAAGTTTATCGGTAATAGGAACTATTGCTTTATTGATGGTAGCCGGTGGGATTTTTGTCCATAACATAGATTTTTTACATCATTTTCTAGAAATATTACCAGGTTTTATAAGAGATTTTATTGTTGGCTTAATTGTTGGATTTCTGGCATTTTTATTAGTGAAGCTCTTATTTTTTATAAAGAAGAGGGTGTTTAAATAAAGCTTAAGTTTTGTATTTTTTCTTTCTGCGCAGGAATCAAAAAAAAATGGAACAACAGAAAAACTAACTAATAAAAAGCACTTTGCGTCTATTCCCGAATCTTCTTCTTGCGTAATTCAAAATTCTGTCCTAAATAAACCTTTCGTACCATTTCATCATTAGCAAGATCTTCAGGAATACCATGTTTTAAAATACCCCCTTCAAACATTAAATAGGTTCTATCAGTAATAGCTAGAGTTTCTTGAACGTTATGGTCGGTAATCAGTATTCCAATGTTCTTTTTAGTAAGTTGTGCCACAATACGCTGAATATCTTCAACTGCAACAGGATCAACACCTGCAAAAGGCTCATCTAAAAGAATAAAACTAGGATCGGTAGCTAGTGCACGAGCAATTTCAGTACGACGACGCTCACCACCAGATAATAAATCGCCACGGCTTTTTCGAATATGACCTAAACCAAACTCTTCAATTAAAGATTCCATTTTATCGTGCTGCTCTTTTTTACTCAATTTAGTAAGTTGAAGCACACTTAAAATATTATCTTCAATACTCAGTTTTCTAAAAACCGAAGCTTCTTGAGCCAAATAACCAATGCCGTTTTGTGCACGTTTATACATCGGGTATTTTGTAATTTCGGTATTATCTAAATAAATATGCCCGCCATTAGGCTTTATTAAGCCAACAATCATATAGAAAGATGTTGTTTTTCCAGCACCATTTGGTCCTAAAAGGCCAACAATTTCACCTTGATTTACTTCCAACGATACATCCTTTACTACCTTTCGTCCGCTGTAGGACTTCATTAAATTTTCGGCTCTTAAAATCATATTTTTATATACTTAACGCTAAAAATAGTAAAATCATATATACTACTATAACGTCATGATTAATTCTTTACTAGCGTTTAGCTTGTTGTTTTTCTTTTTTTAATTGGTTTTTTATTACAACTTTAGAGATATAGATACTCACTTGGTATAAAATTAAAATTGGAATAGCTACTATAACTTGACTAGCAATATCTGGAGGTGTTATAATTGCAGAAAGAACGAGTACAACAACTAATGCATATTTCCTGTATTTTCTTAGTATTTCTGGTGTAACTAATCCTACTTTGGTTAAAAAATAAATAATAATGGGGAGCTCAAAAATTAAACCTGACGCTAAAGCAGAAGATCTTACCAAGGCTATATAAGAGCTTATATCTATTTGGTTATCAACAATTTCTGAGATACTATAATTTGCTAAGAAATTAAGTGATAATGGTGTCACTATATAATATCCAAAGAGCACACCTATAAAAAATAAAAGCGATGAAATAATAATAAATCCACGAGAATGTTTACGTTCATTACTATGCAAACCTGGACTAACAAATTTCCATAGTTGATAGATTGTATATGGAAAGGAAATAATAAAACCAGTTAAAATAGCTGTCCAAATATCTGCTGAAAACTGTCCGGCCATCGTTCTGTTTTGTATAATCATTGGCATTTCTTCAGCACAAAAAGTGGTATCTAATCCAATAAAAGTAGCTGTTCTACATAGAAAATCATAAGTTGGAAAACTCATTTCTAGCGGTGCGAAAATTATAGAATTGAAAATAAATCGACTAAAAATAAAAGCAAACGTGGCTACGATAACAACAGCAGTTATTATTCTAATTAGGTGCCAGCGTAAATCTTCAAGATGATCTAAAAAAGACATCTCATTAACTTCTTTTTTTGCCATTATATAATACCTTCTTTAATTAAATCATGTAAATGTACAATCCCAGCATACGTGCCGTTTTCTTCAACTAGTAATTGCGAAATATCATTTGCCTCCATAACTTCTAGAGCATCAACAGCCATAGCTTCAGCATCAATGCGTTTAGGATTAGCACCCATAATATCTTTTGCGGTTAATCCAGAAAAATCATCAACCTTACTTAACATTCTACGTAA
Source organism: Algibacter sp. (assembly GCF_029245835.1). GTDB lineage: Bacteria > Bacteroidota > Bacteroidia > Flavobacteriales > Flavobacteriaceae > Algibacter_B. The sequence goes on along the minus strand of NZ_JAQWOO010000027.1, from coordinate 111,061 downwards.
ATCTCCATCGGTAATTATACCTATAATCTTATCATTTTCAACAACTGCAGTAACGCCCAACATTTTTTCAGTGATCTCAACAATAACATTTTTAATGTTTGTAGTTGGACTAACCTTTGGTTTTTCATTTACTGAAGAAATATCTTGAACACGTAGGTATAATTTTTTTCCTAAAGCGCCACCAGGATGGTATTTTGCAAAATCGTTGCTTGAAAAACCACGTAAATCTAGCAAGCAAACAGCAAGTGCATCACCAATAACAAGTTGAGCGGTTGTGCTAGTCGTTGGCGCAAGATTATTAGGACAAGCTTCTTTTTCAACATAAGCGTTTAAGATAAAATCAGCATGTTGCCCTAAAAAAGATTCTGTATTACCAGTAATGGCAATCATTTTATTTTTTGCGCTTTTTATAAGCGGAATAAGAACTTTAATTTCGGGTGTATTCCCACTTTTAGAAATGCATATTACGACATCGTCTTTAAGAATTAACCCCAAATCACCATGAATAGCATCTGCAGCATGCATAAAAATAGAAGGTGTTCCAGTAGAATTTAGCGTTGCTACTATCTTGTTTGCAATAATGGCACTTTTACCAATACCTGTTATGATAACACGTCCTTTTGACTTGTAAATGAGTTGAGTAGCCTTAGCAAAATCATCTGTTATTAAACTAGACAAGTTTAAAATAGCTTTACTTTCCATTTCAATTGTTTGCCTCGCTATGTTAATAATAGAATTTTTGTCTTTCAAAATTTATTTTTTTTGAGTTGATATTTAAAGAATTTGTTATCTTTAGTGTAAATCAAATTGAATTTTATTGTAATTTTAAAATTCGTTACAAAACTAACGAAAAAAATATGAGGGTTCTCTAAATGCTTTATGAAATTAATCAACCAAAATTTCTGTATATATAGAGATATAACAAAACAAAAATTTTAAACAATTCATGTCAATATCAAAAAGTGACTTGCATGCTGCTCTAAAAAAACATTTTGGATTTAGTAAATTTAAAGGACTTCAAGAACGTGTTATAGAAAGTTTATTAGCTAGGAAACATACATTCGTTATTATGCCAACTGGTGGTGGTAAATCATTATGTTACCAATTACCAGCTTTAATGGAAGAAGGAACAGCTATTGTAGTATCGCCATTAATAGCTTTAATGAAAAACCAAGTAGATGCTATTAGAGGTATTTCTAAAGAGCATGGAGTGGCTCACGTATTAAACTCTTCATTAAATAAAACAGAAGTCAAACAGGTAAAAGAAGATATAGTAAATGGCATTACAAAATTACTATATGTAGCACCAGAGTCTCTTACTAAAGAAGAAAACGTTGAGTTTTTAAGATCTGTTAAAATATCGTTCATGGCCATTGATGAGGCGCATTGCATTAGTGAATGGGGACATGATTTTAGACCAGAGTACAGAAACCTGCGCCATATTATAAAGCGTATAGGAGATAATATTCCAATTATAGGCTTAACCGCTACAGCAACACCTAAAGTTCAAGAAGATATTATTAAGAACCTTGGTATAGGAGATGCAAAAACTTTTAAAGCCTCTTTTAACCGTCCTAACTTATATTACGAAGTACGACCAAAAACTAAAAATGTAGATGTCGATATTATTCGTTTCATAAAACAAAATGATAAAAAATCAGGCATCGTATATTGTCTAAGCAGAAAACGTGTTGAAGAGTTGGCACAAGTACTCCAAGTAAACGGGATAAACGCAGTGCCATATCATGCAGGATTAGATGCCAAAACACGCTCTAGCCATCAAGATAAATTCTTAATGGAAGATGTAGATGTGGTGGTAGCTACCATTGCATTTGGTATGGGAATCGATAAACCCGATGTGCGATTTGTTATCCATCATGATATACCTAAAAGCATCGAGAGTTATTATCAAGAAACTGGGAGAGCAGGTCGTGATGGTGGTGAGGGCCATTGTTTAGCTTACTACGCTTATAAAGATATAGAAAAACTGGAAAAATTCATGTCTGGTAAGCCTGTTGCCGAACAAGAAATTGGGCAAGCCTTATTGCAAGAAGTGGTCGCTTTCGCGGAAACATCTATTTCCAGAAGGAAATTTATCCTTCATTATTTTGGTGAAGAGTTTGATACTAAAACTGGTGAAGGTGGCGATATGGATGATAATGTAAGACATCCAAAAAAGAAAGTTGAAGCCAAAGATGAAGTTAAAATACTTTTAGAAATTATAGATAGCACTAACGAAAAGTACAAGTCTAAAGATTTAGTAAATGTTTTAATAGGTAAAGAAAACGCATTAATTAACTCACACAGAACCAACGAACAACCTTTTTTTGGTAAAGGAAAACATAAAGATAACAAATATTGGATGGCCCTGTTAAGGCAAGTATTAGTTGTAGGTTTTCTTAGAAAAGATATAGAAACTTACGGCGTTATTAAATTACAAGATACTGGTAGAGACTTTATAAAAAAGCCAGTATCCTTTATGATGACCGAAGATCATATCTTTGAAGGCGCACAAGAAGATGGTAGTATTATCACCGCAACAAAAGGCAGTGGGGCAGTGGCAGACCCTGTTTTAATGAGCATGTTAAAAGACCTGCGTAAAAGGAGTGCAAAAAAACTTGGCGTGCCACCATTTGTTATTTTCCAAGATCCATCTTTAGAAGATATGGCGCTAAAATATCCAATAAATCTAACCGAGTTAAGTAATGTTCATGGTGTAGGCGAGGGTAAAGCCAAAAAATATGGAAAAGATTTTGTAACCTTTATCGAAAAATATGTTGAGGAAAACGATATTACCCGTCCGGACGATTTGGTTGTAAAATCCACCGGTAGTAACTCCGCAAATAAGCTTTATATCATTCAAAATGTCGATAGAAAATTACCACTAGATGATATTTCTTCATCAAAAGGCATGTCTATGGTAGATTTTATAAAAGAAATGGAAGTTATCGTATATTCAGGCACCAAGTTAAATATCGATTATTGGCTTAACGATATTCTAGACGAAGACCAGCAAGAAGAAATCCACGAATATTTTATGGAATCAGAAACTGATGATATCGATGCCGCTATCGATGAGTTTGATGGCGATTACGATGATGAAGAGCTTCGTTTATACCGAATTAAGTTTATTAGTGAAGTAGCAAATTAATTGTGAAATAATTTGGGCGTTACCATAAGGGTCGGGCTTTTATTCATGCTTTTCTATTTAATATTTTTTGATTCATGATCATAAATGTTTCGCTATATCTTTTTTATATGTCATAGCGAGGACGAAGGCCGTTGCTATCTGTTAAATTAAAGTTCTAAATAAAGTCTATGTTTACTATTTTAAAAAAGGATGCCGCTGCAATCCCTTACGCATTTGCTTGCTAGCTTATGTTTTAATTCTAAGATTGCTGTTTTTTGGAGAGATTCGTTTAAAGTGTTTGTGTAAGAAAAGTTGTATGTTTTAAGTACTAAAGTTAGCAAATAAATCACAAATAGAAAGTCCGCGTTGACTTTCGTAAATTGGCTTTTACCAGCAATTTTTTTTTTACACGGTGTTTTGCTTAGTTTGTTATTCTAAATTGATTGTAATAACTATATTCTGGATTAAATTTAGTGTCAAATTTTTCTGTTGACATTGATAAATATGAAATAAATTCAAATAGTGAAATTATTGCAGGAATAAGTAAAAATGAAAACATAAAATACAAAATACCTTGTCCAATTTGTCCTAAATAAAACTTATGAATTCCTAAACTTCCTAAAATCGGAAATGCCAATATTGTTGTTGTCTTTTTTGATTTTCTTTTTTGTTTAGCTAACTCAAGATTTCCATTGATAAATACTTTTGTTTCGTTATTAAATTTATCCATCAAAGCAACAAATTCATTACGCTTATCTTCTAAATAGTCAATACTCTTGTCTTTAAAGTCATCATCAATTAAAGAACTTCCGTGGTCAAATTTATTGTTGTATTGATTCACTAATTCGTTAAGGTCAGTTAATTGATTTAAAGTTTCATTACCAGTAAAAGATATGTTTGATAACATTAAATCAGTTATGTCTATTAATCTTGACGCATTTGCTTTATTGGTTGAAACAAATTTGACTTTTTGAATTTCTTTAATAGCCTTTATGATTTGACTGTCAGAAGGTTTTATTCTCCCCGAATAATTACTTATTTCTCGAACTGTGTAAGAATTAGCTCCTTTTAAAATTGTATTTGCTCCTGCACGACCAAATTCTCTTCCAAATTGTCTTGATGCTCCACTAACGATGTCGTTTAGTATATTCATATTTTTTTAGTTAGGTTTTTTTATGTTTTCTTCTTCTATTTCTCTAGCTTTTGATAAAGCACTTGCAACTAAACCTGCTGGAATTGTAACAATTCCAACACCAATTAGCAATATGAAAAAAGTAAATATTTTCCCTCCAACTGTTATCGGATAAACATCTCCATAACCAACTGTAGTTAAAGTTACAACTGCCCACCAACCACTATGTAAAACAGAAGTGAATATTTCAGGTTGAGCTTCGTTTTCAAAAAAGTAAATTCCTGCAGATGCTAGAAAAATGAAAATAGATGTTACAATTAAAAATAGAACTATCTCCTCCTTTACAATTTTAGCCGCTATATGAAATCGGTTTAAGGCTTTGTTATATCTAATTAGTTTTAAAGCTCTAAATATTCTGAAAATCCTAAAAACTCTTAATGCTCGTAAGTCATACGCTCCTTTGAGATAGAAAGGGAAAATGGCAAGGAAGTCAATTATTCCATAAAAGCTAAAAATATACCTAAATGGTTTTTTTGAAACGTAAATTCTCAATAGATATTCAACAGAAAATATTAAGACACATAATAACTCAAAAGTTTTTAGAGTTTCAATTGTGTTTTTAGAGTTGTCGGGAAAGGTTTCAATTGTAAATGCAATAAGCGATAATAGAATTAAAATTTGAATAAAATAGTCAAATATTTTTCCTTTTTTGGATTTATTATCTTCTATAATATTTCTTAATTTTTCTTTCATTTATCGTTTTTCTAAATTAAGCACAATGCAAAGATAAGTTTCCGTTTCAATAAAATTTATCGATTGTTAAACGAAGTTATCGTTTTTTTCTGACAAAGTCAAGTAATTTCAAAACCGCTATCATCAAATTTTTAGTAGATTAAAAAAATAAATAACTTAGTATAAGTCATAGTAGAGCAACTTATTAACTTAAAGTGTGTTAAATAAAATCTCCTGTTTTTTGGCTGATAATTTTAAAATTTTGATACTTTTTTTATCAAATTTTGGAACATCTTCTTTTTCAATCTGGAAATCTATTCTGGTCATATATCGATTGGATACATTAGAATGGTCGGATTCAAATTCATCCATATCCGAATTTAACACTAAATCAAAATCATTTCCTTCTAAAGAAAGTGTTGCACCTTTATTAGTTTTAATTTTAAAACTGCCTACTATTATAGTGATGACATAAAAGTAGCCACCTAATTCAGAAGTTTTAGCAAATAGGATATTTTGTTCTGAAACAGCAAAGGCTTCCTCATCAATTGCGTTAATAAGATCCTTAATTTGATTATCATCAAGAGTTGCCTCTTTGTTTCGAGTATTTCCTAAAGCACCAAAGATTTTATTTAAACTAAATTTCATCGAAAATCATTTTTGTAAAACTAAAATTATAATTGTTAAGTGCAAAACTATAATTGTAAATCATTTTATGTGTCCATTATTTTTGTTTTCTATTGGTCACATGCAGCTTCCATTTAGTATTATCTGTTATATCAAAATCAGTTATGGAGGTTTCATGTCATTCTATATTATTTTTGTAAAAGGATGCCTGCGACATACATTTTATGATTTTACTTAAGTATTAAGTTTTAGTTATGTATGTTTTATATATTTGCAGCTTCTAATAAAAAATACTATCATGCAAGACGGATTATACGCAAAATTCAATACAACAAAAGGAGAAATTCTTGTTACTTTAGAATACAAAAAAACACCAGGAACAGTGGGGCATTTTGTGGCTTTAGCTGAAGGGAACCTAGAAAACAAAGTAAAACCTCAAGGTACACCATATTACGATGGTTTAAAATTCCATAGAGTTATTCCAGATTTTATGATTCAAGGCGGATGCCCACAAGGTTCAGGTTCTGGAAATCCAGGATACCAGTTTGATGATGAGTTTCATCCAGATTTAAAACACGACGGACCAGGAATTTTATCTATGGCCAATGCAGGACCAGGAACAAATGGAAGTCAGTTTTTTATAACCCATACAGAAACAGCTTGGTTAGATGGGAAACATACCGTTTTTGGTAAAGTACAAAGCGGACAAGATATTGTTGATGCTATAGCACAAGGTGATAAAATTGAAACTTTAGAAATAGTTAGAGTTGGAGCAGATGCTGAAGCTTTTAATCCTATTGAAGCCTTTAGAACGTTTGAAGGTTCAAGAGCAAAAAGAGAGGCAGAAGTTAAAGCAGCAGCAGCAGCAGAGTTAGATAAATTGGCTTCAGGTTTTGATAAAACTGAAAGCGGATTGCGTTACCAAATTATCCAAAAAGGTGATGGTGTAAAAGCAGAAAAAGGGCAAACAGTTTCTGTGCATTATAAAGGTCAGTTATCAGACGGAACTGTTTTTGATTCGTCATACAAACGTAATGCACCTATCGATTTTCCTTTAGGAGTTGGTCAAGTTATTCCGGGATGGGATGAAGGGATTAGTTTACTAAAAGTAGGCGACAAGGCACGTTTGGTAATTCCAAGTCATTTAGGCTACGGAAGTGCAGGTGCTGGAGGTGTTATTCCACCAGATGCTACTCTAGTTTTTGATGTAGAGTTAATGGCTGTAAAGTAAGCAGAGAACAACTTTTTTTTTTAAAGTTAGTGAATCGCTTATACTGAATGTAGTGAAGTATCTCTATCAAAAGAGACTCAAAATAAAATAATTATTAAAAAGCACTCTAGTTTCTAGAGTGTTTTTTTGTTCCTAAAAGTAGCATAGCGTTTAATTTAAGGGTTTGTCGAATATATTTTATCAATTAAAGGTCTAAATATACTTTTGCATTATGATAAGTGTAAAGGAAACCAATTTAAATTCAGAAGTATTAAAAGAACTTAATTATGCTTTTGGCGATGTGTTTATTTTTAATGGCTTTGTAATTTCTGAGTTTAAAAGTGGTATTAATTTTAATTGGAAAGATCATGCTAGCCAAATTGTTGAAGATGTTACTTGTTTTCTGGGTACAGATGGGCAAGATCTTATTTATATTTCCAATCGGATTAACTCTTATGCTGTTGTAGCACTTGACTGGTTGAGTTTTTATAAAAGTAATTATTTTTTAAAAGGATATTATGTGGTTTCTGAAAGACCAAGTAATAAACTCAATCTTATGGTAGAAAGTTTATTCTTTAAGCATAAAATAAAAAATTTCAATTCGCTTTTTACAGCCGTTAATTGGGCAAAAAAAAACGACACCTTAGAAGTTGCCTAATCATAATTTATACTTATTTTAGATTCTATTTTCAAAATTGAAATTTGTGAATACTTCAGAATTAGAACAATTAAAATACCCTATCGGACAGTTTGATTGCCCTAATAATATTTCCAATCAACATATTGAAAGTTGGATTTCTATTCTAGAGCATTTTCCAAATCGTTTAGAAAATCTGGTTAAAGATTTATCAAATCAGCAGTTAGATACCCAATACAGACCAGAAGGGTGGACTATTCGTCAAGTTATTCACCATATTTCAGATAGTCATCATCATAGTTACACCCGTTTTAAATGGGCATTAACAGAAGATAAACCTGTTATAAAAGCATATCATGAAGATCGTTGGGCAGAACTTATAGATTCTAAAGCGGCACCAATAGATATGTCTTTAAATCATATAAGAGCCATTCATTTTAAGTTGGTGTATTTGTTAAAAAAATTGTCTGATGATGATTTGGGAAAATATTTTATTCATCCTGAAACCAATAGAGAAGTGAAATTACATTTTAATATTGGTAATTATGCGTGGCATAGTAACCATCATTTCGCACATATCGAAAATTTAATTAAACGTAAAGGTTGGCTTTAATATGATTAGATCAGTACATATAAGCGATATTGATAAGTTATTAGATATATATAATTATTATGTATTGCATACCACCGTTACTTTTGATATTGAAGCGCTTTCCCTTGAAGCGTTTTCAGAAAAAGTAAATCACATAAATGCTGAATATCCTTTTATTGTTTACGAAGAAAATAATAATATTCTAGGATTTGCTTACGGTAGTAGATTTAGACCGAAACCAGCGTATAACTATGTGGTAGAATCTACCGTATATGTGCAGCACAACGCACATGGAAAACAGATTGGCACCAAACTATATGCTGAATTATTGAAGCAATTAAAAGCCACTAATTTGCATACTGTTCTAGGTGTTTTAACAATCCCTAATGCCGCAAGTATAAAACTACATGAGAAATTTGGATTCGAGCAAGTGGCAAATTTAAAAGAAGTAGGTTTGAAATTTGGCAAATGGCAAGATGTTGGTATTTGGCAATTAAAATTAGATTAATTTCTCCATTTAATATTACAACCAATACTTGGCTTTTGGATGGCGTTATTTTCTTTGCCTTCAATCAAACAATGTAATGCATGTCGTAAATCTTTCCCAGTAATAGGAATTCCATTTCCAGGTCTAGAATCATCTAATTGACCTCTGTAAGATAATTTTAAATCGCCATCAAAAACATAAAAATCTGGAGTACAAGCAGCATCATAAGCTTTTGCTATATCTTGAGATTCATCATATAAATACGGAAAGGGGTAGTTGTTATTTTTTGCATGCGCCTTCATTTTTTCTGGTGAATCTTGAGGGTAATTAACAACGTCGTTACTAGAAATAGCAATACAAGCAATACCTTTTTCTGCGAAAGCGTTAGCTATAGAAACGATTTCAGGATTAACATGAATAACGAAAGGGCAGTGGTTACAGATAAACATAATAACAGTGCCTTTTTCTCCTTTTAGTTCTTTAAGGTTTAATGGATTTTCTGAAACCGTATCGAAAAGTGAAAATTCAGGTGCTTTAGTTCCTAATGGAAGCATGTTTGAAGGAGTTCTTGACATAGCTTTATAATTTATTCAAAGTTCGGGATAATTTGTATTTTTAAAAAATGGATAGCACAATTACTTTTAACGACTTTACTAGAGTAGATTTACGGGTAGGAACTATAATTGAAGTTAATGATTTCCCAGAAGCACGACACCCAGCTTATCAACTTACTATAGATTTTGGAGATTTAGGGGTTAAAAAATCTTCAGCTCAAATAACGACACGTTATGAAAAAGCAGATTTACTAAATAGACAAATCGTTGCGGTGGTTAACTTTCCTAAAAAGAAAATAGCTAAATTTAGTAGCGATTGCTTGGTATTAGGAGCTGTAAATGGTAAAGATGTTATACTTTTAAAGCCAGAGGTGAAAGTGAAAAATGGTAGTAGTGTGAGCTAAGATAATAGCATAAAAAAACCGCTGCTTTTGGCAACGGTATTTATAGTTTTATTTTAAGATTTTAAATGTCATCAAAATCTATGTCTGTAAAACTTTCAGGTTTTTCAGTTTTTATAGAGGCTTCAGTAACTTTAGAGGCATCATCTTCATATTCTTTTTTAAAGTCTTTTTGATGGCGTTCACTGATCACTTCATCACCTTTTTCTCTAATGATATAATCTGTCATTTCAGCTAGAATCTCTTTAAATTCAGTAAAGTCTTCTTTGTAAATATATATTTTGTGCTTTTTGTAATGAAACGAACCGTCATCATTAGTAAACTTTTTACTTTCAGTAATTGTCAAATAATAATCTTCAGCTTTAGTTGCTCTTACATCAAAAAAATAGGTTCTTCTACCTGCTCTTAATACTTTTGAAAAAATCTCTTCATTTTCCATCATGCCTTGTACGTATTTATTTATCTAGTTATAATATCAAAAATCTTAAAAAAAACGTTAATAACCAATAGATTTTAATTTTTCTTTTTAAAATATTGGATTTCATTGCATTTAATTGAATAAAAATACGCTTTCTTATTATAATTTGTTGGAAGTTGTTTCGCTTAATTGTTTTAAGTATAAATGCTTATAATAGCCATCTACATTAATTAGTGTTTCATGAGTGCCTTGTTGAACAATTTTCCCTTCGTCTAAAACAATTATTTTATTTGCATTTTTAGCTGAAGATACTCTATGGCTAACTATAATAGATGTTTTACCCTTGGAGATTTTGCTGAGGTTTTTTAAAATTTTCTCTTCAGTTTCAGTATCAACAGCAGATAGGCAATCATCAAATAATAAAATTTTTGGCGACTTTATAATCGCTCTTGCTATTGATACCCGTTGTTTTTGTCCACCTGATAATGTAATACCTCGTTCTCCTAATACCGTATCGTAACCTTTATTAAATTTAATTATGTTTTTGTGTACCTGAGCATTTTTTGCCGCTTCAATAACATCAGCATCTGTAGCATCTTGTTTACCGAATTTAATATTGGTTTTTATAGAATCAGAAAACAAAAAGGCATCTTGAGGTACATAACCAATACTATCTCGTAAATCATTTAAATTTAGTTCGTCAATGTCAGTACTGCTTATTTTAATGGATCCTTTATCAATATCATAAAGCCTTCCAATTAAATCTAAAATTGTAGATTTTCCAGAGCCCGTTTTTCCTAAAATAGCTAAAGTTTCACCTTCATTAATTTTAAAACTTACATTTTTTAGCGCTTGAATATTTGTATCGTCGTAGGTGAATGATACATCTTTAAAAACAATATGTCCATTAATTTCAGTAGGATTATCAACTTTATTTTTAATTTCAGGTTCAATTTTTAAGAATTCATTAATTCTTTTTTGTGATGCTTCAGCTTGTTGAATTATGGATGTTACCCAACCGACAGTTGCAACTGGCCATGTAAGCATATTTACATATATAATAAACTCAGCAATAGTACCAATACTCTCAATTTCTCCATTAATATATTGCATACCTCCAACATAAATAACTAGTAAATTACTTGTCCCAATGAGTAATATCATCATAGGAAAAAACCATGCTTGTACTTTAGCTAAGCTGATTTGTTTGTCTTTGCTTTCCGCGGAAAGCGATTTAAAATTAATGGAAGTTTGTGGCTCAATGCCATAAGCTTTTATTACAGAAATACCACTGAAAGATTCTTGTGTAAATGTGGAAAGCTTAGATAAATATTCTTGAACAATAGTACTTCGCTTATGGATTTCTTTACTTAATTTATAAATAATAACTGATAGGATAGGAAGCGGTACAACAGTATATAGCGTTAGTTTTGGTGATGCATTAACCATGTAAATAATAACTATAACAAAAAGTGCAAGTGTATTTATACTATACATTAATGCTGGACCTCCATACATACGAACTCGAGATACATCTTCTGTAATACGGTTCATTAAATCGCCAGTTCTATTCTTTTTATAGAAGTTTAACGAAAGCCTTTGGTATTGCGCATAAATTTCATTTTTTAAATCATATTCAATATAACGCGACACATTTATAATAGTCTGCCTCATAAAAAAAGTAAGAATAGCAGCAATAAGAGCAGCTCCAATAATATACAGAATAGCTTCTAATAAATCTGCTCTAAAAACGTCTTCACTGATAGATTTATCAAAATATTTTTCGATAGCTACAAATATTTTTTTTACATAACGTGGTGTATATAAAAGAAATAACCTTGCAATAATGGTGATGATGGAACCTACAATGAGATGCCATCTATATTTAAAAAAGTATTTATTTAAATGCCTTAATTCTTTCATTAACTTTCTAAGGAATATGATAGCAAATATAGGGCATTAATGCTAATTAAGGCGATTTATAAGGTCTGCTAATTGTTAAATATAGCTTAAAATAAATCACCGTAATAATTAAAAAATATGTGATGTTTATTTTAAATATAATGTTATTTTTGCGGCACTAAAAAACAATGAAAGTATTTCATAATTTTTAATTAAAGTTCTTTGTAATGATGCTAAATAGAAGACATATCCGTGTAAAAGTCATGCAAACCATGTATGCCTTTAAAGGTAGTGAGAGTGACGATTTTAGTAAGGATCAAAAATTTTTACTGTTTAGTATTGATAACATGTACAACTTGTATTTGTTGTTAATGGCTTTGCTTATTGAAGTTCAAAAAAGAGCTGAAAGTGATTTACAAAAAAAGCAAAAAAAGCATCTTGCAACTAAAGAAGATAAAGACCCAAATAGAAAGTTTGTTAACAACCAGTTATTGAAACTTTTGAAAGAAAATCTTGCGTTAAAAAATCAACTTGAAGCCAATAAAATAAACAATTGGGAGTTAGATGGTGAGTATATCGATATTATTTTTAAAGATATCATCTCTAGTGATTTATACAAAGAATATATGAAAACCAGAGTCTCTGATTTTAAAGAAGACAAAGTTTTTATTATTGATGTTTTTAAAGATATTATTGCTCCAAACGATAAGCTTTATGATTATATGGAAGATAAAAACCTAACCTGGTTAGATGACCTTCCAACAGTTAACACCACCATTTTAAAATTGCTTAGAAAGGTAAAGGAAACCTCTGCTGAAAATTACTTTACACCTAAACTATATAGAGATATTGAAGACAAGCAGTTTGCAATCGATTTATTCAAGAAAACACTTTTAAATAGTACCGCTATAAATACAGAGATTGATCTGAAAACAAAAAATTGGGATTCAGATCGTATTGCTAATGTAGATTTTGTGTTGTTACAAATGGCTATTTGTGAATTAAATAACTTTCCGTCAATACCAGTAAAAGTAACTATTAATGAGTATTTAGAAATTTCAAAAGAATATTCTACTCCTAAAAGCAGTATTTTTATTAATGGTATTTTAGATAAGCTTGTTAAGGAATATGAAGCTTCTGGAGAATTGAAAAAAGTTGGTCGCGGACTCATGTAAAACAAGTTTTAGTAACAAAGATGTGTTAAGAAGAATACAAAAATTTTTAATCGTTTAAATAATTACTATTTTTGCGGAACTTTAAATCTTAAAATATTTATCATGAAGAAAATAATATTAGGACTTAGCGCCATGTGTTTAATCGCTTTTACCTCTTGTAAAGAGAACGCTACTCAAAAAATTGAAGAGAGTAATGTTGCTGCTGCTGCTGCTCGAGACGCAGTTTCGTCTAAATTTCCAGTACTAGAGTTCGATAAAAAAGAGCACGATTTTGGAGAAATTGAAGCTAAAACTGCTGTTGAAACGACTTTTAAGTACACGAATAAGGGTGAAGCCCCTTTAGTTATTACAGATATTAAAAGTTCTTGTGGTTGTACCGTACCTCAAGATTGGAGTAGAGAGCCTTTGTTACCTGGTAGTTCTGGTGAGTTTTCGGTTAAATTTAACGGAAGCGGTTCAAATAAAATTACTAAAACTATAACAGTTACTGCTAACACTGAAAAAGGTTCTGAGATTGTAAAAATTACAGCATTTGTAAAACCAGACCCTGCTAAATCACAACCAATACAAGCTAAAAGCTAAATAAATTTATAATGGGAGAAGGAATAGGTAGTTTATTACCATTTGTATTAATGTTTGTTGTTGTGTATTTCTTTATGATTGCACCACAAATGAAACGTGCAAAAAAGGAAAAGAAATTTGCAGCCGAATTAAAGCGTGGCGATAAAGTAATCACTAAAAGTGGTTTACACGGTAAAATTTCAGAGTTAAATGATAAGGATAACAGTTGTGTTATTGAAACTATGGCTGGAAAATTAAAGTTTGATAGATCATCCATTTCTATGGAAATGAGTTCAAAACTTAATGCTCCAGTAAAAGTGAAGTAGTACATCATTTTACTTTTTATAAAATCAAATTATAAAAAAAGCTTCCGTTTGGAAGCTTTTTTTGTGGTAATAAAAAATAACAACCACTCTATATATTATTTGAAGTTAATTTATATAATATAAAAAACTGTTCGTTAACAATATACTATAGCTTAATTCAAAGCTGCTTTGTAAGTTTCTAAACACCTTTCTCTAGCAAACTTATGGTCTACCATAGGCTGTGGGTAAGTGAATTCTTGAAAATCAGGAACCCATTGCTTAATATAATTCAAATCTTTATCAAATTTTTGGATTTGAGTAGTAGGATTAAAAATTCTAAAATACGGCGCAGCATCAACACCACTTCCAGCAACCCATTGCCAGTTGCCAATGTTGCTTGCCATTTCATAATCGTGTAATTTTTCAGCAAAATAAGCTTCGCCCCAGCGCCAATCAATTAGTAAATGTTTGCATAAAAAACTACCTACTAACATTCTAATACGATTATGCATAAAGCCTGTTTCGTTAAGTTGTCTCATGCCAGCATCAACTAAAGGGTACCCTGTTTTTCCTTCGCACCAAGTTTTGAACTCAACTTCGTTATTACGCCATTCTATTCTGTCGTATTTCGATTTAAAACTTGACTCTTTTGTATGTGGAAAATGCCAAAGAATTTGCATAAAAAATTCGCGCCAAATTAGCTCTTGCCAAAATATTTCATTGTTTTCAGCAATGGCTTTTTTAATCATTTTACGAACACTTACGGTTCCAAACCGTAAATGCGGACCAAGTCTGGAAGTGCTGTCTTTAGCGGGAAAATTTCGAGTTGCTTCATACTCTTGAATAAGTATTGGCGTTACTGTATAAGGTTTTATATTCTGACTGGATTTTTTAAAACCAACCTCAGATAAACTCAGGTTTGGTAATCTTGAATGTTCTACCAAATTATTCATATGGGTGTTTGTGTGGAAAATTTTTAAATCGTGAGATTTAAATGTTTCTTTCCAGAGTTTCATATAGGGCGTGTAAACCACATAAGGTGTTCCGTCTTTTTTTACGACATCGTCTCTTTCAAAAATAACTTGATCTTTAAAAGTTTTGAATTCAATATTATTTTCAGCTAAAAAAGATTGTATTATTTCATCACGCTTTGTAGCATAAGGTTCATAATCATGGTTAGTATAAACCGCCTCTATGTCGTATTCCTCAACTAAATCCTTATATATGTCAATTGGTTTGCCATGGAATATCGCAATACTGCTATGATGTTCTTTTTGTAAAGTTGAACACATGTCTTGCAGTGTTTCATGAATAAACGTAACACGTGCATCATCTTCTGGAAGCTTTTCTAAAATTTCAGAATCAAAAATAAAAATAGGTAACACTGGATTTTCAGAATTTAAGGCTTCAAAAAATCCAACATTATCGTCCAATCTTAAATCACGTCTAAACCAAAATATATTTACAGTTTGCTTCATTAAATGTTTCAGTTTTTTTTATTTCCGCGAAAGCGAAAACCTAATTTTACTTATAAACGCCAAAAAGTTCTTCTAATTTTTCAGTTCTATAATTAAAAATTTCTTCCAATTTAGGTTTCACTAATATAGGATGAACCAGTTGTCCTAGCAAACCAAAAGGCACTTTATAGTCTATAATATCTTCCATTTCTACACCACCATCAATTTCCTTAATAAAATGTTTATGATGCCATAACGCATAAGGTCCATATCGTTGTTCGTCAACAAAATAATGCTTATCAACAATGTGTGTAATTTCAGTAACCCATTTTGTTTTTATACTTAAAATTGGGGTAACAATGTATTGTATAATTTGACCAGCAAACATAGGTCTGTCTGCTCCTGATAATATATTAAAACTCATATAATCAGGAGTAATTGTTTTGAGGTTTCTTGGATCTGATAAAAAATCCCAGGCTTGCTCTATAGTAATTGGTAAGTTCTGTTTTTTGTGAAGTGTGTATATTTTCATAGATAGATATTTTTTCTATTCCCTTGAATAAGTGAATCTCTAAAAATTAATTGTACAATAGAATATAGCCATTAAGTGAAGTTGCAATACACAACCAAATTAAATAGGGAAGAATGAGCATGGTTTTTAAACCCATTTCTTTTTTATAGGAAAACATAAATGCTGAAACAACAACGGTGAGTAGCAGAATGACTGTAAATCCAAAACCTACTAAATGTTGATTGAAAAAAATATAATTCCAAATAACGTTTAAAACAAATTGAATACTGAATAGTATAATAACATTAGTTGATGAAAGCATTTTGTATAAGTATGCCATGTATATTGAAAAACAAATCATAATACTAGTCCAAGCTACACCAAAAACCCAACCAGGTGGTGTCCAAGGTGCTTGATTTAAATTTGTATACCATGCTGTTTGTGGTCCATTCTCCATCAGCCAACTTCCAATAGCAAGCGCTCCAAAATTGATTACCAAAAAAAATAAGATGTATTTGAGGAGCTTCATTTTTAATATTTAATTGTTGATGAATTTAATTGGTTTTTTAGTCTCACTTATTGAATATAAGAATATTAAGTTATTAGTTTTAACTATTATAAAATGAATTATAAAGTATAACTTACTTCTTTAATTCCTGTAACTTTTAATATGTGGTTGATTATGGATGATGCAACTCCTATAAGCTAATACTCCAAAATTTATTGCTAAATATGTTTAAATGTATTTAAGCGGCTTTACTTTTTAGCATATTTATTTGTTGAGCAATAATTTGAGCTTCTGCATATTTTTCATCACTAGCAGACCGATTAACTGAAGAAAGTGTATGCCATTCCTGCATCAGTTTTTTAAATCTTTTTTCTAGTTTTTCTATTTTAGATTTCTTTTTTAATAATCCGAACATGGCTTTTTATTTTAAATGATTTGTAATTTTTGAACTCAGAGGATTTGTTGTAGACATGTAATAATCTATAAATTTACCATTTGAATCAATTAAATATTTTTGAAAATTCCACTTTACAGAGGAGTTTTTAACACCGTTATTAATGTCTTGTGTGAGCCAAGTATAAAGTGGATGTTGTTGCTTGCCTTTTACATTAATTTTTTCTGTAATCAGAAATGTAACACCATAATTTATTTCACAAAATGATGCTATAGCTTCAGAATCTCCTGGTTCTTGACCTCCAAATTGGTTGCATGGTAAACCTATAATTTGAAGTTTATCTTGATATGTATTATATAACTTTTGTAAATCTTTGTATTGAGATGTAAATCCACACTTAGAGGCTACATTAACAAAAAGGATATGTTTGCCTTTAAATTGAGATAAATCGATAGGTTTTCCATTTATATCATTAATTTTTATGTCATAAATGGAATCGATATTCATTTTTGTAGATGAATTACTTTTTGAATTTAAGGTGGCCAAAAATACTTTTAGAGGATTCATAGCTTATATTTTAAAACTAACTATACCACAGTCCATTTCAAATATTTGGCCCGAAATAGAAGCACAGCTATCTGATAATAGAAATTCTGCCATGTCTGCAACTTCCTTGGGTGACAAAAACTTTTTCAGCGGATGACGTTCAGTGATATTATCTATCATCTTTTCGTTTCGCAACAATTTGGAGGCTAATTCCGTATCTGTAACTGTTGGTGCAATAGTATTAATACGTAGAGTAGGCGCTAATTCTGCACCTAAAGATTTTACTAAACCTTCAACACCAGATTTAGATACAGCAACACTAGCGTGGTAAGGCATACCTAATTTTGCGGCTACGGTACTAAAAAGAACAATAGATGGTTTGGTTCCATTTTTTAAAATTGGAAGGTATTTTTGAATCACTTTTACAGCACCAAGCACATTGATTTCAAAATCGTCTTTAAAATCATCAATACTTAGTCTAGAAATTGGTTTTAGATTGATACTTCCTGGGCAGTAAACTAACCCATCTGCAGCTTCAATTTCTGGTAATTCATCTTTGGTAACATCGCAATGATGGTGAGTAAGGTTGTCATGCGATATATCAGGAGCATTTCTACTAATGTTTATAACATTACAATGCGCTAATAAATTTGTAACAATGGCTTTTCCAATGCCCTTACTTCCACCAACTATAATTATTGTTTTCATGGTTTTCAGGGCATATTATTTGTTATGGCCTGCCCTTTAGCCTTTTTTCAATTTTTTGTTTTATAACAGTCAATCGTTTCATCAGATCCATTATCTCTGGATCTTTTTTCTCTTTATAAATATCGTTTAAGCCTAATATTAAACTTTTAACTTCTCTAGACGATTCTATACGCTCACTTGTTGTTTTAAAAGTGTGTCTGCGTTGCTCAAATGCTAAAGCCTTATCAATAATCTCCATAATTTTTTTTTAATCTTTAATCTACTTTACTGGTGCAATTTGCATACCAATATCGCCAATATAGTAAATTATGCTAGATTAACTATTTTAATATAGAATTATTAGGGAAAATTTAATATTTACAGATGTAAGAAGCTCTTTTTTGGTAGTCTCTATAAAAGTCTTCCCTTTAGTCGCTTCTCCACTTTTCTTTTTATAACGGTTAAGCGCTTCATGATATCCATGATTTTTTCATCTTTTTTTACCTTGTAAACTTGATTTAAATCTAAGATTAAAGCTTTTGCTTCTCTAGATAGCTTTACACGATCACTGGTTGATAATGATCTCATTTTTCTTTGTTCAAACTCTAATGCTTTGTCAATTAATTCCATGATACTAACTATTTATATAATTCTGTAATTCTGTAATTTTCTCTGAAGTGTTAAAATTTCCCCCATAATAAGCAGTAACTGTCGAAGATGTTTCATCTTTTATGCCTCTAGAAGATACACATAAATGTTTGGCATCAATAATAACCGCTACATCTTCAGTATCTAAAATTGTTTTTAACTCGTTGGCTATTTGATTTGTTAAACGTTCTTGTACTTGAGGACGTTTAGCATAATACTGAACAATCCTATTTAATTTAGATAGTCCAATAACTTTTCCTGAGGAAATATAAGCAACATGGGCTTTACCAATAATTGGAACAAAATGATGCTCACAATTAGAATAGAATGTAATATTCTTCTCCACCAACATCTGGTTATATTTGTATTTGTTATCAAACAGAGCAACCTTTGGTTTATTAGCTGGGTTTAAACCTGAAAATATTTCATCTATATACATTTTTGCTACTCTTTTTGGTGTGCCTTGTAAAGAATCATCAGTTAAATCCAATCCCATAACATCCATAATTTCTTCGAAAAGAATTGCTATACGCTCTTTTTTTTCGGTGTCATTCAATTTAAAGGCATCAGGCTTCATGGGCGTCTCTAAACCAGTATATAGATGGTCATCGCCAATGTCTGTAGCTGAAAAGCCATTTAGTTTGTTTGTACTCGCTTCTTTTTCTAATGTGTTTATTTTCATGTTACTCTTTTTTATGTGCTGTCTTAATGATTATACATTAATCAAAGCACGTTAGCGTTTTGAAATTTTATTGTGTGTAATTTGCTTTTGTCTACTGCATTTAAAACGACCTTTGTCAAATACCCTCAGTTTTTCATGCTTTGTTTGACGGCCCTGTACCCGTTTCCTCCATAGTCTGAAACTACTTGGTTTCATTTCTTTCCTCATCAGTTCAATAACCTCCTGTTCTTTTAAACCAAATTGAAATTTTATGGCATCAAAAGTGGTTCTATCTTCCCAAGCCATTTCTATAACTCTGTCTATTTCTTCTATAGATAAATTCATATGTGGTGGAAGTTATATTGTTCGTCGTATTTTATTTTCTCATCTAACATTTTACTAAAAAATGCTTTGTTTTCTTTAAACATTTTATTGTTTCTAAAATGAATAAATTTTCCTTGAGCATGGATACTTGCTCCATTGGTTTTATAAATAACCAACTGATAATAAGGAATACCCCAAATGAAATTTTTTAAACCTTTATTGATGAATATTAGAATGCCATTTTTTCGTAATTCTATATTCGCATAGTTCGCATCTGAAACGGTGTTTATATAAGATTGTAAATTCGGACTTACATCCTCAATAATCATTCGTTTAGAGCCAACACCTTTCATTTTTAAAGATTCTAGAAGTGTAAAAGGTCTTCCAACTAAGTCATTTAAAGTATGCTTTTCTTCTTTATTGTGGTATGTTGAATCTAATATCATTTTTGCTTATTGATACATCAAATATACAAAATGTTTACCTTTTTTAGGTAAACATTAAACAAAAATTTATATTTCACTATTGATGAAACTTATTGTTTATTTTAAAACTCTGCTTATTAATAGTTTAGCTGTTAAATGATCTTTGGTTAAGAGTGTGTTTTTTAAGGATTCTTTTACTTTCTTCAATAACTTTTTTGTTTTTCTTGAGATTCCATAAAGTCTCACCTGCTTTTTTTCTTGTAGCGTCTAAATCGACAATAGGATAAGGATAGTCTTTCCCAAGTTTAAAATTATAGAATTGTTGTTCAAGTTCAGTCATTAAATAGGGTTGATGCGCAAAAGCAGTGTCAAGCGGTAATAATTCGGGTACCCATTTTTTTATAAAAAAAGCATCAGGGTCATGTTCTAAACTATTTTTTATTGGGTTGTATATTCTCAACATATTTATACCCGTTTCACCTGCCTGCATTTGTAATTGTGGAAAGTGAATACCAGGTTCAAAATCTAAGAACATTTGCGATAAATGTGTTGTTGCTTCTTGCCATGGTTGCCAGAGATTGTGTGTAAAAAATGAAACGACCAAGGCTCGCATTCTAAAGTTTAAATAACCAGTTTCATTCAAGCAACGCATGCAAGCATCAACAAGCGGATAGCCTGTTAAACCGTTTTTCCAAGCCTCTTGATATATTTTAGATACGTTTTTTTTTAGTTTATGAAAGCCCTTATTTATACTGGCTTCTTCCATAGTGTGCTCCATTTCAAATTTTTGAACAAAATGTGCCTGCCAACGTAGTCTAGACATAAATGCTTCAAGTGCTTTTTTATGTTTTGATGTGCTTTTTAAATGATACGCTTCATGATAGACTTCTCGAATTGATAAGTTTCCCCAAGCGATATAGGGGGAAATTCTACTGCAACTACTTCTGGCTAGTTCTGGTTTTGAAATATGAAACATGTAGTTGGAATACCGATCTTTAAAAAACGATTTTAAGTATTTAAGACCCATAGAACGACCCCCTTTTTGAAAAGGAGAATTGCTATCCGTTAGCAAATCTGGTAGTTTAAAATGGGTTTCTAAGGTTTCAATCTCTTCTATGGTTAAGAGTTGTTTTTTTTCTGGGTTAAAGGGAAGTGGCTCAATTTCATAAAAGGCATTTGATAATTCAGTCCAATTTTTACGATTTGTTAAACCTCTACGAACACCATTGTTAATGTTTTCGTTCCATGAGATGAGGTTATTTTTGCAAAACCGCTGAAAGGTTTTGTCTCTTTCAAAGGTGACTAGTATACCCGTTTCTTGATGTGAGTAAATAGTATTTATTTTATAGTAGTTTAATAATTGATTTACAGCAGCTATTATATCTGATTGTACTATTAATACCTTAGAGTTATATGCTTTTAATTCCGTATTCAAATCGATTAGGGATTCCTTAATAAAATCCCAATGACGCTTGCTGTAATGTGTGTCGTTCAATAGAATAGGTTCAAAACTATAAAGGAATAAAATGCGCTTACCAGTTTTTAAAGCATTAAAAATGGCCTCATTATCATGTAAACGTAAATCACGTTTTAACCAGACTAAATGTATTTGGGGCTTAGTATTCATCTTGATGCGCTATGATATGTTGTGCTTTATCTTTTATCTTTTGTAATTCAGAAGGATCCATTTTATCTAATAAACTATACATCATTTTCATTCTGAAATTTTTCCCGAGATACTTCCTTTTTTCATCTAAAAAATTCCAGTATAAACTATTAAACGGACATGCATCTTCTTCTATTTTTTTACTTTTATTGTAATGGCATCCGCTACAATAATTACTCATTTTATTGATGTAAGAGCCTGATGATACATAAGGTTTTGTTGCTATTTTTCCACCATCAGCAAATTGGCTCATGCCTCTTGTATTGGTAAGTTGCACCCATTCTATAGCATCAACATAAATCCCTAAATACCAATCGTCAACTTCATCCGGGTTCGTTTGTGTTAAAAGTGCATAATTACCAGTAATCATTAAACGTTGAATATGGTGTGCATACCCGTTGTCTAAAGAGTTTGTTATGGCATGTTTTAAACAATTCATTTTTGTTTTTCCAGTCCAGAAAAAGTCTGGTAATTTGTTATGATTATCTAGTTCGTTTTTCTGTTTGTAATCTGGCATAAATGCCCAATACATACCTCGCATGTATTCCCGCCAGCCTATAACTTGCCTAATAAAACCCTCGACTTGTGAAATATGAATTGCGTCACCGTGTTTTCGATAATAATTCATAACGCTTGTTATAATGTCTTTTGGGGAGATGAGTTTTAAATTCATGGCAAAAGATAATCGGGAATGGAATAGATAGTCCTCATCTGTATGCATCGCATCTTGGAAATCTCCAAAGTGAACCAATAATGCTTCACAAAAATATTTTAATTGCTCTAAAGCCTGAACTCTAGAAATAGGATAGGAGAAGGTCTTAGTTTCAAATTTACCTATGGTTACTATATCTGCTTTTTCTATATCTTTTTTTACCTCTGAAATATCATTTTTGAATACTTTATAATTTGGAATTTCAACATCGCCTTTCCATTTATTTCTATTGCTTTTATCGTAATTCCATTTACCACCTTCAGGTTGATTAGAGACCATTAAAATATCATGTTTCCTTCGCATGTCTCGATAAAAATGCTCCATGAGATATTGCTTTTTCCCTTTAAAGAAATTTGCTAGGTCTTCGCGCTGAGTATAAAAGTGTTCTGCTAAAACTGCTTTTGAAGGTATGCTTAAACCCTCACAAAATGAACTCAATTGTTTGTCTAATCTGTATTCGTCTGGAAATATGTATTCAAATTGTTCAATATTATATTCCTTTATTAAGAGTGAAAGATTTTCAGTGAGATTTTGAGTATTGTTTTCATCATTGATTTTTAAATAGTGAACATCATGTTTTTTTGATTTTAAATCTTCTGAAAACTGACGCATTGCGGCAAAAAAACCGATTACTTTTTGAATGTGATGTTTTACGTAATCTGTTTCTTGACGCATTTCAAAAAGACCATACGTAACATCATCATTAGTTTCTTTAAACCATGAGTGTTTTATATTGAGTTGGTCTCCTAATATGAGTCTAAGTGTTTTCATTTTCTTTTGTTTCACTGAGAATAACTTTTAAAATAATGTTTCTTGCAACCACAACTTTTGAAACTTTCTATTGCCATCGTAACGCTCTGCTTGTAATTT
The DNA here is from genome assembly GCF_029245835.1 of Algibacter sp. GTDB lineage: Bacteria > Bacteroidota > Bacteroidia > Flavobacteriales > Flavobacteriaceae > Algibacter_B. The sequence goes on along the minus strand of NZ_JAQWOO010000027.1, from coordinate 87,789 downwards.
TACATTAAATTTTCGATCTCTAGGGTCGTTACCAACACCAGAGACATACATCCAGTTACCATAGTTGCTATGTACATCGTAATCTATAAGTAGCGATTCAAAATAAGCAGCTCCAATTCGCCAATCTAGTTTTAGGTCTTTTGAAAAAAAGGATGCTACATTTTGTCTCCCTCTATTACTCATCCATCCTGTTTTTTTAAGTTCAATCATATTGGCATTTACAAAAGATGATTTTGTTTCACCTTTTATCCATTTTTGAACTAAATCTTTATCGTTATTCCATTTATATTCTTTTTTCAGAATACCACCAATTTTGAAAATACTATTTCCATGTTTTAAGGATATGTATTTAAAATAGTCGCGCCAAATAAGTTCAAAAATCAACCAATAGGTAGATTGATTTTTATAATGTTCTTTTTCAAATGTCTTGATTTGCCAATAAATAGTTCTTGCAGAAATACTTCCGTTTGCTAACCACGGGGAGAATTTTGAGCTAAAATCTGTTCCTATTAACCCATTCCTTGTTTTCTTATAAAATCCTAGTTTTTTGGTTTCAAAAAAATAATTATTCAATCGTTTTGTAGCTTCAGACTCCCCGCCTTTAAATGGAAATGCAGAGTTTATATGTGTTTCAAAATCGTTAAACCCTAAATCTTCTAATTTTGGAATTTGAGTTTTATTTTTAATAGTATCAATAGGTTCTGATGGATTATTAATAACAGATAACCTGATATCACTTTGTTTTTCAGCATGTTTTCTGAAGTTTGTAAATACTTGAGGGATATCAGAAAAAGGCATATCTACATCGTATGGATGGTGTAAAAACTGATCGTAATAGGTGTTGAAAATAACATCGGTTGAGACTACTTTTTTTAAATCACTAAAAACAGTTACTTCTTCGCTTGTCCACTCTTTTTGCAAGTAAATATGCGTTACTTGATATTCTGAAATTAATTTTGGTAAACAACGTTCTGGTAATTCGAAAAAAATAAATAATTCAATATTTAATACCTTTAAATTTGACTTTAAATCTTGAACAGTTTCAATAAGAAATTTTGCTCTGAATTTATCCGTTTTTTTAAATCCAAATTTGTCGGTTTCAAAATCCCTAGGATCAAAACAATAAACAGCAATGGTACGTTTATGATTTTTTATGGCTTCATTTAGCACATAATTATCTTGAACTCTTAGGTTATTTCTAAACCAAACTAAGCCTGTGCTGTTTTGTTTCTTCTGCATCGTTCACTACAATATTTAACAGTATCCCAATTCTTTTCCCATTTTTTTCGCCAGTTAAAGGACAGTTTACAAACAGGACATTTTTTTTGGGGTAAGTTTTGTTTTTTATGATTCGACATCAACTAATTTGTTAATCATCCCTGAAAATATAAAGCCATGAAAAGGCAAAACACTATACCAATAGAGTCTTCCCCATAATCCACGGGGTCTAAATGTTGCGGTTTGCTTTAATAAATTATCTTCAATTTTAAACTCCAACCAGGCTTCTCCCGGTAAACGCATTTCAGCATATAGTAAAAGTTTTTGTTGTTCTTTATTAGCAAAAATTACGCGCCAAAAATCTAAGGCGTCACCAGCATCTAATTCTGTTGGACTTGTTCGTCCTCGTCGTAAACCTATACCTCCAAAAAGCTTGTCGATATAACCACGCAACCTCCACAAAATGGTCCCATAATACCAACCTGTATTACCGCCAATGGCCCAAATTTTATTAATAGTCTTATCAATGTTTGTTACTGGGCGCTCTTTATAATCTTTAAAACAACCAAATTTTGGAACATTTACATATTTATGCAACTGGTTTCTTAACCTTCCGCTACTTACCATAGAATCTTTCCAGCTGGAAACAATACTATTTTGTTCTATTTTCTCAAAAGCTAATGACACTGCTTCTTTATAAGTAAGCGGATGTACCTCCAGTATTTCATTGATATCACTTTTCTTGCCTATAATTTGAATCCCCATGCTATCTACTAACGATGATGCCAATTTATAGGATGTAGACGTTACAAAATATAACCAATAGGACGATAGTTTTGGAGTCATTACTGGTACGGTTAAAATGTAGCGTTTTAATCCTCTTACTTCGGCAAATTGAAGTAGCATGTCTTTATAGGTTAAAACTTCTGGACCAAAAACATCAAAGCTTTTATTAAACAATGTTTTGTTACCAGCAGCTCGTGTTAAAAATGATAAAACATCTCTAACAGCCAAAGGTTGTGTTTTTGTATTCAACCATTTGGGTGCTATCATAAATGGGAGTTTCTCAACTAAATCTCTTATAATTTCGAATGAAGAACTACCAGAACCAACAATAATACCTGCTTTAAATATGGTAAGCGCATACTGATTTGAGGCTAATATCTTCTCAACATTTTTTCTGGATCTTAAGTGTTTTGAGAGGATCTCTTCGTTGGTAATACCACTTAAATAAATAACTTGTTTAGCATTAGTAGTTTCAATATAATCTTTGAAATTTAAAGCACAACGTTCTTCTAGAGATTCAAAATCTTTTGAAGAGTTAGACATAGAGTGTATTAAATAGTAGGCTACATCAATTTTTTTTGGGATGTTATGTAGTGTTTCAGGTTTTAAAAAATCGCCTTCAATAACATAAATATTTTCCTCTTCAGCGTAACTTTTATCAGCTCTAAGTCTATCTCGTACAACACAAATAACCGTATGTCCTTCATTTAATAAAAAAGGAATAATACGTTTACCTATGTAGCCTGTGGCTCCTGTTACGAGAATATTCATAGTGTGTTATGAGTAGGATTATCACTAACTTATATATTTAATACTTTAAATCAGTCTTTTACTTCTAATGTTTTCGGTCTTTGATAACCGTAACGTGCATTGGTATTAGGTACAGCATAACCGTCTAATCCATTTATAGCAGCAACTTCGGCCTTTGATAAGTTGATAAAGCCATCGTTTTCAATAAGATTATCGTTTACATATAAACCAATAATTTTACCAATTACTAGAATGGTATTATTGGCTTTTATATCGTATTCTTCAACAAATTGCATGGCGAGTTGAATGGGTGAATCTTTTACAAAAGGTGCTATAAAATCATTTTTGTATTCTGAATTTAAACTAGTAACATCAAACTCAGAAATTGTCGTATCATATTTAGCTGAGGTATGATGTGCATCTTCAGTAATAGTTTTATGAATATGGTTAATGGTATAGAATCCTGTAGATTTTATATTTTCATAAGTATTTCTAATCACAGTTGTTGGTCTTAAAAAGAAACCTAACATAGCTGGACTAGAACCAATATGCGTTACAGAACTAAAAACAGCAACATTTTCTAAACCATCTTTAGAATTTGAGCCTATAAGATTTGCAGATTTATATCCAGAACAACTATTTAATAAGTTGATTTTGTATAAATGATGCAATTGATCGATATCATTTTCATTAAAATATGCCATTACAATTTCAAGTAATTATTAATTTTTATATTTTGTGCTTTAAAATCGAACATCAAATTATAGAGTCCAAAAAAGGTTCTGTTTATATAGATAAAATGCTTTGAACCCCGATTTCCATTCATCTTTTTCAAGTCGGTACTTTTAGAATAACGTTCTCCCAATTCAGCAATTTTCCCAAAGAATCCAGCATCAGAGAAATCAAAAGTATCTTGATGAAAAGGCTGTGTAAATAAACTTAGCATCTCGTGAAACATTTCAGTAAAAAAGGCTATTTCTTCTTTGCTATCATCATCTCTAAGTATTTCAAGTTCATATAACTTTTCAACGAAATAGTCCTTATTATTAATGTTTTCTGGTATGGCTAATTCAAAATAAGGTGTATAAAATTCCATAGGGATGGTTTTCATACACCCAAAATCTAACGCTATTAATTCTCCTTTTTCATTTACTAAAAAGTTTCCTGGATGAGGGTCTGCATGAACTTTTTTCAAGTTATGAATTTGAAACATGTAGAAATCCCAGAGGGCCTGACCTAATTTATTTGATTTTTCTTGATTTTCGTTATGTGCTGTAAACTCTGAAAGGTGTTCACCTTCCATATAATCCATAGTGATGATGCGCTCAGAAGATAAATCTTCATAATAATTTGGAAATAAAAGATTAGAAATATGACTGCAGGATTCTGCAATGTCTTTGCTTTGTTTCATTTCCAAAATATAATTGGTTTCTTCAACCAATTTGTTTTCTACTTCTTTAAAGTATTTATCAGAGTCTTTACCTTTAATATTAAACATACTAATGGCTATAGGTTTAACCATGGCTAAATCTGAAGCAATACTTTCCGCAACTCCTGGGTATTGGATTTTCACAGCAAGTTTTTTCCCATTCTTTTCTGCTATATGCACCTGACCGATGCTGGCAGCGTTTACAGAAGTTGCGTTGAAAGTATCAAATAGATCATTTGGATGATTTCCAAAATATTTTTTAAATGTTTTTATAACTAAAGGTGGTGATAACGGAGGTACTGAAAACTGTGCTAAAGAGAATTTTTCAACATAAGCCTGTGGCAATATGCTTTTTTCCATACTTAGCATTTGTGCTACTTTAAGCGCACTACCTTTAAGTTGTTTTAAGCCGTCATAAATGTCTGTTGCATTGTTAACATTTAAGCGCGCTTTCGCTTGTTCCTCAGTTTTTGTGATTTTATCACCGTAATACTTAATATAGTTTACACCAACTTTTGCGCCAGTAGAAACTAATTTAGTAGCTCTTTGTATTTTAGATGTTGGTATGCTGTCTATCGTTTTCATAAGCGACTAGTTCATTTGAAATTTTTCCTTGAATAGAAATTTACCCAAATCTAAAACGCTTTTAAGTGATGAAATGTCTAATACATCAAACGTTGTGTTTACTGATTTTTCAATAAAAATATCTGTCTTTTCAAAAGAAGAAGAGGTGTCATCTATCCAAAACTTCATAGTCAATAATAACTGTAACCATGCAGATTCTTTTAAGGCATTATCTTGAATTTTTTCTATCTGTTCTTGTTTAATATCTAGCATTTGGATACCCAATTGGCTAACATAACTGGTAAAATGAGATTTTAAACCAGAAAGCATTTTTAAACCCTTCAGATCTTTGTTGTATTTATCTAAAACATGCTTTACATAACTTCTATTTGCCGTAAGGTTTTCAAAAAAGGTGTAGTAAAAACTTAAGAGTTTGTTTCTAGCATCAAAAATATTATAGTCTTCACTCTTATTTAAAGCGTCTAATGAATTTGAAAAGAAAGCTTCAAATATGCCTTTTTCAATAGCTTCGAAAGAAGCAAAGTGCTCGTAGAATTTCGCTTCTTCAAAATTATTCATTTTAGCAAAAGCAAATACTGATTTTGGGTTTTGATCATGCTCTAAGACATAATCCATGTAAGACGTAATGATATCGTTTTTGGAAACTGTTTTCTTCTTTGCCATAATAACTTAATTTACGGTAAAGATACAAAATGTTTAACAATTATATAAAAAAGTTAAACAAAATTTAATATAAAGTTATAAGATAAATTTATTGCTTCAGCAGCAATTGTCGTCCTTAACAAGTTTACAGCTCGATACAGCTACGATCGCGCCTAAGATAGGTGCAGAAATATACAGCCATAAATACTGAAAATTTCCTGTAAAAATAGCGGGAGCAATAGAGCGAATAGGGTTCATAGATGCTTTTGTTATAGGTCCTGCAAACATAGCTTCTAATAAAATAACTCCACCAACAGCAATACCTGCCATGGTACCAATTTCTTTGCTACCTGTAGACACATTAATAATAACAATCATTAAAAAGAAGGTGAGTAAAAATTCTAAAATAGCTGCTTTATATGGCGGGAACCCTTCTGCGGGTGTTGTTTCGCCTAAAAATTGACTTTCGGGAAACAAAAACCATAATAAAAATGCGGCGAAAATTGCTCCAATAGCTTGTGCTAAAATGTATTTAGGTACTTTATTCCATGGGAATTTTTTGGAAAAAGCAAAACCTATGGTTACTGCCGGATTAAAATGTGCACCAGAGATTTCACCAAAGGCATAAATCATGGCCATAACGATAAGTCCCCAAGTAACGGCAACACCCACGTGAGAGATGCTGCCTCCTGTAATTTCATTAATGGTCATGGCGCCACAACCACAAAATACCATGCCAAAAGTGCCTATAGTTTCAGAGATGTACTGTTTCATTTATTACGGTTTTTGCGTTAGGGTTTGCAGCGACATCCTTTTGCTTTTTGCAAAAGATATAGCGAAACATTTATGTTCATGAATACAAAAATATTAAATTGAAAAGCATGAATAAAAGTCCGGCCTACTGTCCCGATAGCGATCGTAAGCTATCGGGATTGGTAACGCCCAAATTAATAAGCTGCAAATATACAACGTCTTATTTTAAGCTTTTGTTAACAATAAAGGAGTTTTTAATAGTTAATTTTATGATGTTAAAAACCTAAATTATAAATAACTATAAATATGAAAAAAGTACTATTACTATTCATGACCTGCGCAACAGTTTTCTCGGTAAACGCACAAATTACAACACCACAACCTAGCCCGTTGGCAAAATTGGAACAAAAAGTTGGACTAACAGATGTAACTTTGGAGTATTCAAGACCAGGGGTTAAGGGTAGAGAAGTTTTTGGAAATTTAGTACCCTTCGGACAACTATGGAGAACAGGTGCCAACAAAAACACAATGATAACTTTTAGCACAGATGCTACTATTGATGGGCAGACCTTAAAAGCAGGATCTTATGCTATTTTTACAAAACCAGGAAAGGAATCTTGGGACGTTTTCTTCTATACAGATACTGAAAACTGGGGCACACCTGCAACATGGGATGATGCCAAAGTTGCTGCAAAAACAACAGTTCCAGTGTATCCTGTGGCGTTTAATGTAGAATCGTTTTCTATGGATATAAATCATTTAACCAACGATGGCGGTCATCTTGAATTTATCTGGGAAAAAACTTATGTAGCGGTACCTTTTACAGTGCCAACTGATGCTGCTGTTTCGGCAAGTATTAAAAAGGTTATGAATGGTCCTGGCGCTGGCGATTATTATGCAGCTGCGGCTTACTATTTAGAGGCAGATAAAGATATTAATAAAGCTGTTGAGTGGATTGATAAGGCTGTTGATATGACTAAGGATAAACCACGTTTTTGGTTTTTAAGACGTCAAGCTTTAATTCATGCTAAGGCAGGAAACAAAAAAGGAGCCATAGCTGCTGCAAAGGCCTCTTTAATGCATGCCGAAAAAGCTGGAAATGCAGATTATGTTAAAATGAATAAAGATTCTTTAAAAGAATGGGGAGCCATGTAATAGACTTATTAGAACGTTAAATTCTTAGACTTTTAGATATTGAAAAGCGCAATTTTTTTTAAGTTGCGCTTTTTTTATGTTATTTTTTTGGGCGTTTTAACACGCTTTCACTACTCGCTCCTCCTAAGTCGGGAGCTCAAACAGGCCGTTCAATCGTTAACGCAGGTATCTGCTAAATTTTATATTTAATAGTCAAGGTCAATCAGTCCTCTTACTCGGTCTAAAGTCTCAATAAGCTGTTTGCTAAACTTAAAAGTCATGATGTCGCTTTCCGTTTTACCTTGACGAATTAATGCGTTAAAATGAAGAATTTCATATTTGTAACCATGTACATTCTCAGTGAAATCTAAAGTATCTTCTTTTCCGTTTGATGCCATAGTTACCGTAGTTGGCATATGAAACATGCTATGCAATGTAATCGTGCCCTTCTCGCAGTACATAGTTGCTTTGGTAGGAGTTGCTTCTAAAAGTGTGCTTTTTATTTTGGCAGTGGCTCCGCTTTTGTAGTTAAAAGTCATAGTACACGATGAATCGGCACCATTATCAAAAAAAGTAGCTTCAGCCTTTATATCATCAGGTTTACCTAAAGTAGAGAGCGCCGCAAAAATAGGGTAGATGCCAATATCTAATAAGCTACCGCCACCAAGCGATTTTTTAAAAAGTCTGGAGCTGTTATCAAACTCACGAAAAAAGCCAAAATCGGCTTCAAGTGTCTTAATTTCTCCATACGTTTTATTGTTTAATGCTTTTAAAACAAATTGGTAATGTGGCAGAAAATAGGTCCAAAGAGCTTCCATAAGGAGTACGTTTTTTTCTTTGGCTTTAGCAATCATGTCGCGTACTTCATCGCTATGCATAGCAAAAGGTTTTTCACATAACACAGCAATGCCATGTTCTAAGCACAACAAGGTATTAGCTTTATGCAAAGCGTGTGGTGTGGCAATATAAACGGCATCAACATTAGGGTCTTTTGCTAAGGCTTCATAACTATCATAAGCTTTTGTAGCATCGTAGGTTTTAGCAAAATCATCTGCTTTGTCTTGATGTCGCGAGGCTACAGCATATAGCTTAGCGCCTTCAACAGTTAGTAAATCTGTAGCAAATTTATGAGCAATATTACCCAAGCCAATAATGCCCCAATTAATAATTTTAGACATGTGCTGTTTTGTTATTAGGAGTTAGTAATTGTAATACATACGCCACCGCAATGACAATAATACAACCTACAAAATTTAGCCATAAAAATGGCAAATTAATATATTCAAATTCATTTAATAAGTAAAGTGCAATCACTGTTACTTGCGTAATTAACGCCGCAATAAAAACCGCATTACCTTTTACAAATTTAAAAAAGAATGCCAATAAAAATATGCCCAATACATTCCCATAAAATATAGAGCCAATTATATTTACGAGTTGAATTAAATTTTCTGCAAGATTCGCAACGCAAGCTACGCCAATAGCAATAATACCCCATAAAAAGGTAAACCATCTTGAGGCTTTTACCATTTCGGTTTCGGTTTTTTCACTGGTATTTCGTTTGTATAAATCCATGGCAGTTGTAGAGCCTAAAGCATTAAGTTCACTAGCCGTACTAGACATGGCAGCGCTTAAAATGACGGCCAACAACAAACCAATTAATCCACGTGGGAGGTTATTCAAAATAAAATGAATAAACACATAATCTTTATCGTTGCTTTCTACTTTTATATCTTGACTATCTGAAACTTTGTCAATTAAAGCTCTTGCTTCTTGTCTTATGTCATCATTAGCGGCATTCGCTGCCGAAATATATTTTGCGGCTTCAGGATTTTCAGAATTGGTAAAGGCTTCAATAATTTTCTGCTTATCTCTAAAGATTTGTTGTTGTTCTTTTTGAAGGGCTTTGTAGTCTTCAGCATATTCAGAATTTAAAACCAACTCAGTTGCTGTTGGATTAAAATTTACTGGGGCTTCATTAAATTGATAAAACACAAACACCATAACCCCAACCAATAATATAAAGAATTGCATGGGTACTTTTAAAAGTCCATTAAAAATCAATCCCAATTGCATTTCTTTAACCGATTTCCCTGAAAGATAGCGTTGCACCTGACTTTGGTCTGTGCCAAAATACGATAACATTAAAAATGTACCCCCTATAATGCCACTCCAGAAGGTATAGCGATTATTTAAGTTGAATGAAAAATCTAAGACTTCCATTTTACCACTGGCACCCGCTATTTCTAGGGCTTTTGAAAATGTAATATCTTGAGGAAGCTTGTCAACTATTAAAAAGAACGCAATAAACATCCCAATAAATATCACAACCATTTGATGTTTTTGGGTAACGTTTACAGCGCGTGTACCACCCGAAACGGTATATATAATTACTAAAAGGCCTATGGCAATATTAAGGGTTAATAAATCCCAACCCAAAACGACCGATAATATTATGGCAGGTGCAAAAATGGTTATTCCAGCTGCTAAACCACGCTGAATTAAAAACAAAATAGCGGCCAGGGTTCTGGTTTTTAAATCGAAGCGGTTTTCTAAAAATTCGTAGGCGGTATAGACTTTAAGGCGATGGTATAAGGGAATAAATACCATGCAAATAACAATCATGGCTATAGGCAATCCAAAGTAAAATTGGACAAATCCCATCCCATCGTTAAAGGCTTGCCCTGGTGTTGATAAAAAGGTTATCGCACTGGCTTGTGTGGCCATAACCGATAAACCAATAGTCCACCATTTTGAGGTGTTGCCGCCTCTTAAATAATCCTTTACATTTTTACTACCTCGGGTTTGCCATGTGCCGTAAGCTACAATAGCAATCAGGGTTGCGCAAAGTACCGACCAATCAATCCAACTTAATATTTGCATGAATTAAAAGGCTTTTGTGATGATGTAAAAAAAGATAAAATAAATGGCATTGGCAATGAGCACAATAGAATATAGCTTATGCCATTTTTGTTTTGGTTCTGGTGCGTCTTCCATAAATTAATCGTTTAGTTTTAAATCTTGTTTCATGTCGTTTTTTCCTAACGAGAGCATGTTTGCGAATAGGCGATAAGCACCAGAAACGCCAGCAGGAAATTCTCTAAAAAAGCTTAAGCCCGTATAGATGTAGTGGCCTTTTCCATGTTTTGCAATAAGCAAGCTACCATCTTTGGCAGTTTCGCCTTTATCGTTCATGGATAGGATAGGGGTAAACTCTGCTCCCCACGAATTAGGAAAGTATAACCCGCGTTCTTGTGTCCAACCTTCAAAATCGTTTTGAGTGATTTTATTCGGAACATTTAAAACCTCATGATTAGGGGCTAAAAACCGAACTTCGGCAAATTCATCAGTAACCCGATCTCTAGATAATTTTAAATCATAAGGCGCAACATTATCTACTTTTAGTCTTCTATTTGTATTGTATTGTACTATCATATTGCCACCTTCGGCAACAAAATCAAATAATTGTTGTTGCTTAAAGTTTAAATCTTCAATAGTGTTATAGGCTCTAATACCAACTACAATAGCATCAAAACGGCTTAGTATTTCAGGGTTTATGTCATCTGGTGTTATAATGCGAACATTATACCCAATTTGTTCTAAACTCTCCGGCACAACATCACCAGCACCTTGAATATACCCAATGTTTTCACCTCGTTTTTTAATATCTAAACGTACAATTTTGCTTTCGCTGGGTAATAAAACGGTTTGAAACGGAATGTGCTCGTAGTTTATTTCAATAAGTTCTTTGGTATAAGTGTGCTCCCCAATATGTACAACTGGACCAATAAAACCTTCACTTTGATTTTTAGGAGGAATTACCGTAAATACCAAGGTCTGTTCTTCGCCTTTATGTGCTATGGCTACTTTCTGTTTCTTAGGAAAAATGCTCCAATCGTTGGGGTGCGAAATTTCAATATCGCCTTCAAGATTATCTCGACCTGCTTTTACAATTACCGTGATATCGCGTTGTTCATCATTATCTATGATAATAACCTTTTCGTTGATTTTAGCTGAAACTTCTGGGGTAATTTCAAACGGACGATACAATTCACCTTGGTCTGGTTTTGAAAAACGCTGAATAACAGGTTTTGTAAATGTTATTGGTGTATTATTAATCAACAGATTAAAATCAATATAGGAGGTTCTTGGTGTTTCAGGTTTTCCAATACGTTTGGTATCATCCACGGTATACATGCCTAAAGTTCCTTTTTTATTTAGCCAATAAGGCGCTGTAGGTTGTGCATCACCTGGGATTTTTAAAACCTCTTTAAAATTATATTTTATATTGTTTTTAAGTGCGATGTTCTTTGAGATATTTAGGTTGCTCGACTTATTTAAGCTCTCTAAAACTATGGGTAAGTCGCTTCTTTTAAGGACTTCTATATTAAGGTTAATCATTTCGTTTTGTGTCGCCCAATTGGTTTCTGCTGAGGCTTCTAAATACAATCCTGCACACATTTCAATAACCGCTATTAATTCTTTTGATTTTTGAGTTTTCCAATGCTCGTCTTCTACTTTTTGAAGAATTTTATAGGCTTCTACCAATTGCGAAACATGCGTTGATGGATTTTGAAAGTTGAAGTTTTTTTCAATGGCATTCAAAATAGTACCAACAGCTTTACCGCCTTTTACGCGATTCCAAGAGGTGTCTATTCCAGAAAAAATAGTTTCGTTATCAGTAAGTGGTTCGCCTTTTAAAAACTCTATATATTCTTGTTGCGTACCGCGTTGTGATAAGGTACCAAAACCTTGACTTAAATGTTGGCTTCGTGCTATAGATGCTAACTCGTTATTAGACATGCCTTTTAACGGATAATAGGTGCCAATATCAAAACTAAGCATATTACTTTTGTCTAATTTATCAAAGGCTTCTTGACTGCCATAGCGCCACCAACTGGTGTTATAAAATAAACGTTTGGGTGCCCAAAGACTAGTCTGTTTTAGTTGATTTGGATACGCAGATTTATCGTTGGCGAGTTCAAAAGCTTCTAGACTTAACATGGCAGAACTGGTGTGATGGCCATGTGTAGTTCCTGGGGTTCTGTGGTCAAACCGATTTATAATCACGTCTGGTTTAAACTGTCTGATGGCTAAAACCACATCGCTTAAAACGTGGTCTTTATTCCAAATTTTTAAAGTTTCGTCTGGGTGTTTGGAGTAGCCAAAATCGTTGGCTCTGGTAAATAGTTGTTCGCCACCATCAATACGTCTTGCAGCCAATAGTTCTTGAGTTCTTATAACGCCTAAAAGTTCTCTTATTTCTGGTCCTATTAAGTTTTGTCCGCCATCGCCACGTGTTAACGATAAATAGGCAGTTCTTGCTTTTACCTGATTAGCCATGTATGCTATTAATCGGGTGTTTTCGTCGTCGGGATGCGCTGCGATGTATAACACCGAACCTAAAAAATTAAGTTTTTGTATGGATTCGTAAATTTCTGAAGATGAAGGTGTTTTGGGTTTTTGAGCTTGTAAAATGGCTATTGATAAAAGCCCTAATACTACGACAAGTAAACGTTTTTGCATGGTTTTGTTTTAGCTAAAAACCAAATATAAAAAACAAACCAGCTTAATCGCTGGTTTTAATTTTTATTTAACGGTTTGCCCCCTTGAGGGGGCTTTAAGGGTGTTATTTAATAGGAGTAAAAAACACCTCTCTTAATTCTTCCTTAAGAAGGGAACCGTAGCCCTAGATATTTAAATCTGTTTGAAATTTATTTTTTCAGTACTGGGTTTTTGTTTTTCAGGTTCTGCAGGAATGATGGGTCTGGCATGTTGATTAAAAAATAATTGCTGGATGGAATCCATACGCTGCATCATGCTTTTAATTTGATCGTTTTGATTCATGAATCCATCATGGAAAAAGTCTTTAGAGTTAAAACCACCTGTTATGGAATCTCTCCCAAAAAAATCGTTGTAAAAGGAATCGTTAAAAAAGGAGTGGTTATTAAAATGCTTCTGAAATTGCATTTTTATCCTATTGTTTAAGGTGTCGTTTGAAGAATAGCTATACGAGTAAATAGAATCGTATTTTATAAGATTGCCAAATGCATCATATGCTTTATTTACTTGAATATTCTCGTTGGGTTTAATGGTTTTTTCTGCTTTTTTTTGTTTGTCTTGTCCTGAACAATGTAAAAACAACAAACAAAACAAAGGCATTAATTTTAGTGCTTTCATGATGATATATTTTTGAATTATACAATGTTTTATAAGTTATAATTTTCAAAAAATATACCAAAGGCTTATACGAAAACATTCAGGTTTTAGAAAATGTCAAGTTGACAGTTTTGGGCTAGTGCTGTCTGTTGCGTATTATTAAGGTGTGAAGTTTATGCGGTGGCTTCCTCTACAATGGCTATTTCTTCTTCTGTTAAGCCATATAACTCATATACCATGGCATCAATTTCTTGGTCGGTTTTGTTAATTTCTGCTTTTAGTGTTTGTGCTTTTTCTTTTTGCTCGTTAAAATATAACATCCATTCGGCTTCTTCGCTTAAACTTAACTTTTTGTACTCCGTTTCGTTTTCTTTGGATGCTGTTTTTCGTGCTTTTTCTAACTCTTTTGAAAATTCTCCAAAATCTAAATCGTGCCAGTTTTGGAGTTTTCGATTGGAGGTGATATAAAATTTAGTTGATAATAATGAATTAAGAGTAAAATTTAATTTTTCAAACTCAACCTTAATCGAGCAAATTTGTTTAACATAGTCAATTAAGATATTTTGTAGATTATTTTCACTTAATTTAATTGGAAGTTTCTTTACTTGTGCTATTCTAATTTTAGGAAATACCTCTGTATTAGCAGCAAAATTTGATTTATAATAAAACTGCATCAGTTTAGAGTTTATAAGAGCTAAAAAGTATTCATATTTATATTCTTTTTTATTTAATAGTATTGAGTATAAACTTCTGTTTTGTTGAACATTCTCATTAACGAGTAAAGAAGTAATTCTATTACCAGTTTCTCTAATAACGATTCTTTTACTTTCAAAAAACTTATTGTCTTTTTTGTATTCATTATATATTTGACTCTCTATCGATTGGTAACTTTTAATACCATATCGTTCAACATCTTCTCCTGTAATTATCTTTACTTTATTTATATTGTTAGGATGTACTTTGTTTTTCCCTATTTCTAGTCCTCTTTTAATTAGGCTATATTCTTCTAAATGTGAAGAATTTTTTAACATTCTTGAAGTTATTTTTTCCCCAGGAATATATTTTGACCAATCTTGATTAGATAATTTATTCTTTAGTGCAACAAAAATTGCGGTTGGCATTTGAACATCTGTAAAAACACCATCTCCTTTATCATCAATTTGTAATATTTCTGTGTTTTCTAAAAGAAAAAATCTTAATGCTTCATACCTAATTCCTTTAATAAATAAAGATGGTGTTATGTACGAAAAAGCACCTTCAGTTTTTAATATGTCAACTCCCTTTTCATAAAATATTGCATATAAATCCCCACATTTTGCTGTGGAATAATTCTCTGAATAATAATCTTGAAATTCAGAAATTTGCACATAAGGCGGATTCCCAATCACCACATCAAAGCCACCGGTATATTCTGGAGCAAAGGCGTCTTCCTTGGTTTTGGTAAAGTCGGCAATGGTGTTTTTTAGCGTGTCGCTTTGTGGCAAATGGTGCTTACTACGGTTACTTTCTATATAATTTATGGCGGTGTCTAAATAGCTGTCGGTAAACACATATCCTGGGGCTTTGGCAAGGTCTGCAAATACAAACTCATCGAGCTGTGCAAAAAAGAATTTTTGGGACCAAAGAGGTTCTCCCAGGGGTTTAAACCCCTGGGATTGGTATATGTACGAGCTTTTGCCTTTTAGTGTTTTTGCAATGGTATGTAGGGCTTCGGGCTCGCAAACCAGAATAAGATGGACGTGGTCTTTACAGATATTATTGGCCATAATATTGTAGTTGTTTTCTAATACAATATCTCTAAATATTTTGGTAAGCGCTACTTCTTCTTTTAAATTAAGTTCTAAGGCTGGTCCTTTTTTTATGCCATAATCTATCATACGTTTTGAGGTACGACTGTTATGGGTTGTAAATACCAAATGATAGGCGTTTTTTATGGTTTCTTTAAAAACATCGGGGAATTCTGTTTGCCAATTAAAGGCTTTATCGCCTGCAACTGCTGGGTCGTCAATTAAACTATTACCACATTTAATATTGTTGTTTAAACTGGTTAGTTTTCTGCCTTTTTGTGCGGTGCGTAACCAAAGCGAGAGTTTTGCAATCTCCACACTTTCTTCGTTTATATCGACACCAAACAAATTGTTTTCTAAAATGGCGTTTTCAACTTCACTCAATATCATGGCATCACCAAATAATTTGGCTTGCAATTCGTCAATATATTGGTGCTCTGCAATTAGAAACTCTAGTGCTTGATTTAAAAAAGCACCACTCCCACAAGCAGGATCGCAAATGGTAATTTGTAATAGCCATGTTCTATATTCTTCTAATTTTTGAGAGAGCTTTTTTATTGTAGCTTTTTGTCTGCCTTTACGTTCTTTTTCGTATTCGGCTTCTTGGATGTCGAGTTCTATTTTCTTTTCTTCACACAATTTACCTACTGTATTATCTACAATGTATTTGGTAATGTATTTTGGGGTATAAAAAACACCGTCTTTCTTGCGTTTGGTTTTACTTTGTTCGGTTGTAATGCCTTGTATTTCGGCTTGAATTTCGTCAATATCGTTTAACGAGTGCTCAAAAATATGACCCAGAATATTGACGCTTACTTCGCTTTCAAAATCGTAGTTACTTAAATTAACGGTGTGTTTATACAGTAAGTCGTCATTGATTTTAATAGTGTCTAAAATATCGTCTGGCGCAAACAAACCACCATTGTAAGCAAAAATATCGTGTTGCTGCCCTTTGTGGCCTGTATTCATATAACCGAAATATTTTTTAAATCGGTCGTACAACGGGAAATATTCATCATATTTATCTCGTAAATCGGTCCATTGGTTTATTATAGAGCGAATGGAGTTGGGTGGTAATAGCAATCTGTCTTCTGCAAAAAAGATGAATAGAAAACGGTCTAGTAATTTTTGCGTTTTTTTGAATAAGGTGAGTTTATCGTATTGGCGATTTTCGTTTTGTATGGCATCAAAAATCTCGTTTCTGAATGCTGCATAATCTTTGTATAGTTTTTTGGTTACGTTTTCCTCTTGCGTTACCGATTCGTCTTTAATTTTTTTTGGAATGTCTTTTAAAAGATATTCTGAGGATAAGCATAGCCAAAGTAGTTCAAAGCGTTCCTTGGTGAGTTGAAACAGATTAAATTCCTCAAAGTCGACGGCATTATCAATATAAAAACGGAGTTTTTCAAAGTTGGACGTAATTACATAGTTACAACCGGGTTGGTTGTTTTTATAGCCAAATGCTTGGGTTTCTACTTTACTTAAATCGGTGGTGTTGGTGCCTTTAAGTTCAATTACAGCAAGTGCTTTTTCGCCTTTTAGAATGGCACCATCAGTTTTTTTAGAGCCTTTTATGTTTTTTAATTCGGTTGTGAGATTAAAATCAGGCGTTGGGTTTTTAATATATCCGAATACGTTTACAAAGAGGTCAATTAGAAATTCGCCTTGGTATTGCTCCTCTTTGGAGTTTCGAATGTTTTCTTGAATGGTTGGATTATGGAAATGGCTTGTAAATCTATCGTAAGCTTGATTAACTTTTTCGGACTCTAATCCTTTTAAATATTTGTTTAGAACAGAGTTCTGAAATAAGCTCATAAATGTTTAATGTTTTTCATTTTAGTTTTCTGATATAAAAATACTAAAAACCCCCTAAACGCCTATACTTTTCTTACTTAATATAAAAAATAAATAGGCGTACTAGGGTTTTGTTGAGGTCTTGATAGTTGTTTGGAGGTCGGTCTTGGCGCTTGTCTTGAGCGGCGTTGAAGGGTTATAATCTTTTTAAAACGTCTTAAAACATCAAAAACAAACGTTAAAACCAAACATCAAAACCAAATGTAAAAACCAAACGTCATTGCGAACAACGTGAAGCAATCTGCTGCAATTAAACAGATTACTTCGTTGTACCTCCTCGTAATGACGGTATATGTATAAAAGTTTTAAAAAGCATTTTTACTGCTCCCGATAACTATCGGGACGGGAAACGCCAAAAATTAATGGTATTACAACCACTTTTTCTTCCGGAAGTAATAGAGCATACCCACAAACAGCACGATCATAACACCCCAAAGGATGAAATAGGCGTATTTGTATTTAAGTTCTGGGATGTATTCGAAATTCATGCCGTAGATGCCTGCAATAAAGGTTAGCGGGATAAAAATGGATGCCATTATGGTGAGGACTTTCATGACTTCGTTCATTTTATTGCTAATGGAGGTCATGTACATATCCATTAAACTCCAAATCATTTCGCGGTAGATATCGATGTTTTCTGAGACTTGGATTAAATGGTCGTAAATATCTCTATAATACGTTATGGTTTTTTTATGTATGAGTTTGTTTTCGTTTTTTTCGATACGACTTATAACTTCGCGCAGTGGAAATATGTTGCGACGTACACGTAAAATTTCGCGTTTTAGATTCTGGATTTTTTGACTAATATCGTCATCGGCTTCTCCCGAAAAAATAGTGGTTTCAAAATATTCAATTTTATCACTTAAAGTTTCTATTACATTAAAATAATGGTCTACAATGGCATCAATTAAGACGTATAGTAAATAGTCTGATTGCATTGTGCGAACACGCCCTTTCGCATTCCGAATACGGTCTCTTACTTGGTCGAAAACATCCCCTTCAGATTCTTGGAAGGAGAGTACATAGTTTTTACCCAAAACAAAACTAACTTGTTCTGAAATTATATTTTGTTCATTATCGTAATACAACATTTTTAATGAGACAAAGAGGTAGTCGTCATACTCATCAATTTTAGGACGTTGAGAGATGTTTACAATATCTTCTAGAACTAGTGGATGTAAATTGTAATGTGCGCCAAGTTTCTCAATTTCATCAACGTGATTTAAACCATTTAGATTAATCCATGTAATAGAATCTGTGAGTTTATACTCGAAGCTTTCTTGAACAGAATCTAGTTCTTTTACGGTACAATGTTCTTTATTATAATCAAAGGATTCTATAAATAGTTTTTGATGCTCTTTTTTACCAGTATATATTATACTACCTGGTATTTGTCCTAATACTTTTTTTGAGGTATGCGTTGTGTTTTTTGTCATTATAAATAGAATACATTGAACTCATTTGAACTATTTCTAGCTCCTAAAAAAATGGCTGAAACTCGTCTATATTTCGTTGTTTTTCTTATCCACAGCGATGCTTTGTATTTCAAAAAAAAAAACATCTCATCGGAACAGATTTCATGTTGTTTTCGGTAAAAACAAATAGCTAAAATGAGTTCAATAAATATATGGAATATTTAAACAGCATTTGCGCCATCATCACCATGATCATCTATAGCATCCTTTTCAACAAGGGTAACAGCTTTTTGTAACATGAGGTTGTTGGGGTAGGTTACTAAATCGCCATTTTCAATACGTAAGTGTAATTGAAACGCCCGAATATCCTCTATAATGGCTGTAATTGGAAAATCTTTATCATGAATGGCAATTTTATCTCCAACTTTATAAGGAAAGTTAAAGAACATAATAATTCCTGAGGTTATATTACTCAGAATAGACCAAATGGCAAATAAACCGATGCCTATTACAGCGAAGATAGATGAAAAAATAACCGCTATTTCTTTAAATTCTGTTCCGAAAATAAAAGATTCAATAAGTATAGCTATTAGAAATATAGTTACTGTTATATACCTTCTGATGAGTCTGATTCGAGCATCATTAATACCATTTTTTTGGGCTACTTTGGTTATTGTAAAATGGATAATAAACCTAATAATAAGTAACGAGAGAAGAAGAATCCCCGATATAATTAGTTCACTTTGATACGCTTTAAAGAAAGTAAAAAACATAATATTATAGATGAAATTTTATATAAATATACATGCAAACACATTACAAATTTAATCTAATTTAAGCGTTTGTCTAAGAATTTCATCTTTATTACGATTCTTTTGCCAATAAGGCGATTTGATTGTTTTTAACCTGGATGCCTTTGTAGTTAATGTTTTAGCATTTAGCCCAAAACCACTTTTAAAGGTTTCTTCCCACCCTAAAATCTCATATGGAAATTCTGGGTTGAATGTTATTGACAATGTTCGGTTTAATTCGGGGTAATTAATAGTGTAAATATTTTCTTTTAAAGTTGCGGAAGCTTCGTAAGCTTTTATGGTTTTGTGTTTTAGTCTTGTATATTCAAAAGACGGAATCATTTTTAAATGTCCTGTTGGTAATGATTTTGGGTTGATGCGTAATTTTGTCCATAGTTCATTCTCTAAAATGGCCTTATCGAGTTTGAAATTTTCATCAGCTTCACCTTCAAAATAGGAATGCGACATGATTTCAAACTGTGCTCTGTTGTTTAGTTGTGTATACACATGTCCGCACCATTCTTGCATAGAACTCGATACTTTTAAGGCATGTTTATTATTAGAAACCGGATAGAACGTACTTTGCATAATCGAATAAGGATAAACGCCTGTATTGAAATTTTTAGTAGCATTTAATTTTAAAACAGGACTATTTTTTGGGTTTCTGGTATCTGCTTTTACTTGTGCGTCTGGAAGGAAATCTTCGGTAACATAGACTAAAACGGCTGTTCCTTCTCGGATTTCGCCATAGCGTGCTTGTTCTAATTTATAGGATGAAATTTCTGCTTCTCCGGCATACCAATAGGTGTTAAATGCTGATGAAGGTTTATATTTTTGGACAGCTGTTTTTTCGACCGTTTTTAAATCAGAATGAATAGCCAATGCCTTTGAAGTGGATTTTTTTTCGCAAGAAGTAAGTAATAGTGCTAAACCTATAATTTGCCAAAATAAAATTTCAGCTTTAATAATTTTCTTTAGTTTTCTGAACGTTTCCATAGTGTTGCAAATTTACAACGCTAAGCTATTTCTGCAATGGTATTTAACGTTTTGTAAACAAGATGAATAGGTAAACCCATAACATTAAAATAAGAGCCTTCAATTTTTGTAACACCTATTTGCCCGATCCATTCTTGAATGCCATAAGCACCAGCTTTATCAAAAGGGTTGTAGTTTTCTATGTAGAAGTTAATTTCTTCATCCGAAAGGTCCTTAAAGGTTACTTTAGTAATATTATGCAATGTTTTTTCGAACGTTGTTGTGGTAAAACAAACCGATGTAATCACTTCATGTGTTTGATTACTTAGTGATTTTAACATGTTGAAGGCCTCCTCATTATCGCGAGGTTTTCCCAAAGCGGTGTTATTGTGCCAAACAATAGTGTCGCTTGTCATTAAAATAGCGTTTGGAAGTAATTCATCTTTAAAAGGTAGCGCTTTTAATTGTGCGAGATAGTTACTGATTTCAAAATGGGTTAATCGTGGGGGATATTCTTCTTTAACAGGTTTTAACTGGATTTCAAAATCAAGTCCCAAATTTTTGAAAAATTCTTGCCTTCTGGGGGAGCCTGAAGCTAGGATAATACGATGGTTTTTTAGTTTTTCGTTTAGCATTTTTTTTAGTTTATAGTCTCAGTCTCAGTCTCAGTCTCAGTCTCAGTCTCAGTCTCAGTTTTCAGTGAGTTGTATTTGACTTTGCGACTTAGCACCTTTGCGCGACAAATTCTAACCTAGAATAACATACTTGTATAAAAGTAAGGAAAGCATCCCAAAAAGCATAACCCATTTGTACATAGTGCTAATATGATGCATCTCTTTTTTTGTTGAAGCATCAAATGTTTTAATACTTGTATAGATTAGCGGACCAATAATAAAGAGTAAAAAATAGCCAACAGCGATAGGTTGTTTGTAAAGATCTGAAACTACGTAAAAAATGATAGCAATTAATGGAAAAAAACCCAAACCAGTCAATACGTATTTGGCACGCTCTCTTCCAATGGCAATGGGTAAGGTGTTCATGCCTGCTTTATAATCGCCATCAATATCTTCAATATCTTTCGCTATTTCTCGTAATACATTTATGGAAAAGGCAAATAAGGCATAATCTAAAATGATTTTTAAAAAAATAACTTGAGTATGTTGATTTGAAGGGGTCATCGCAGGAATTAATTCAAAAATACCAACAATAACTAAGCTTAACCCAACAAGTATAGAAATAATAATATTACCAACTAAAAGTGTGCGTTTTAAATAGGTAGCATACACATAAAGTAGCATGGAAATGATAACAAATATAGAAAAGAAAGGTGCTCGTCCTATACGATGCGATAAGTAAAACCCAACGCCAACACCAATCAAATTAAGTATAATAAATAGGTTGTATGCTGTTTTTTCTGAAATGGATTTGTCGATAATTACCCGATTAGGTTTGTTTATTAAATCGGTTTCAACATCATAAATATCATTAATAATATTTCCGCCGGCAGCAATACAGATAGTCGCAAAAATTAAAAGTGAAATGCCCACACCATCTAAAGCTGTTTGTACTCCAAAAGGTTCAAGAAGTGCATATTTGATAAGTAACTGCACAAGGGCAATCATTATTAGGTTTTTCCAACGGATGAGGTTTAAAATGCTAAGCAATATGTAATAAGTTAGAAGTTAAGAGTTAAGAGTTTCTTGAGAAATCACAAATATTTAGTTTCTAAGAGCCAACAGCTATTAGTCATACTTAGCGCCATAATTTCCGTTCCATTTTCCTTGAACTTTCAGCACTTGCTCAATCACATCACGAACCGCACCTTTACCACCTTTTTTATGTGAAATGTATTTTGAAATCCCTTTAATTTCTGGAACAGCATCTTGCGGACAACAAGGTAAGCCTATACCTTTCATAACTGGGAAATCAGGAATATCATCGCCCATATACAGTACATTTTCAGATTTTATATTTTTCTTATTAAAGTAATCATCAAGCTGTTCTATTTTATTATGAGCGCCTAAATAAATATCGGTAACCCCTAAAGCTTTCAACCTTAAACGCACCCCTTCGTTTGATCCGCCCGATATAATACAAATATTAAATCCTTTGTCAATAGCCGTTTTTAATGCATAACCATCTTTTATATTCATGGTTCTAAGCATTTCGCCAGTGGTTGTAATCGTTACAGAGCCGTCGGTTAAAACGCCATCAACGTCAAAAATAAATGTGGTAATATGCTCTAAATATTCTTTATAACTTTTTTCTTCCATGTGTGTGTTTAATAGCGTCGGTAAGCAACTCATAAATAGCTTTATGATGCGGACTCTCTAATTGTTTTAAATGTGTTTTAATGGTTTTTTTGTCGTTGCGTTTTGCGGGTCCTGTTTGTGCCCTGAAAGGCGAGATATCTTGCACTTTCTTAGCCGTTTCTAAAATAAGCGGTTTTAATAAATCAAATTCTGCACCTTCACTTTCGGTAATTTCATGTCCAATTCTGTATAACTGATTGGTGAAATTATTAACAAAAACAGCTGCTAAATGTAATACTCGCCTTTGGTCGCTATTAATGCGTTTTGTAGGACTACCCAAGCTTGCAGAAAGTTTTTTCAAAATCGGATAACAGTCTTTATTAATGGTTTCATAACAAATGGGCACATTAGCAAAATCCATTTCGGCATCCTTACTAAAACTTTGTAATGGGTACAAAACCCCACGTTTATGCTTCATATCCAAATCGTAAACACTAGCACTGCCAGAAGTATGCACCACCAGTCTATTTTTAAAAGGAAGTTTGCTTGATAACCCAGAAATGATATCGTCGCTAACAGCAATAATGTATACGTCTGCGTCTTTTAGCGCCTTTAAATCATCGGTAATATCAACTAAATTTTGATACGATTGTATAGTTGATAAACTTCTGTTGTACCATTGAATAACAGAAACTTCACTCGCTTTATTAAATCCTTTAAATAAATGTGTGCCAACATTTCCGGCACCTAAAATTACTACTGAAATCATATTGCTAAAATACTAATGAATAATGAAAGAAAGCTACAGAATTATTAATTTTTGGGCGCATTGCAAAAGGGTTGGGCTAGGAGTTTATCCTGAGCGGAGTCGATGGGCTACAAGTCTTCGCTCGTACCTCGCTTTGGGCTATTATTCATGCATTTCTGTTGTATGTTAATGAATTCATGAACGTAAATGTTTCATTTCTACCTATTGCGCAACAGCTTTTAGTCGCAGTTACAGTCTCAGTCATAGTCGCAGTCGCATTATTTAGTATGTTGGTTCTTAGCGTTTTTAGGAGAAAAAATAGCGTATAGCTATCCGTCTTTAATCTTTGGTTTTCTAGGTGCAGCAATACATCCAAACCAGAAAAATAACCTAATTTTGTAAATCATGAAAAACGATATTGAAACCAGAGAAGATGTATTTCTATTAGTATCATCATTTTACAAAAAAGTAAGAGCAGATGCTGTTTTAGGGCCTTTTTTTAATGATACCATTAAAGATTGGGATGCCCATCTAGATAGGCTAACTACCTTTTGGGAAACCAGTTTGTTTATGACGCGCAAATTAGAACATAAATATCATGGCGACCCTCTTGAAGCTCATATAAAAGTGGATAAAGACCATAACAATAGCATTACAGAGTTACACTTTGGATTGTGGCTAAACCTTTGGTTTGAAACGATACAAGAACTTTTTGAAGGCGATAATGCAGAAAACGCGAAACGTCGCGCCAGAAAAATGGGAACGTTTTTATATTTAAAAATTTTTGAAGCAAGAAGTAAATAGTCTCAGTATTCAGTAAGTTCGGTCTTTAGGTTTTCGTGGCTTTTCCCGACAAAATCAGAATACATAAGCAATCAATTTTAACTCCGTGTATCTTTGTGAAACTCAGCGAATCTCAGCGTAATAATTTCGGTCTTCTGTCATCAGTCCCTTGTCTTCTAGCTTCTATCAATTTTTTACAACACTTTAACACTTCATAATAAACATTAATCATTAAATTTGCAGAACCTTTAAAAAGGCTTCAGATTATGCAAAAAAAGCTCGCCAATATTTTCTTTTCAACCAGACTTACTGCTGTTTTATTTATCCTTTTTGCTGTTGCTATGGCAACTGGTACTATTTTAGACTCAGGACAAGAAACATCGCCAACGCCATACACTAGAAATCTTATTTATAATGCGTGGTGGTTTGAAGCCATTATGGTATTTTTCATAATTAATTTCACGGGAAATATTGTCAGATTCAGATTGTACAAAAAGGAAAAGTGGGCCACATTTATTCTGCATTTAGCATTCATTTTTATTTTATTAGGTGCCTTTATTACACGTTATGCTAGTTTTGAAGGCATGATGGCTATTCGCGAAGGCGCTACCGAAAATACATTCCTTTCACAAAAAACATACATTACCGCTTATATTGATGGCGATTATGAGATTAACGGACAAGTACAACAGCGTTTTCTTGAATCTCATGTAGATTTTTCAGGACGATTGGATAATGATTTTAAAATTGAAACAGAATACGGTCAGCAACCCGTTACCATCGAACTAGAAAAATTTATAGTAGGGGCTGAAGAAGATATTATTCCTGATGCTATTGGTGAATCCTATTTGAAAGTAGTTGAAGCTGGTGATAATGGACCTCATAATCACTTTTTAAAAGTAGGGCAGGTTTCAAGTATTCACAACGTCCTTTTTGCCTTAAATAAACCAACAGACGGAGCTATAAATATAACCTATCAAGGCGACTCGTTAAGTATTAATTCTCCTTTTGAAGGCGAATATATGACTATGGCTACCAGAGCGCAAGGTAAGTTGGTTAAAGATAGTTTGCAGCCTCTTTATTTGCGTTCAAGATATGTTATTGGTAATATGCAAATGGTGTTTCCTAAGCCCGTTGTAAAAGGTGTTTTTGATGTCGTTCAAAAATCGCAGTTATTAAAAAATGATAAAGATGGGGTGGTATTAAATATCATAACCAATGGTGAAACCAAACGTGTGGGTTTATTAGGAGGAAAAGGAACCAACAGTAATTTTAAACAAATACAAGTTGGCGGTTTAGACTTTGCACTAAAGTATGGCTCTAAAGTGTTGGAGTTACCCTTCTCATTAAAACTAAACGATTTTGAAGCAGAGCGTTATCCAGGAACAGAGCGTGGTTATTCGGCATATTCAAGTGAAGTAACTGTTTTAGATGATAGCGCAGAAGATTATGATTATAAAATATTCATGAATAATATATTAGACCATGGTGGTTACCGGTTTTTTCAGTCGAGTTTTGATCCTGATGAAAAAGGAACAATCCTTTCTGTAAATCATGATTTCTGGGGAACATTGTTAACTTACATTGGCTATTTTATGTTATACTTTGGGATGATGGCTATTCTGTTTTCTAAACATTCTCGTTTTGGAGATTTAAAACGTTACCTAGAGAAGGTGAAAGCCAAAAAATCAAAGTTGCTAACTATTTTAGTATTGTGTTTTGGGTTGCATGCATTTTCTCAAGAACACCACGAAGGCGATGGACATGACCATTCACAACCTACAAAAACACAAATAGATTCTATTTTAGAAGCTAATATGGCTCCAAAATCACATGCTGATAAATTTGGACGTTTAGTGATTCAAGATTTAAGTGGACGAATGATGCCTGTAAATACGTATGCTTCAGAAATGCTAAGGAAGCTAAGTAAAAGTGATACTTATGAAGGTTTTGATGCCAACCAGGTATTTCTTTCCATTCAGGAAAGTCCGATGCTCTGGTATAATGTACCTATCATTTATTTAAAAGCTAAGAAAGGCGATTCTATTAGAAAACTTATTGGTGTTGCTATGGATGCTAAATATGTGCCACTTGCCGATTTCTTTTCAGATAGAGGCGACTATAAATTAGCGCCATATTTGGATGAAGCCTATAAAGCGCAAATACCAAACGGCTTTCAAAAGGAGTTTAAAGAAACCGATCAGCGGGTAAATTTATTATACAATACTATTGAAGGGATGTCTTTAAAGATATTCCCAATTCCTAATGATGAGAATAACAAGTGGATTTCTAATTTTGATTATAGAAAAGATACCTCTACAATAAAAGATTCTCTTTATTCAAATTTTGTAAAAAATGGATTTAGAGCCTATTTGTTTACTTTAAATCAAGCTAAAAAAACAGGTGATTTTGAAGAAGCTGAAAAGCTATTAACGGCATTCAAGAAAACACAACATCGTTATGGTGGAGCTGTTATGCTGAGTGACGATAAAGTAAAAACAGAAGTGCTTTACAACAAGTATGATATTTTTAAAAAATTATTTAGTTGGTATTTGTATGCCGGCAGTTTGTTGTTTGTATTATTGATTGTTCAGATATTTAATGGCAAAAGGACGTTTGTTAATGTTTCTGTAACTGTTTTTAAGTTTATTATTTTAGGCTTGTTTATATTGCATACTGCGGGTTTAATTGCACGTTGGTATATTTCTGGGCATGCACCATGGAGTGATGCTTACGAGTCTATGATTTATGTGGCTTGGGCAACTATGTTTTTTGGTTTAGCCTTTGGAAGAAAGAGTGATTTAACAATCGCATCTACGGCGTTTGTAACGTCTATGATTTTAATGATTGCGCATTGGAATTGGATGGATCCTGCAATAGCCAATTTACAACCTGTTTTAAATAGTTATTGGCTCATGATTCATGTGGCGGTAATTGTGGCCAGTTATGGGCCGTTTGCTTTAGGAATGATACTAGGTGTCGTATCGTTATTACTTATGATATTTACTACCAAAGCTAATAAAGCTAAAATGGATTTGAATATAAAAGAGCTAACCGTAATTAACGAAATGGCTTTAACGGTTGGTTTGGTTATGTTAACTATTGGAAACTTTTTAGGAGGCATGTGGGCTAACGAAAGTTGGGGGCGCTATTGGGGTTGGGATCCTAAAGAAACTTGGGCACTTATTAGTATTATGATTTATGCGTTTGTGATTCATATGCGATTGGTACCAGGGCTGCGTGGGCGTTGGTTTTTTAACCTCATGTCTATTGTAGCTTTTGCTAGTATTTTAATGACTTATTTTGGTGTGAATTTCTATTTAGCGGGCTTGCATAGTTATGCTAGTGGCGACCAGATTGTGAGTGTAAAGTTTATTGCAATTGCTTGTGGTATAGTAGCTGTTTTAGGGTTTTTTGCGTATCGTGGGTATGCTAAGTTCTATAGGAAGTAAAAAATGACATTTAAAGACCAATTTCCAAAGATTAAATATTCTGATTTAAAATCAAGACAGAAGGAAAATTTTAATTTTCATAAAGTGGCATCGGTTTTAGCAAATTATGGTTTCAATTCAATGCGGTTGAACGATGATTGGCAAGGTGCCGATTTTATTTCTGTTCATATTTCTAATGGAGAAATAATTAAGGTTCAACTAAAAGGTCGCTTTACTATAGATAAGAAATACATTCAAAAAGACTTGTATATTGCTTTCATTGAAAATGAAAAAATAAAAATATATATGCATGATGATGCTATAGATATTTTACCTGAAAATATTAAAAAATCGAATTCATGGAAAAACACAGGACTTTATTCTTGGGGCAAAACTCCTGTTTTTTATGATTCTATTATAACAGTTCTTAATAATTAGACTTTCTATTTAATTAAATTTTCTTTGTTCATTTTGCCTTGATGCAAAACGAACCAAAAAATCACGGTCAAGCCGAGGAATTTTTTAGTTTTTGAGAAAACTAAAAACCGATTTGAAAATTCCGCGTCGAACTACGTTTTCCTGTTCTCGGAACTTTTCAAACCTATTCTGCGCCTTGACGTTCAATTCTGCGAATTGATTTGGGTGTTGATGTTTTGTTGTTTTTATTCTTTCCCCAAATTTTATAAACCCTAAACTTTTAAAGCAAGAGTGGTTTCCACTCTTGGGAGGGGTTAGGGGTGGGTTTTTGCGTTAGGGATTGCAGAGGAAATCCTTTTTAAATGAAAAGAACTATAACTTAGTTTTGAGATTAAAATTAGCAGATAGCCACGTCCTTCGTTCTCGCTATGACGTTTAAAAAGATTGCAACGGAAAGCCCGACCCCTTTTCGGGGTAACGCCCAAATTATTTTTCAATTAAACTTAAAACATATTCGTAACCTATTCCGATGGTTATGGCTAAACCGAAGCTGAGTAGTGTGCCGATTAGAATGTATTCTGTGAGTTTTCGGTCTTTGGCTTTTGATAAATCTCCGAAACGAAATACGGATTTTGCTGCTATTAAAAAACCGACGCCTTCCCAATGGTTTGTTATGATAAACATGAACACGAAAAGGCGTTCTAGGATGCCAATATATGCGCCTGCATCTGCCAACGAAGCTTCTTTGTTATATTCTGATAAATCCCACTTGGATATGATGGTTTTCATGATGATTGAAGATACTTTAGTGATGCACAATATACTGGTTACAAATAGTAGTGTTTTTGGTGTAAAAAGTAAGTCTATATTAATGTTGAAGGGCTCGTATATTTTGACTACCAAAGCGATAACGATTAGGTGGGCTAATTGATCTAAACTAAATAGCAAACGGTTGTTGAGTTTTGCCCTGAGGTGAAGTTTTATAACATCGATTATATAATGCGAAATAGGGATTATAAGGAGTGCTAACCAGTACTTAAAGTTGAATTGTAATAGGACTATTAGCGTACATAAATGCACTAAAATATGCCAATACAAAAACTTAGATTTGTGTTTGTGGGTGTCTTTATGAAGTACCCATGTGTTGGGTTGAAACAAGAAATCGCCAATAACATGCGCAAGTATAAGTGTGATGGCTAATGTTAACATAGGGTTTGTATCTGGGTTTTGTAATAGTGTAGTAGTTTGAAAATCTCATCGAAGCCTGCTCTTTTAAGACCTTGACTAATATTGCCTTGGGTTTTTTCTAGAATTTTGGCTAATTGGTTTTGATTTGAATCTGGGTTTTCTAAAGTTGTTTTAACAAGAATTGCTGAGGTGCTAGACCAATTATTTGTAGTTAGTTGCGCAAGTTCTAGCATGATGTTTATGGTGGTGTCAAATAACTCGAAAGGCGATTTTATGGCTAGTGTTGTTTTTTTTAGGTTTTCAAAACATACGCCCGAATTTACAAAAGCACTTCCGTTTGATTCTGTTATGTTTTCAGATTGATATGTTTTTTCGCCTATACCAATGGCGAGTCTTACATCAATATTTTCAAATTGTTTTATGGTTGCTTTTATAAGTATACAGGCTTGTAAGGCTTGTTCTGGTTGGACTTCTAATTGGAAACTATCGCCTCTATAGATTTCCCAAGTTTTTGGTGTGGTACCAAAACTATTTAAAACAGATTTAAGTGCGCCTAACCAGTTTTTTGGAGAGCTTTTTTTAGAATTTATAATATCGCCGGTTATTATACTTGTCATAATGTGGTGAAGGATATTATCAAATGTATAAATATTTATTCAAAATAACAAAATTATTAGCTTTAAAACTAATAATATAAAATATTAGCTATTTAACTAATAATATGATTTATAATCAAATTAAGTAATAGTTGATTTAATGCATTGTGTATATTTTATGTTGATTAGGTTAATAATTGAATTAACATTCTAATATATTTGTTAAGTTAAATATGATTAAAAATAATAATATGAAACTATTCCAAGAATTTAAGGAGTTTGCTGTAAAAGGAAATATGATGGATATGGCTATTGGTATCATCATTGGTGCGTCTTTCAATAAGGTGATTGATGTATTGGTTAAAAAAATATTTCTACCTCCATTATCTTTATTAACTGATGGGGTTAATTTTCAGAATAGAAAAATCATTTTAAAAGATGCATTTAGTGATGCTTCAGGAGTTGTTTTAACAGATGAGGTTGCAATAGGATATGGTGCATTAGGGGAAGCGCTATTAGATTTTGTTATTATTGGGTTTACGGTGTTTATTGTGGTTAAGTTTATGAATAAGCTTAGGAATAAAGCTCAGGATACTAAGGATAAAACGGTGGTTACACCAAAAGATATTGAGTTGTTATCTCACCTAACAGAATTAATGGAAGAGCAAAATGCTTTGTTAAAAGCTAAACAATAGTCTTATGGCAAAGACGGGAAGGGAAAAGAATACGAAGAATAAAGCGAAGCATTCTAAGTTAATGGCTCAGAAGAAAAGTAAAAAGAAAGCTGAATCCGTATTAAGAAAGGAACGATTAAGAGCTATTATATCTAAAGCTAAAGAAGGAAAAGAAAATGATTAAATGAGGTTAGTTATTTTAGGAAACTCAATCTCGTTAAAATCCTTAATAACCAAATCTGCTTTGGAATAATCTTGATTTTTTGAGTGAAAACTATCAAAACCAACACAGAATATACCAGCAGATTTTGCAGCTTCAACACCGTTGGTTGAATCTTCAATTACAAAGCATTCATTTTTGCTAAAACCAGTAGCTTCTGCTGCTTTAATAAAAATTTCAGGATGCGGTTTGGATTGTTTTAAATCACCACCACTAAGCTTAGCAACAAAATATTGGTTTAAATCAAAACGGTCAAAAATTTGATTGATACTGGTCATAGCAGCCGAAGACGCCAGAACCAAAGTGAGCCCGTTATTATGGTAGTCTTTTATCAAATCTAAAACACCATCAATAAGTCCTAAATCAGAATTGTTATAAAAAAAGTGTTTATAATATTTACGTTTTAAAGCCACCAAAGTTTCAGGAGCTTGTTCCAAATTAAAATGGTCGCATAAGCGCTTACAAATGTTGATGGTGGATTGCCCTGTAAATGATTCGTAAAGTTGGGGTGAAACTTCAATACCAACTTCATTAAACATATCATGATAGGCTTTATTATGCATTGGTTCGCTATCAATAATAACACCATCCATATCAAAAATAACAGCTTTTAACATCTTGTTTTTTAATTGCGAATATATAAGAAATGAAAGGAACAGACTAGAAATCTATTTTGTTGTTTTAAATAATTTTCCAATATTTGTTTTTATGATTGTATAATTCCACTTCCATACAGTATCGATATTCTCTCGAGCAAAACAAAAGCTAGGTATTTTTAGATATTTAGCAATATCCAACAACTAACCATTTTTAAATGCAATCAAATAAAATTTCCTTAAAAAAGTTCATTCAGTATTTTAAAATAGCTGTAACTGGAAAACAACAAGAATTTACCTCAGGAAGTATTCGTAAAGCCATATTTATGTTGGCAGTTCCTATGGTGCTTGAAATGCTCATGGAATCTATTTTTGCTCTTGTTGATATCATGTATGTGTCACGGGTAAGTGTAAACGCTGTTGCAACCATAGGTTTAACAGAGTCTGTTATTACTTTAATTTATGCGGTAGCCATTGGTTTGAGTATTGCGGCAACAGCCATTGTTGCTAGACGTGTGGGAGAAAAAGATTTAAAAGGTGCTGCAAATGCAGCTGTTCAGGTTATATTCTTAGGTGTATTGGTGGCGTCAATAATAAGTGTAATTGGTGTTATATATCCTAAAGAACTTTTAGGTTTAATGGGTGCAGAGCCTGATTTAATAGAAGAGGGTTACGGCTATACTAAAATACTTTTGGGTGGTAATATGACTATTATGCTACTGTTTTTAATTAATGCTATTTTTAGAGGAACGGGAGAAGCTTCTATCTCTATGTGGACTTTGGTTTTATCAAACGGATTAAATATAATTCTGGACCCGATGTTTATTTTTGGTTTCGGGCCCATTCCCGCTTTTGGGGTTGAAGGGGCTGCTATTGCAACGACCATTGGACGCGGTACCGCAGTATTATTTCAATTAGCGATTTTATTTTATGGTTACAGTAAAATTAAAATTGGTATTAGAGATATAATAATTCGTGTTGGTGTCATGCTTAATTTAATTAAAGTATCACTAGGTGGTATTGGTCAGTTTTTAATTGGCACCACAAGTTGGGTTTTTTTAATGCGAATAATAAGTGAGTTTGGAAGCGAAGTACTTGCTGGTTATACCATTGCCATTCGTGTTATGTTATTTACATTAATGCCTGCATGGGGAATGAGTAGTGCTGCCGCTGCCTTAGTGGGGCAGAATTTAGGAGCTAAAAAACCAGAACGCGCAGAGCAATCGGTTTGGATAACTTCAAAGTATTGCGCAATTTTTATGGGTGCAGTTTCAATAATATATCTTGTTTTTGCCCCACAAATTATTGAGATGTTTAATCAAACCCCCGATGTTGTAAAATACGGTACGTTGTGTTTACGAATTATGACTGCTCCCTTCATATTCTATGGTTTTGGCATGATTGTTCTCAATGCATTTAACGGTGCTGGTGATACCAAAACACCTACTTATATCAATTTTGTTTGCTTTTGGTTATTACAATTACCGTTTGCTTATATTGTAGCCATCACTTTGGATTATGGTCCTGTTGGGGTATTTTGGGCAATTGCTGTTGGGGAAATAGCCATGACCATTATTTCTATTATTTGGTTTAAAAAGGGCCATTGGAAAACTATAAAAGTTTAAATGCATGTCGAACTCAAAACTTCATCCAAAAAACAAACACAAATCCGGATATAATTTAGATGCTTTATGCGAAATATATCCAGGTTTATTGTCTTTTGTTTTTGAAAATAAATACGAAACTAAAACTATTGATTTTGCTAATCCCAAAGCTGTTAAAGCTCTAAATACAGCGTTGTTATTCAAACATTATAACATTAGTTTTTGGGAGTTTCCTGATACTCATTTATGTCCACCAATTCCTGGGCGAGTAGATTATATTCATCATATAGCTGAGGTATTAAAATTATCTAAAATTTCAGGAAAGATTAATGTTTTAGATATTGGAACAGGAGCGAGTTGTATTTATCCGCTTTTAGGACATGCCGAGTATCAATGGAATTTTGTAGCAACTGATATAGATGAAACTTCTTTAAAACATGCTGAAAAGATTATCGATAAAAATGAATTAGATAAGGTTATTGAATTAAGGCTTCAAAAGGATAGTTTGCAAATATTTAAAGGTGTTTTAAATGAACATGATAGGTTTTCGGTGTCTATATGTAATCCGCCATTTTATAAATCTGAAACAGATGCTTTAGAGGCAACTATGCAAAAATTAAAAGGCTTAAATAGGGAAGACGCTAAGGTTGTTAGAAATTTTTCAGGAACTCAAAATGAGTTATGGTATAAAGGTGGAGAAAAAGCGTTTATTCATAATTATCTTTATGAAAGCGCTTTGTTTAAAACTCAATGTGTTTGGTTTACAACTTTAGTTTCTAAGAAAGATTTGGTAAAAGGGATGTATGCCTCTTTAAAGAAACTAGGAGCGACAGATATTAAAACGATTACTATGGGGCAAGGGAATAAAGTTTCAAGAATAGTAGCTTGGACGTTTAAATAAAAAAAATATCGAAGACTTTTTTGTAATATAGCCTTCGATACCTTTTCAGTTAGTCAACTTATTTATTTTAAATTTCTTTCTTTTTTCTTAAGTCCATTTTGTAAAACAACCCTAATTGTTACTGATTGTTCTTGTTTAAAAAGGCCAGATTATTGGTACAAGTATTAATGATATAATAAAAAATAAAAGTAGAAGAGGAGCACCTACTTTTAAGTAGTTCATAAACTTATACCCTCCGGCAGTCATTACCATAGCATTTGTTGTTGTGCCTATTGGTGTTAAAAAGGCTGTTGATGCGCTAATGGCAACTACAATCATAAATGGTTCTGGTGACAGGTTTAAAGAACTTGCTGCTAAAATGGCTATTGGTGCCATTAATACAGCTGTTGCTGAGTTATTTATTACCTGACTGAATGTTGTGGTAAGTAAAAACACGCCTCCTAGTAATACAATGGGATGAATAGCACCTAAATAATCAACAAGTGCATTAGCAATTAATTGAGCAGTTCCCGTTTTTTGTAAAGCTATACCCATCGGTATCATTGCAGCAATCATAACAACGCTAGTCCAGCTGATACCTTTATAGGCTTTTGAAATAGGTACACAACCAGTAAGTAATACTACACCAGCAGATATAAGTGCTGCCATAGATCCTGGAACGATTTTGAAAACCATGAATATTATCATGAGTACTAAAGCACCTAAAGCAATAAATGATTTAGGACTTAGGTTTTCAACATTTTTAGCCATTCCTTCTGGACTACCAATTATTACAAGATTTTCATGTTGTTGTTTTAGGTCTTCAATATGCTCCCAAGTACCTCTAATTAAAAAGGCATCTCCTGCTTTTACTGTAATTTCTTTTTCTAATAAAGGTTTTCTATTTCTTGATGCGGCCAATAATTGAATACCGAATCTTTTAAAATAATCACCTAATTTATAACGTCTTCCAACTAACATAGAGTTAGGGTTTACGATAACTTCTGTCATACCAACCTCTTGGTTAATAAGGTTGTGTTTTAGTTCATCAGTAATAGGTTCTAGCGGTAGAAGACCTAACCTGAAATTAATCATCAATTTGTTTATCGCTTCTGTTTCTCCTTTTACGGTTATAATATCGTGGTAAAGAAATTCTGTACCTGGATCTGGAAATTCTATAAAAGCAGGTATCTTTTTTAGTACATTTGGATGTCTTCTTTTTATTCGAATAATAGAAATACCATAGGTTTTTTCAAATTGCCAATCTTCAATTTTTGTATTTAACAAAGGTGATATAGATCTAACACGTAATCTGTAGTAGCCACTATCAACCTTGTATGCCTCAATCCAGTTGTGTAATGTCGATTCAATATTTACAGGCTTATTGTTCGTTTTATTTTTTGGTAAAAGTTTATGGCCTATATATCTAAAGTATAATATTGCCACTATAAGTAAAGGCAAACCAATTAAGGCAAATTCAAAGAATGAAAAACCTTCAAAACCAGCTTCAATAAGCGCATTACTAGCAATAATATTTGGAGGTGTACCTGTTAAAGTTAATAGCCCACCTGTATTAGAACCAAAAGCAACTGGCATTAACATTTTAGAAGGTAATGTACCAATACTCCAAGCTGAGGAAATTGTAAGCGGCATTAATGTCGCTACGGTACCTGTATTACTAACAAATCCAGATAAAACGCCCGCACCAAGTGTAATAATTACTAAAAGCTTTGGAACACTTTTTCCAGCCCATTCAACAAACTTTTTACCAGCTAGAGCTGTCCATCCTGTTTGGGCTATCCCTTCTCCAATAATAAATAATGCTGCAATCATTATAACTGTTGGATTACTAAAACCACTCAAAGTTTCAGTAGCATCTAGAATACCTGTTAAAAATAAACTCAACATAGAAATTAGTGCTACAATATCTGGTGTAAACTTTCCCCAAACAAAGAGACCAATGGTAATAACTAAAATGGCAATCATTAAATAGATCATATCTTGTAATTCTTTATTAGCTTTAGCACTTAAAAGTACATAATTATTATGGAGTAAAATTACAGTTGATGTTCTTGTATAATTATGACCAATGTCATACTTTGAGTTCAAGTATTATTTTTAAATAATTACTAAATTTACAGCTCAAAAAATGAAGAAAATAGTAACGAATACGTTTGCGTTATATAGAGTTTTACGATATTCTATATTTTAGATGTGTTTTTTGATTTAGTAAAGAGGTGAATCGGGATAAAAAAATTAAAAATTATATATGAAATTAGATATTTTAGCCTTTGGAGCGCATCCTGATGATGTAGAATTAGGTTGTAGCGGAACCATTGCAAAAGAAGTAGCAAATGGAAAAAAAGTAGGTATTGTAGATTTAACTCGAGGCGAGTTAGGAACCAGAGGGACAGCAGAAACTAGAGAAGAAGAGGCTTTCAATGCTGCGAAAATTTTAGGCGTAAGTATGCGGACTAACTTGGGGTTCTCTGATGGATTTTTTATAAATGATAAAGCACATCAATTGGCTGTTATTAAAATGATACGGAAATATCAACCAGAAATAATACTTTGTAATGCTATTGAAGATAGGCATATTGATCATGGGAAAGGAAGTCAATTAGTAAGAGATGCTTGTTTTTTAAGTGGATTACTAAAAATTGAAACTGAAGATGATGGAGGTAAACAGAAACCTTGGAGACCAAAGCAAGTTTACCATTATATGCAATGGAAAAATATTGAACCCGAATTAGCAGTCGATATTTCAGGTTTTATTGATAAAAAAATGGCCTCTGTTTTAGCGTATAAAACACAGTTTTTTGATGCCCATAGCAAAGAACCAGAAACACCAATATCTAGCAAAAATTTTACAGACAGTATTATTTATAGAGCTAAAGATTTAGGACGCTTAGTAGGTGTGGAGCATGCGGAAGGTTTTACTGTAGAACGTTATGTTACTGTTGATAGTTTGTTTGATTTAAAGTAGTTATGTTTTTTTTGTTTATTTATTTCAAATTTCAATTGAAAATATTAAAAAAGTCTTTGTTATAAAGGATGAAATCAATTACATTTGCACTCGCATTGTAAAATGCAAGTTACAGGGTAGTAATTTACGAGTTGAATTAGACTTATCCTTTTGCAAAACTTTTTTAAGTTTTAAGATAAAAATAGGTGGTGTTCAAGCTTTTGGTTAGAGCACGCCTTTTGTAAAAACTTTTTTAAAGTTTTATATAATAAAAAAACATGGTGGTTGTAGCTCAGTTGGTTAGAGCATTGGTTTGTGGTACCAAGGGTCGCCGGTTCGAATCCGGTCTTCCACCCAAAAAGCAAAAGCCTTTCAAGAAATTGGAAGGCTTTTTTTGTTATTTTGGTGATTCTTAATTTTTTTAAATCAATATCATGAAAAATCTTAAATTTTTAATACCATTATCATGTTGCTTATTGGTGTTTAGTTGTCCTAAAGATGATTCTATAGAGGAAGAAATCGAACAACAAATCAAAAACGTTACTTATGAGGTGATATTTTTTACTTATATAAAAGATACAGGAAATAACACTTCAAGATTATCATATGAGATAACCTTTAGTAACCCTAATGATAGCGCAATACAGGGGTTCTCTAAAATCACAACAAATGCTGATGGTTTTATGACATCAACCATATCTTCAAATAAAAGTCAATGTTATTCTATTGATGCTAATGCTGACTGTACATATAGTTTTGATGCTGAGGAATCTCACGATTTGGGTATTATCAATTCTATTGAATTGGAGTCCGTAAGCTATACTATTTCGAATTAGTTTTTTTGTTTATTTTTTATCTACCAATATACGCTCATCCCTATTAGCCAACTCCCAAGCGGTATGAAAAATAAGTTTTGCACGCGTTTCTAAAAAACCATAATTAATTTTATCTGGCGTGTCTGATGGCTTATGGTAATCAGCATGTGTACCGTTAAAATAGAATATTACAGGAATGTTGTTCTTAGCAAAATTATAATGGTCTGAACGGTAATAAAAACGATTCGGGTCATTGTCATCATTATAAGTATAATCAAATTCTAAATTGAAGTATTTTTTATTGATGTCTTCTGAAATGTCATGCAATTCTTTACTCAATTTATCTGAACCAATAAGATATAGATAGTTTTCACCAGATGCTTCATGCTTAGGATCAATACGACCAATCATATCTATATTTAAATTTGCTACGGTATTTTTTAGAGGAAAAATAGGGTCTTCATCTGCATAATACCGGGAACCGAAAAGTCCGATTTCTTCTCCTGTAACATGTAAAAATACAACTGTTCGTTTGGGGCCGTTTCCATCTTTTTCAGCAGTTTTAAAAGCTTCAGCAATTTCTAATATGGCAACCGTTCCAGAGCCATCATCGTCTGCACCATTATTAATAGCACCGTTATCGCTTATGCCAATATGGTCTAAATGAGCAGATATTATAATTACTTCATCCGGTTTTTCACTTCCTTTTATATATGCAATAACATTTTCAGAGTCTTTTATGTTGCTATTAAAGTAGCTTGCAGGAATCTCTTGAAAATAATCACCCTCAGCAATAGGTGATGAAATGTTGTTAGTTTGATAATGAGTTTTTATAAATTCAATAGCTTTTTTTTGACCAGGTTCACCAGTTCTTCTGCCTTCAAATTCGTTGGAAGCATAAGTGTAAAGCATGTCTTTAAGTTCATCAGATGTTATGGATGCTGCATAAGCTTCAGGATTAATTTCTTTTTCAGTTTTATTTTTAGTTTGCGAAGAGCTGCAGGATGTGAATAAAAATGTAAAAAAAATAAGTATTGCTATCTTTTTCATGAATCTGTTTTTTTTGTTAATATGCTATATTACAAAATGAATGAATACGTTTGATAGTTTTGAGGCTAATTTAACAATTCATTATTTATATCAATAACCAATCGGTTTTCTTGATTAGCAATTTGCCATGTTGTAGCAAAAATAAGTTGCGTTCGTTTTTCTAGTAAATCGTAATCTATTTTATCTGGCGTATCGGTTACCCTATGATAATCCTTATGCTCGCCGTTAAAATAGAAAATAACTGGAATATTATGCAATGCAAAATTGTAATGATCTGACCTCGAATAATAGTCGTGATTATCTCCTTCTGCATTAAACCTGTAGTCTAGATCAATATTGAAATACGTATCGTTTATTTTTTCAGAAATATAGTGAAGCTCTTTACTCAATCTGTCTGAGCCTATTAGATACAGGTAGTTTTTATTGTATTTATGAATAGCATCAACACGTCCTATCATGTCAATATTTAAATTAGTAATGGTGTTTTCCAACGGAAATACCGGATATTTTGTGTAAAATGCAGAACCTTGTTTTCCAATTTCTTCAGCAGTTAAATGCAGGAATAAAATACTACGTTTAGGACCAAAACCATCTATTTTTGCCTGATTAAATGCTTGAGCCATCTCCATAAGCGCTACCGTTCCAGATCCGTCATCATCTGCACCATTATTTACTAAACCCTCTTTTGAAATGCCTAAATGATCTAAATGCGCAGAAATAATGATAACATCTTCAGGGTTTTCTGAGCCTTCAATGTAAGCCATTACATTTTCAGAATTTTTATATTTTCCACCAAAAAAACTACTTGGTATTGTTTGATAGTAATTGTCACCTCCAAAGGGCGATTCAATATTTTCATCTATATAATAAGATTCTAAAAAAGTTGATGCTAGTTTTTGTCCAGGTTCACCAACACGTCTTCCCATAAATTCATTAGAAGAGAATTTGTATAAATGAGTTTTAAGCTCTTTAGCCGTTATAGTTTGAGCATATTTTTTTAGTAAAGTGCTATCTACTAAAGTTATACTGTCTTTTAAGTTCTGTATTTTGGTTGTATATTTTGGTTTTGCACAAGTACCAACTAAAATAATTAAAGAGAGAATACAAAAAGTTTTCATGTATATTAAATAATTATTGATTAGATGCAACTAACAAATTATCCAGATAGATATTGAAATTTTTAACCTGTTAGGTTCATTTTAATCAATCACAAATATACAAATTTACAGCAGAAATTACTTACTATTCAAACGAAATATCTTCTAATTCAGAATCGTCTATTTCAATATCAAGATTTTCTAGTTCTTCAATAGATTGCTCTTCTAATTTACTTTCTGTGGCTTCAATAGTTTCCGTATTGGTTACTTCAGTTTTTGTGAAAATTGATTTATAGGTTGTAATTGCTAATGCCATTATGGTTAATAGAAATATAAATTGTATTATTTTTTTAACTTTTCCAGTTTTTTTAGATAGATAGAATGCCATACCACCAAAAACTAATGCTGCTATAGCCGGAATAATTGCTAAGTTTGAAAGCGGTAAAACCGAAAAAATAATAGCTAAAATAGAGGCTATTAAAGCTAGAATGGTAAAGAGTTTTTTCATTTTAAAATATGTTTTAGTTTTTTAAACCTGAAGCAGATTTTATCTTTAACTCTCCTGTACCTACTGGGATTTTAAATTTGCCATATACCGGAATTTTATTTTCATCTGCTGTAAGCCATAAAGTACCACTTACAGTATTAGAACTAGCAGATCCTAATGCAATTTTATAACATGCTTTGCGTCCTAAAGCTGTAGAAATAGTCTCTTTTCCTAAATACGTTACTCTGGCTTTAACTTCTTCTCTATCAAATAAAATTGTAAATATTTTGTTTGTTCCAGAGCTTAAATTATTAAAATCAAAAGTTCTTATAGTGTATAAAGTAGAAATAATATCTTTAGTATCAGAACCTATGGATACCGTTTTCTTTTGCTCCCAACCACTTTTTTTCTTTTGTACTGTTTTTACCGTTTTAGTTTTATGGCTAAAGGTGTATTTCACGTTCTTGTAATAGCCGCCTTCATTAATATCTCTATTGTATAAATAAGGCTTTAGCGTATTTGGGTTTACATAACTTTCATACAAATCTCTAATTTTAAAAAAACTATCCCATTTACTATACGTGGTAGCTTTACATTTTAATCTTAAAAGTGTTGCTTTTGATGTTTTAACAGCACTGGTTTCCATAGTAACTTCAGCTAAATCAGTTAAAATACCCGACATATTATAAGAAGCTGTGTAAGTCAATTTTTCTCCAGCACCAACAGCATTATTTTGTGCGTTTAGAGATATAGAAATTAAAAATAATAACAAAAAAGAAATACGTATCATAAAAGTAATTTAGGTTATAACGTACTATTAATCATTTATTGTGCCGAAAATACAATGCTTAAAATTATTATACTAATTTATTAGTGATATTGTATAGTTGTGATTTAAATGATTTATATCATAGTATTTAATACTTGATTGCTATAAGTTTACTTGGTTATTAATTATAAGGTCATGAAAAATATTCTATTACCAACAGACTTTTCTAAAAATTCAATAAATGCTATTTACTATGCTTTAGAATTCTTAAAAGATCAAGAATGTCAGTTTTACATCTTAAATGTACAGAAAGCGTCTTCATTTATCACCGATGATATGATGGTGGTTAATTCATCCACAACGATTTATAAAACATTAATAAATGCAGCAAAAAAATCTATCAATAACATCATCACAACAATTGAAGAAGAGTTTGAAAATAAAAAACATACATTTCATTCTATAGTAGATTATGATAATTTTATAGACGCTATAAATCAAGTCTCTAAAAACAATAGTATTGATTTGATAATTATGGGAACCAAAGGTGCATCAGGTTTAGAAAAAATGCTTTTTGGCAGTAATACCGTTCGTGTTATGCAACGTTGTAAAGCTCCCGTTTTAGCCATTCCAGACCGATGCAAATTTAAAAGCATAGATACGATTGCTTTTGCTACAACAAACTCTAAAATTTTTAAGCCAGAAGAAGTCAAAATATTACATAAAATAATAACTTTTAATGAAGCGTCATTAAAAATTCTTCATTTAGCAGACCAAAATCATTTAGCCTATGAGGCTTTCGATAATTTGGATTTCTTAGATGCTAATTTTAATAATGTAAATCATGAGTTTATAGATACACCAAGTAACGAGATGTTTACCATTGTTCATAATTATATTCAAGAAAACAATATAGATATGTTAGCCATTATGAATAAAAAACATTCTTTTTTAGAGCGTTTATTTACAACGCATTCCGTTGAAAGGTTTGCCTTTAAAATTGATATTCCACTTTTGGTTATGCAGTATCAATAGCACAATATTTCTGGGTTAATTATAGATTTAGCATATTGGTATGTAACAATTTCAAAACATATGCGTCATATAAGTATCAATCAATAATTAATCATCATGCGA
This sequence comes from Algibacter sp., assembly GCF_029245835.1. Taxonomy (GTDB): domain Bacteria; phylum Bacteroidota; class Bacteroidia; order Flavobacteriales; family Flavobacteriaceae; genus Algibacter_B. Next base: position 45,802 of record NZ_JAQWOO010000027.1, on the reverse strand, counting down.
CAAGATAATCAACTATTAGTCATCACACATTTAAGTCAGTTAATCACATTAGTAACTGGTTTTGGTAGTTTAATATTACCATTAGTACTCTGGCTCACACAAAAAGAAAAAGTGTCTCAAATGGATACACACGGTAAAAATATTATAAACTTTCAGTTAAGTTTAATACTGTATTGTATCATCTGCATACCGCTAATTTTATTATTTGGCTTAGGCCTTTTAGGTTTTGCAGTTTTAGGGGTCGTATCCATAATATTTCCTATTGTAAATGCCATAAGAGCAAGCCGAGGCGAAACCCCAACATACCCTTTATCTCTTAATTTTATTAGTTAGTGAATTTGAATGAGATACATGAAACGCTCACTTTTTAGTGGGCGTTTTTTTTTGTTCTAATGTTTTAGGCGTTACCACAAGGGTCAGGCTTTCGGCAGTCGCTTTTTTGTGTTGCATAGGTGCAACAACACAAAAAGAGCTTCAACAATGCCTCAATCCTTAACGCAGAAATCACATTTCCATTTTAAAATTTAGTCATAATTAATACGTGCGCTAGCGAGGGCTTACTAATTGTAAATTGAAGATACTATTTTTAGTAAAAATGAAATAAAAAAACCAAAGCCATTGCCTTGAGGGATACAGTCCAACAGGAACTACACTTTGGTATGTTATTCATCACAAAAGATTATCTCTCCGATGCTGCAATAACAAAACAAAATAACTAAAAATATGTAGTATATAAAAATTGGGTGCTACAATTTTTAATAAGGCTTCTTTTTATTTTAACGATGCTCTAAAGTCGCCATTTAGCTCGCCTATTTTTATTTTTTTGGAGGTTCGTGTTAATCTTGAGCGTTTTCAACTATTGCGATTTCTTCAACACTCAACCCATACAACTCATAAACCATTTGGTTGATTTTATTAGAAAGTGAATTTGAATGAGATACATGAAACGCTCACTTTTTAGTGGGCGTTTTTTTTGTTTTAATGTTTTGGGCGTTACCACAAGGGTCAGTCTTTCGGCAGTCACTTTTTTGTGTTGCATACAACATCACAAAAAGAGCTTCAACAATGCCTCAATCCTTAACGCACTTGATTGCTGGCTTGATTTTCTAACGCGAAAGTTGGTTTGTTTTGAAGAGCTTCGTTTAATGCAAAGATAAAGTTGTGTTTCAATGCACTTTATTGATTGTTAAGCGAAGTTAGTTGATTTTTCTTAAAAAGAAAATAAGACAAAAAAAAGCAGCAACCTAAATTAAAGATTACTGCTTTTATATTTTGAGATTCCTGCAAACGGAGGAATTTAGTTATTTAACATCACAGGCATTACCAACATCGTAATATGTTCCCCTTCATCCAAACCATCAACAGGCGTTAAAATACCTGCTCTATTTGGCATGCTCATTTCTAGCTGTACGTTATCTGCACTTAAGTTATTCAACATCTCTGTTAAAAAACGCGAGTTAAACCCAATTTGCATGTCATCGCCTTGATAATCACAAGTTAAACGCTCTTCGGCTTTGTTGCTGTAATCAATATCTTCAGCCGAAATATTTAATTCTGCTCCAGCAATTTTTAAACGTATTTGATGGGTTGTTTTGTTAGAGAAAATACTAACACGACGCACAGAATTTAAAAACTGATTTCTATCAATAACTAGTTTATTCGGATTCTCTTTCGGGATTACCGCTTCGTAGTTTGGATATTTTCCATCAATTAATCTACAAATCAACTCAGAATTTTCAAACGTGAATTTAGCGTTACTGTCGTTATATTCAATTGTTACATCATCTTCACTAGCTGCCAAAATACCTTTTAAAAGATTTAATGGTTTTTTAGGCATAATAAACTCAGCAACCTGATTTGCTTTTACATCTTCACGCGTATACTTCACTAATTTATGAGCATCAGTAGCCACAAAGGTTAAGCCTTCCGTAGAAAATTGAAAAAATACACCGCTCATTACAGGGCGTAAATCATCGTTTCCAGTAGCAAAAATAGTTTTGCTAATAGCGGTTGCTAAAACATCTCCAGTTATAACCGTTTTACTTGGGTCTTCTAGCGCAACAGCCTTAGGGAATTCGTTTCCATTAGAATAAGCCAAAGCATATTTACCGTGGTTAGAGCTAATTTCAACCGTATTGTTCTCTTCAACAACAAAAGTTAAAGGTTGCTCAGGGAAGGTTTTTAAAGTATCTAATAACAATCGAGCAGGAATGGCAACACTGCCTTTACTATCACTCTCAACATCTAATGTAGAAGCCATAGTGGTTTCTAAATCACTTGCAGAAACGGTAAGTTGCGTGTGGTCTAATTCAAATAAAAAATTATCTAAAATAGGTAGGGTGTTCGAGCTATTAATAACGCCACCTAAAACCTGTAATTGCTTTAATAAATAAGTACTTGATACTATAAATTTCATGTGTTAGATTATATTTTTTTATAAGGTTACATGCAACATTTATGTTATGAGTATAAAAACAAGAACATGCTTTTAGTTATAACTGTTTCATGTAAATAACTGTGTTTAGTTTTCCAAAATCACTACTTACAAATATATTCCAAACAGTCTATATTTGGAAACAAACTTATTAACATTTAAGAAGCGTATTTTTTCTTTCTCAGGTAGTTGAAAGCAAAACCCAATACACCAAGTAAAACTAATGGTAGTAAGATGTTTATAAGTTGCCACTTGGTTTTTTCTGAAGCTATTTTTTGCTGATTTAAGAAGGCTACATCAATTTCTTTAGATCGAATGTTTATAAGTCCGTTATCGTCCAATAAATAATTAACCGCATTCAGTAAAAATTCTTTATTGCCGTAGGTCTTTCCCGTCCATCTATCAAAACCTAATTCTTGTGGTACGTTTCTAATAACATCGTTTTTTATAACGTCGCCATCAGCAATTACAATCATTTTTGTTGTAACACTTTTATTTTTTGAGTCTTGAATATTAAAAGGCTTGATGCGATTGGTGTAAACCGAATTAAATTGCCCTTCCAACAATACGGCAAGTGTTTGATTATCTGTATTGAAGCTTTGCGGATTTTGTTCTTTAGTAACCAACTCTAAACTCACTTCTCTGGGTGTGCCTTCTAATTTTGTTAAAGGCGCAGTTTCAAGAAGTATGGTTTTATGGATCTCATTTTTTAAGAGGTCAATTTGATTCGCAAAATCGAATTTTACTAAGTTTAAATTATTAGTAATAGGATGTTTACTACTGGAGCCTGCTAAAGGTGAATACGGCCATTTTAAATGCTGAAATTGCGACTGACTGCCTTCGCCCATAGCCAAAGTAATAGGCGCAGAGTAAAGTGTGCTTACCAAATAGGGGTTAATACGAATACCATATTTAAAAAAGAAATCGGTTAAATTTAAATCTCTATTCACTGCGTAACTTGTTCCTGTAGCGTTGTATAAACTATCTTTTTCCATAGCTACGGCATCAATTAACCAAAGGCTTTTTCCGCCATGCATGGTATATTGATCTAGAACTAGTTTTTCTTCCTCAGAAAAAGCTTCTGTAGGTTTTGCAGAAATAATTAAATCAAAACGATTAATAGCTTTAAGTGTTTTTTGTGGGTTTGAAGCCACACTATCAAGGGTGAAAGGAGCGATATAATAATACGCACCAAGTTTTTTTACAAAATTAGCAATGTACTTGTCTTCCAATTGTTTATTGCCTTTTAAAATAGCGATTTTCCGGCGTTTTGGTTTGGTAAGTTTACTAAACCCATCTGCAAAAGCATACTCTAAATGCTGAACGGAATTACTAACCAACTCTTGTTGTGAGGTTCCAATTTTATTTTTTACCAAAGGAATAATAACGGTACGCTCATTATAACTTGCCAAAGCCCAAGGGAAAATAACAGCTTGTGATGATTTTCCGTTCTCTTGAACGCTTAGCTGCATTGGTGTTAATCCGCGTTGAGTGAGTTGCTGAATATTACGCTCTCGTGTAGATTCATCCTCCAACGGATTAATAAAGTTGAAAATAATATTATTATTTACAGCTGAAAACTCTTCTAATAACTGTTTTGTTTCGTTTTTAAGTCGTCTAAATTCCGAAGGGAAATCTTCGCCTTCTAAAAACACATCCAGAACCATTGGAGATTCTAAATCTTCAATTATTTCTGTAGCAGATTCACTTAAGGTATAACGTTGATCCGTAGTTAAATCAAAACGTTTAAACACTTTACTGCTTATAAAGTTAATTGCCATTAAAGCAATTATTAAAATCAATATGTATTTTATAGTTTTATTCAAAAGGTCTTTTCTAATTGATAAGGTCTTATCGATTCAACACGATTATTTGTAAATTGAAATTCTAAACATTCTTGCTTATCATTAAAAGCGCCTGGTTTAAAACCCATATTGTAATTCCATTTGTCTTGCGAATTTATTTTTAGCGTATCATCCCAACTAAACCATTCTGGCTTTCCTAAAAGGGCTTTAATATCACTTTTTTTCTTTCCTATAAATACACTATCATTTAGAATTTGATTAGCCATTTCATAGCGTAATTCGGGTTGCTCTTCCCAAGCTTCCGCATTAAAATATTTTTCATGATGATACGCACTAAATATATTCAGCATCGGGTAAAACAAGTAAAAATAAACAATAGGCGTTAGTACTAAACTTACTATAAATGTGAGCCATTTGCGTTTATCAATAGTATTAATAAATAGCCAAACTGCTATAAATACTAGAACAAGAAAAAACACAAATAAAGGCGTAATAATCATTTACTTTGCTTTGTTTATATTTAGTTTGGTTAGCAATAAAAAGAATATGGTTATGCTTAAAAAATAGATGATGTCTCGAGTGTCTAAAACGCCACGACTCATACTTTTATAATGCGTGCTCATGCCTAATTGTTCTACAAAATCACTAGACATAAACTCTGCAACCCCTTCAAAACCAATATAAAATATAAAACAGATAAAAACAGCAGTGATAAATGCCACAATCTGATTGTCTGATAACGTTGACGCAAAAACACCAATAGCGGTGTAAGCAGCCACTAAAAACAGTAAGCCCAAATAAGAACCTAAAGTGCTTCCTAGGTCTAAATTACCAACCGGGTTTCCTAATTGATAAACCGTATAAACGTGTAGTAATGTTGGTAAAAGCGCAATTAATATTAAAAGAAGTGCCCCGAAATATTTCCCTAAAACAATGTGGAAATGTGAAATAGGTTTGGTTAATAGTAGCTCTAAAGTACCTTGTTTTTGTTCATCTGAAAAACTACGCATAGTCACAGCAGGAATCAAGAAAATTAAAATCCAAGGTGCTAGTAAAAAGAAGGGTGATAAGTCTGAAAACCCGTAATCTAAAATATTAAACTCGCCTTTAAAGAGCCATAGAAATAAACCGTTTAAAACTAAGAATATAGCAATAACCAAATAGCCTATTGGTGAGGCGAAAAATGAATTTATTTCTTTTTTTAAAATGGCAAGCATTTGTTTTTTGATTTGTATGTTATTACGAGGAGGTAACGACGTGGTAATCTTTTTATTCGTGTTAATTTCTTAAAAGATTGCCACAACAAATTTATCAATTTGTTTCGTAATGCCGGTTCATTTGTTACTCTAAACTTTGCAACTTATCAACACTCCAAGCTTCTGGTCTGATGCTAAAAAGTGGTTTCACCTTGCTCCAAACGGTGTTAAATAACTCAGATTTTCTATAATTTTCTAAAGCGGCTTCAGATTCCCAATAGCTATAAGTAAAGAAAATACTAGGGTCGTTTTTATCTCTATATAATTCTAAAAAATTACAACCTTCAAAAGCTCTTATTCTTGTTTTGGTGTCATCAAAATTTTGAAGAAATACTTCAATATTCTGTTTATAGAATCCCATTTTAACTATTCTTACTAGCATAAATATTCTTTAAATTAAAAATCTGAAGCTTTAATATTTTGCGGAATTTCAGACCCTTTTGGAATGACTGGATTTGGAATAAAATTAATGCTTACAGTATCCATTAATCTGAGTCCTAAAAGCGTTGATGCGCTACCAACTGTAGCACTATTACTCTTATAAACAGCTATTTCTAAAAAATCACCAGAGTTAAAAACAACAAGCTTTCTCCCTTCATCATGACGCTTGTTTTCTGGAATTTCAAAGTTTACAATATCACTATATTTATTATGTATTTTTTTAAAGGTGTAGTTCCGTGCCGAAATTTCAAAATCCCGTCCCTTTTGTACGGTTTCAAAAAAGTTTCGTTTAATATTGGTAACTACGTTTCCATAATTATCAATATAAATAATACTTCCTATTATTTGAGTTTTATCGTCATTAACGTAAGGTACAATATTTTTAATGGGGCATATTTCAGAAATAGGTTTGCCAATAACTTCTAAAGTGCCACCACGAGCAATATGACAAGCTACTTTTACAAATACATCCAATACCGGAAAACTACTTTGTATTTTATCATGAATATTTATTTCAACAATTTTTTCTGGCGCAATTTCAGAGCAAATCATACTCATAATACCATTATTTGCACAAATAAAATAATGGTCATCTAGTTTTATAGCAATGTGTTTATTTTCAGGGTTTATCTCAGAATCAATTCCTATAATATGTATGGTACCCTTCGGAAAACTAGTATATGCATTTTGAATAATATAAGCAGCCTCCGGAATATTAAAAGCCGAAACAGAATGAGAGATATCAACAATTCTAACATCAGGTAGCTCACTATAGATGGCGCCTTTTGTTGCGCCACCAAAGTAATCTTTTTCACCAAAATCAGTTGTTAATGTTATGATTGCCATGGGCAAAATTGTTGATATGTTTTTAGCGTTTTGTCACTCAAATTTATGTATTTTTGAGTTTCACATGTATGTCATACAAAACTAATAAATCATTTCATCTAAGTAAACATTATTTCAATTAATATATTTGAAAATTATTTAACTAATAACACGCTTTTGAACGAAATTATTATCGAACTCGAAGAAATAACTCCAAAAGAATTTTTTGGAGCTCAAAATGCAAATATTGAACTTCTTAAAAAATACTTTCCAAAATTAAAAATTGTTGCCCGCGGTAATAAAATTAAAGCCTTTGGTGATGAGGAATTACTTGAGGAATTTGATAGACGTATTACCATGCTACTAAAGCATTTTGCAAAGTATAACAAATTGGATGAAAACGTAATTGAACGCGTGTTAACCAGCCAAAGTAGTGATGATTACTCAACATCAAAGCAAAGTGGAGAAACTATTGTGCATGGTGTTGGTGGAAAACTGATTAAAGCGCAAACTGCAAACCAACGCAAAATGGTAGAGCTTATGCGTAAAAACGATATGGTTTTTGCCATTGGTCCAGCGGGTACAGGTAAGACTTATACAGGTGTTGCTTTGGCAGTTCAAGCTTTAAAAAACAAGGAGGTAAAGCGAATTATATTAACACGTCCCGCAGTAGAAGCAGGGGAGAACCTTGGTTTTTTACCTGGCGATTTAAAAGAAAAACTAGACCCATACATGCAACCGTTATACGATGCGTTGCGCGATATGATTGCTCCCGAAAAATTAGCAAGTTATATAGAAAAAGGCACCATACAAATTGCACCATTAGCCTTTATGCGCGGGCGCACTTTAGATAATGCTTTTGTAATTCTTGATGAAGGACAAAACACCACGCACGCCCAAATGAAAATGTTTTTAACGCGTATGGGCAAAAACGCTAAATTTCTTTTAACAGGCGATCCTGGTCAAATAGATTTACCACGTCGAACCATTTCGGGTTTAAAAGAAGCTTTGTTAATTTTAAAAAATGTAGAAGGCGTCGGCATGATCTTTTTAGACGATAAAGACGTTATCCGTCATAAACTCGTTAAAAAAGTTATTGCAGCATATAAAAGTATAGAAAACGTAGACTAGACAATAAAAAGTAAACAGTCGCAGTCGCAGTTTTCAGTTAAGTCGCAATAAGAAAACGTAATGTCACGTTGAGTGCAGTCGAAACGTCTCAAGTGTCATTAGAAAAATAATAATTAGAAGCTATTTCCAGCTTTCGGCAGTCGCTTTTTTGTGTTGCATATGTGCAACAACACAAAAAGAGCTTCAACAAAGCCTCAATCTGGGCTAGGGCTTTTTAGTTAAAAACAAAACACACAATTAAAAAGGCTAATAGCCAAAAGCTAAAGGCCAACAGCAAAACACAATGAGTAACACCATAACAGACACCAATTTCAATTTTCCAGGACAAAAAAGTCTTTATAAAGGAAAAGTAAGAGCCGTATATAACATCAATGACGAAGAATTAGTCATGGTAGCAACCGATAGGCTGTCCGCATTCGATGTCGTAATGCCAAAAGGTATTCCATACAAAGGGCAGATACTAAACCAAATCGCTACTAAAATGATGGCAGCAACCGAAGATTTAGTTCCTAATTGGTTAACCGCAACTCCAGACCCCAATGTTGCCGTGGGGCATTTATGCGACCCTTTTAAAGTAGAAATGGTCATTCGTGGCTATATGTCTGGTCATGCAGCACGCGAGTATAAATTAGGCAAACGTATGCTTTGTGGCGTACCAATGCCCGAAGGTATGAAAGAGAATGATAAGTTTCCAGAACCTATTATTACACCAGCAACCAAAGCCGAAATGGGCGACCATGATGAAGATATTTCGCGTGAAGACATTCTAAAACGTGGTATTGTTTCAGAAGAAGATTATGTAGTTTTAGAAGATTATACACGCAAATTATTCCAACGCGGTTCTGAAATTGCCGCTTCAAGAGGTTTGATTTTAGTCGATACCAAATATGAATTCGGGAAAACTAAAGAAGGAAAAATCGTGTTGATTGACGAAATACACACACCAGATTCCTCGCGCTATTTTTACGCCGATGGTTATCAAGAACGTCAAGATAAAGGTGAAGCCCAAAAGCAACTCTCTAAAGAATTCGTGCGTCAATGGTTAATCTCAAACGATTTTCAAGGCTTAGAAGGACAAACGGTGCCTTTTATGAGTGACGAGTATATTCAGTCTGTTTCAGAACGTTACATAGAGCTTTATGAAAACATCACAGGCGAAACCTTTGTAAAAGCGGATGTGTCTAATATTCAAGAGCGTATAGAGCAAAACGTTTTGGAGTATTTGAAGTAATTACTTGTTTTTCCTTTTTATAGTTGAAAATCCAAGCGTTACTAGTACAATTATCAGCGTTATGAAAAACAGGGTTGTCGAAACACTTTTTATGATTGTAAATACATTTGTTGCACTTACTAATATATTTGTCACGTCCGGAAAAGTACTAAGCATTGCAACTATTCCGAAATTTTCAAAATAATCAGCAATTCCTGCAATTATTGGAAGTAGGCATAAAAAGGAGTAAGGTGTTTTGAGCTTGTTTAGTTTTTTTAAAAAATATCCAAGAAGCAAACAGTACGAAAGCCCGAAAAGCAATGGATAGAACATATCAACAGGAATTTGTTTTGTTAGATAGGTATCACGCCCAATTTCCCCAAGGGCATTAAATAGTTCGCTAACGTAATTTAAATCATAGCCCATAGGCATCATGTCCAACAATTTCATTCCATCTGAGAAGGCCATGGTTCTTGGAATGGTAATAGTTAGCATAAAAACATAAATGACATTGGTGATGATAAAAAGTGATAATACTTTCTTTCCTGATATATGCCGTTCAATAAATTGATTCAATCTATTCATGTTATAAATAAGTTTTAATTTTAAAGGTATTACCTTTATTTGGTATAGGTATTATTCTGCAGCCGATTTATTATAAATCACAGGCATTTGCCCTTTCCATGTGGTCCATAAAGTAGCATCGCTAATTAAATTAGCCATAAAATGCCCCACATTTATACGACTGGTTTTTCCGGCATTAAAAATGGCGCTTCTTGTTGGCGACGCGTGTGTTTCATAATCGGTTACTTGGTCTTCGTCAATTAAATTATCTGGTCTAACAGCCGCCCATTCAATAAATGCATTGTTTTGCCCAATTTGGGTGCGTAAATAATCTGCCGCTTTTTCATTATCCACATGTGGAGGTAATAATAAACGTAGCAGCCCAATCACACATTTTTGAGCAAAGGAAATTGGTTCTTTTAAGTCACGATTACGATTTCCAGTTGTGTTCATTAAAACATACTTAACGGGCTTTTTTGGAGCATTGGTTTTTACAGCATCACATAGTCGTCGAGCAGCATCAGTCACCAGTTTTCTGGGTTGTCCATAAACGCCTTTCCAAGTTAAATTATGTCCAAGGCACGAGGCAATGGCATCACAATCAGCAACATGTTTACGCATGGCTTCGTCGTTTAAATCTAATATACTAGCAGCGATTATTTGTAGGTTGTCATTGCTTTTCCAAGATTCTGGTAGCTTTTCTGGAGATCTTACAATCACTTTAATGTTATGCTTTTTAATAAGCAGTTGTTCTACTAATTGTTTTCCTGTGGCGCCACTTGCACCTACTACTAAAATTGTCATATAATGTTTTGTTTTGTAAAAAGCGTTTCGTGCTTTTTTTGGTAAGACGTTCTTCAAACCAAAATGTTTCACGGTTTTTAAACTTTTTTATGAGTTTTTGTTAGTCCTTACAATTTTTACAATACGATGTATTACAATCTCAGATAAATTCCATTGGTATCCGTTAAAATCAGTAGTGTTCATAAATTGCACAACAACCGTGTCAATATTTTTATGGTATTCTGCAAGACTTTGATACCCAGGAACCAAACCACCATGGTTGTACACATAAATGGAAGCATAAATGTCTTTTTCGTCGCCCTCAAATACAGAGCCGTCGTTTAAGGCTCTCAGGAATATGCCCACATCCTCGGCTGTTGCTAACATCCCTTGTTCTTCAGTTTTTAAATCGGGTTCATGGCCAACATAATAACCACTCATTACATCGTCTATATTAACTTCGTCAAGCGAAAAGAAGGTGTTTTTTAGCCCAAGCGGCACCAAAATTTCCTCCTTAATATATTGGTGGTGGCTATAGCCAACTGTTTTATCGATAAGTTCGGAAAGCAGCAAATAATTGGTGTTTGAATATTCGTAATCTTCATCGGGTTCAAAGTTAGCTGGTAAATCTAAAATGAGTTCAAGGCATGCTTCGGCTGATTTAGGTGAGTTTTCCCAAAAACCAGGATGGTCGGTAATATTAGGAATCCCACTTCTGTGTTGCGCCATCAATTGCAAGGTTATTTTGTCAGCGTGTTCAATGCGTCCCGCAAGTTCTGGAAAGTAATCCGCAAGGGTTTTATCCAAATCCAAACGCTGGTCGTTAACCAATTTGGTAATCGCTACAGCTACATATAATTTGCTAATACTGGCAATTTTGAATAGTGATTTTGGGTCGGCAGGGATTTTGTTTTTCGTGTCTTTCCAGCCACCAGCATAAAATGCTGGAGCTTCGCCCGCTTCATCTACATAAACAATCATACCATCAAATCCATGACCAATGGCTTCGTCTACTTGTTCTTGTACCGTATTGGGCAGTGGCAATATCCAAGCCCACACCAAAATCCATGGTACGTAAAATAGGGAGATTGCGGTTCCAGTAAGCAATACGATTCTGAATATCTGTTTTTTCATCCTTTAATTAATTTTATAGCTTGATGTAACTATCTTTAATTGTGTATAATGATACAAATTACAGCTAATAATTATATTTTTAAAATTGTAATTTTCTGAATTGTCATTTTTAAAGGATGAATTGGCGAAACATTTGTAAAAGCAGATGTTAGTACTTTTCAAAAGCGGATTGAAGCTAATATTATAGCGTATTTTAAGAAGTCATTTTATAATTTAATGCACAATATTTTGTGAAGAAGTATATCCAGATAACGCTTCTATAATGCCTAGCGCTGCTCGTTCACCAGACATCATAGCCGCATTTAGTGAGCCATTAAGCTGTGTATCGCCTGCTAAGAAAATCTTAGAGTTTAAACGTGTTTCAGAGGGTAACATATCATATTTTAGGCTGTGTAATTTTGGTAAAGCCATTGGTATATAATAATGTTTTATAAACTTTAAATTATCAATACCACAATGGGTTTTTAATTCTTCTTTTACCATTTCAATGAGTGCTTCATTCGATACATTTTTATTGTCAATTACAGTTACCGAAAGTAATTCTTTGTTTCGAGTTGCGTTGGTAGTTAGACTTGTATGGTAAAAAATATTATTTATGAGTGTTCCCTGATGTGGTATTAAACCAATTAGAGATTTTTTAATAATTCTTTGTTCACTTTCAAAATATAAAGTGTTACAAGATTTCCATAGTGTTGTTTGGTTTTTTAAATTAGAAACTAAATGATGTGCATCTGTTGCTATTATTGTAAAATCACTATCTAGTTTTGTAGTAGTTTCAAGTGTTATTTCACCATCTTTTACCGCTGTTACTTTGGTATCAAATTTAAAAGTAGTTTGTTTTAATTTTTGATATAATTGTTCCGGGATTGCTTTAATACCATCTTTTGGTAGGGCTGCATAACCTTCTCCAAACATTTTATAAATAAACTCAAACATTCTACTGGAGGTCTCTAATTTATCTTCAAGAAAAATGCCACTAAAGAATGGCTTAAAAAACTCGTTTATCATTTTATCCGAGAAACCTAAATGTGATAAATATGATAATGTAGATACTTCTTCTTCAGCAAATATATCCACAATTGTTTTTTTCTTTAGCTTATTATTTAGTTGGAGTATTTTAATTTTATCTGAAAAGTTACCTATTCCAGAAAATAATGTAGAAAACAAAAAAGAAGTCTCTCTTAAAGGGTCGCCAATTATTTTTTGCTTTCCATTTTTAAAAATGGAAGCTCCCGGTAAGAATTTTTGTAAATCTAAAGTTTCAAAGTCAAGATATTTTTGTGCTGCAGGATAAGACGTTAATAATACTTGAAAACCATGGTCTAATTGATAACCGTCTACGATGTCTGTTTTCACTCTTCCACCAACACTTTTAGTCGCCTCAATAATAGTAGGAGAGAAACCATTTTCTTCCAAAACTCTTGCAGCTATTAAACCGCTAATACCTGCTCCAATAATATGTATTTTATAATCTTTCTTATGCATTTTGAGTTTCTAAGTGATTGTGAATTATACTTTTTCCCAAGTTTGGTCTACATTCAAATAAAAACTACCTAATGCATTAAAATCACATTGTTCTGGAGCAATTATAGAAAGAAAAGATTCTCCATTGTCTCTTTTGTATAAATGATACACCTCGCCAACAATAGGTTCAAAAGTAAACTTAGCATCAAAAATGAGTTTGTTGTATTCAAACTCTTCCATCATTTTATTGTATTCAGCTTGTAATTTTAAATATTTTGCTTCAACCTTATGGTTTATCTTATTAATACTCCTATTTTTCCAAGAGATATTATCTGTTGCAGTAATTACTGGAGCACCAACAGAAGTTGAATAGGGCTTGATGGCCGCATCATATGTTTTGGTTTCTGAATTAAAAACGACGTTATCAGGTTTTTTGTCTTCTTTCATTTTTAATATAAGTGTACTAGCTCAACTTTTCAAGTTGTTTCATAACTTCTTCTGCTTCAAAGATTTTTTGATCGCTCATTTTTCTGTTTGAAGTAGATAGTGCGTGGGCTTCTTTCAAGAGCTTCTCATACTGGGCTTGTAATTTTTCTTTCTCTGATTTCTTTTTGAATAATCCGAACATATTTCTCTTTTATGTATAGTTCTTATAGTAAACTATAATTAATAATAGTACAAAGATACAAAATGTTTAATTATTTTATATTTTTGTTAAACAAAATGATTTTGCTGCTATTTTATGTTTTGTAAATTCGTAAGATTTTGCGAAGCGGGTAGTATTTTATGGGATTTAGTCTTTACGACAAAGCTAAAAAATAATTATAGTTTGCATTTAAAGAATATGTATTAAATCTAGCGGTTTGTTTAAGATGTGATCTGCTCCGTTTTCAATTAATTCTTGTTGATCTCTAAATCCCCACGATACACCAACAGCAAGCATATTAGCCTTTTTAGCCACTAAAATATCTGCGCTAGAATCGCCAACAAAAATAACGTCTTCTGGTTTTACATTCAAGGTTTTACATATTTGTAAAGCCACCTTGGGATTTGGTTTTTTTAACGTTTCTTCTTTCAGTCCTAAAACAGGATTTAAGTAATTTGGTAACAAAGCTGCAACTACTTTTTTAGTAAGGGCATCTTCTTTATTAGATAATACACTTAACTTAATATTTTTAGATTTTAGTTGTTCTAGCAGTTCTAAAACATCTTCATAAGGGTTTGTTTTATTTGTGCAACATGTACTGTAAATCTCCATCATATTTTCAAGACAGGCATTCACCTCTCTTTCACTAGGATTGCTTTCAGGTAATGATTTAATGACTAAACTTTTAACACCACTGCCAACAAAAGTCTTGTAAGTTTCGTAATTGTAAGCAGGGTAATTGCGTTTTTCAAGCACAACATTCATAGCATCTGCTAAATCTTCAATAGAGTTAACGAGTGTGCCGTCTAAATCAAAAATAACTGCTTTGTAGGTTTTCAATTTTTTTATCAAGATTAATAATTTAAAGTAACCACTCTATCATTCAAAGGTTGTTCATTTCTATAATTGTTAATAGGCATATTGTTTCTAAGTTTTAAAACCTCCTCAACAGATAAAATAATAGGCTCTTTAAACACAATCCAATTTACGCCCTCGGTACATGGTGGTGTAGTTAATGAACCGCCATAGGAGTAATAATGCTTGTCCTCTAAAAACAAGCTTGATAAATCAATTTTTTGATGAATATCTTTGGTTGAGCCATTTTCAAGAGGTAAAAAACTCTCAAAAAATTCAAAGAGTTGGCTTTCTTCGCCTTCTTCTCCCATCAAACCTAAAACAGTTATTTTTCCTGATTTACTTACGTGAACTAAGTGCATTTCAATGGGGTAAATAACGCCGTTTATTTTATGTTCTGCAGGTTCGTGAAAATGGATTTGTTTTAAATAGTAGGTTTCGTTTTTGTAGTTTATAGAATCGCCAGCTTCAAAATCAAACTGAATGGAATGCCCGTTGTTTTCGACTTCGCTTAGAAGTGTTGATGGTGTATATTTGATTTTTAAATCGCCTTTAATTTTTACAGAATCGGCATCTTTATTAATAATGTTTATGGGGGATTGGTGTTTGCCATCGCAATCGGAATTCTTTTCAACTTCTATCCAATGTTCTGGTGCGGTTTCACCAGCATAACTCCAATGGTGTTCGTTTTCAGATTTGGTAGTATGAGTTGTTTTTGGTGCTTGTTTACAGGATATAATAGATATGAAAATAGCGCAAAAAAGTAAATTAAGGTTCGTATTCATAATATATAATTTGGTAAATTTTGATACTACAAAATTACTAATACCATATACTCAAAAGCTTACTTTTGTCATGTTTTTAAAAAAAATCTTATAATTTATTAACTATCACCTTTTCGTATTTTTTAAACTTAAAGAATAGTTAGCGTCTTTGTCCAGAAAACTGCATAGCCTCACCTTTACCAAAACCATAACTAATTCCGAAGGTAACAAAGCGCCCACGTTGCCTGCTATTAAATAAAAAGAAGTTGGGTTGTGTCGTCGTTGTTTGGTTTATTCTAGAAGCAAAAACATCACGAATACTTAAGTTTAAAATCACTTTTCCTTTAAGAATTTTTTTTCTTAAACCAAGATCAGCAAAAAGATTATCTGCAATTTCACTTTGTACTGTTTTAAATTTAGACCTGTAATCGCCTGTGATTTCTAAATCAAATTCAGCAGGCAGTTTAAACTTAGAGGTTAGGCTAGTGGTCCATCGATTTCCTTTAAAATCAAAAGAGGTGGTTTCAAAAAAACCTTTTCTAGAAAAATAATTAATATTGAAATCACCATGTATTGAGAACCATTTATTTGGCGCGTATTTTCCGTTAGCTTCAAAACCTGTTGTTGTATTAGAACCTACATTTTCTGGCCTTGATAGACTTACGTTATCTTCAAAAGTGGCAATACGCTCAACAACATCTACGGTATAGCGGTTATATAAACTGAAATTTAAAGACGCTTTGCCAATTTTATGGATGCTCGTAATTTCGTAAGAATCTGTATATTCTGGTTGTAAATCTGGGTTACCAGTAGAGATACTAAAATTATTTCGGATGTTTGAAAAGGGATTTAATTCTCTTAACCCTGGTCGTCGTATTCTTTTTGAATATCCTGCTTGCAACGAAAAACCATCATTAATTTTATAGGAGGTGTGAATACTAGGGAATAAGTTGGTATAATCATTTTCATTTCCCTCATTCGTGGTTTCTAATAAGGTAATAAGATTTGTATGCTCTAATCTTACACCTAATTTAATTCCCCAAATATCACCTTCGTAAGCAGCAGTGGTGTAAAGTCCTAACACTTTCTGGTCAAAATCAAAAATATTGGTTAAATCTGGGTTGTTAACCCAATCACCATTAATAAAATCGCTAACAGCAAAATCGTTAGACACACTATTTATAGCGTACTGAGAGCCTATCTCTATGGTGTATTTTTCTAAAAAGGGATGCGTATAGTCTAGTTTAAATGTGTAGTCTTCTAAGGTGTAATCGGTACGTGTTTCTTGCTGAAAATCATTTGAGTCTCCAGAGATTGTTGTGTTTTCAAAATCTGAAAATTGATCTTTTCTAAAAGAACTTCCTAGAGCACTAAATAATAAACTTTGGTCTTCATGCCGGTTAAAATTCTTTTTGTATTGGAGCTCGTAGCGTAATTTGGGGTTTTTAGCTTCTGTTTTTTCATCACGTAACCAACTATCTGTATTTGAATTGGAGGCATCGGTTTGTCTAAAATTTGTTTTTGAAAACTGGTCTTCTACCTCATAGGCATAAGATCCAGAAAGGGTTACAATGTTATTGTCGTTTATAAAGTAATCGGCACCAAGAAGAAAGTTACTAAATTTTTCATCAAACTCACTGTCTCCAGCACTCGTTATGGTGGTGTTATTTATTAAATCTTGATTTATAGATTTACGCTCATCTGGATAGGTGCGAATTCCAAAACCCAATTGACTAAATAGGTTAAACTTTTCGGTACGTCTATTAACGCTTAAACCAAAGCTATTGCTATTAGGAACACCAACATTTAAAGTGGCTGACCCATTAATACCGCGTTTTTCAGATTTTTTAATAATGATATTAATAATGCCCGAAGTACCTTCTGCATCATATTTTGCTGAAGGATTTGTAATAACTTCTATTTTTTCAATCATATCTGCGGTAATACTTCCTAAAGCACTGCCATCTGCACTAGCGAGTACTGAAGGTTTTCCATTGATAAGTATTTGAACACCTTGGCTGCCTCGTAAACTTACTTCGCCTTCAATGTTTACATTTACTGAGGGTATACTATTTAAAACCTCTAAGGAGCTAGCGCCTGTAGAGCTCAAATCTAAACCTACATTAAATACCCGTTTATCAAGTTTAAATTCGGTTTGAGATTTTTCAGCCCTAATAACAACTTCATCCAAAGCTTGATTGTCTTCCGTTAATATTATTGTTTTTAAATCAATTTTGTTTTGTTCAATTTTAAAATCCTTAAAAGTTTGAGTCTCATAACCAATAAAACTAATCTCTATGTAGAAATTAGCGTTACTTGTTTTTAAAGTGAATGTACCATCTTGAGTGGTTATGGTTCCTGTTAATGGTTTTTTAGAAAGGGTGTCAATTAAGGCTATAGTAGCATATTCTATGGGTAGTTTGTTGTCATTTTCAACAACTTTACCACTGATTAGAATTTCAGAGTTTTGTGCATACATGTTTTGTGCATACAAGAAAAAAAATATAATTACTAAAAGCAGGTTGCGCATGAGATACTTAACATATTAAGATTGTAAAAATAACCTATTGGAGCTCTTTTTTGGTTGCATTCGTAATATTAATCGTTTATTGTTTAATAGACGCTACTAATTTTTAAAGTCATAAACCTTTGTAAATAATATCATTTTTAAAAGAATTGATTAAAATTTATAAGTATAGCCTAAACGGATCACTTGTGTTTCGTAATAATTATTACTGGTGTAACTAAATGTTTCTCCTTCAATTTCTTTTTTTATTACCATAGTATTTAACAAATCGGTGGCATTAAAAAAGAGTTCGCCTTTACCATTTTGAATCGATTTTTTAATCCCTAAATCTATTGAGAACATGGAGGCTCTTTTACCTTGAGGAATAATATCTGGTGCTAAATAACTTCCTGTTAATTGTGCATCTAAATTTTTAGCAAAATGAAACGTGTTATTCAATTTTACAGTTCCAGAAGTTATTTTTTGCTTTTCTGCAGAAAATATATTTTCACTAGGGTATAGGTTAACTACTGAAAACGCGTCGATTTGATTGCGATATGCATTTGCATTAAAATTAAAGGAATACCTATCTGAAATTTTCTGCTCATAAATCAGCTCAATACCACTATTATAGCTTTTTCCTGCATTTTGGAAAATGGCATATATTAGTGGGTCGTTACCAACTGTACTAGATATTCTCGTAATCGTACCATCAGCAAAACAATGATATACAGCTGAATATAAACTCCCTGAGTCCCAACTGGTTTTGTAACCTAACTCTAATATATTGGTGAATTGCGGACGTAAATTAGGGTTTCCTACTTTAATAATTTCGGCATCATCATATTTTGGGAAAATTCGAATATCAACTTCGTTAGGTCTATCAACACGTCTGCTATAAAAAATAGAAATTTTATTATTTTCATCAATTTTTTTAGCGAGTCTTATATTTGGAAAAGGTTCAAAATAATCATAACCACCACTTTCGTAAGTATTATGGTCTGGGTTTACATCGTAGTTTAAATCTACATATTCTACACGTAATCCAATTTCTGCCTCATAATTTTCATTTTCAAAAACATAGTTTCCATAAACCGCAGGAATAAGTTCTTTGTATTCCGCTTCTCCGCCAGCTTCTATATCAAGCGGTGTGTTTGTTCCTGGAAAAAACTGCATGTTGATGGGGATATTTCTTTTTCTAAGTTTTAAGCCTGTTTCCATTTTACCATTTTTTAAAGGTCGAACGTAATCGACATTAAAATCGTAAACCTGCTCGTCTGAAAGGAGTTTAAATGAGTTTTCGCTCACAGGCTCATTTGGTAAAATATTATCGAAAAAATATTTTTCATCCTCTCTATGAAATGTGTAATTTAAACCAAGAGTAAAATGATGCCCAGCTTCTTTAAATTTATGCAAATAGCTAGCGGTTGCCATGGCAGTAATTTTTACTTCGTCTTCAAGAAATTGCCAAAGACGTGAACGCTCACTTAAATCGTCATTAAAAAAAGGTTGGTCACCATTATCAATAATCACTTCGGTGCCATATAATCCTGAAATAGTAATCGTATTTTTATCATCTAAATTCCAATCTACTCCAGATTTTAAGGTTGTAAATTGGGTATCTCTATTGCGTTTCGATTGTTGTTTTATAACCCTGCCATCATCATAAGTTCGGGTTACAAATTCATTTTTATTTAAGGTTTCGGTATATAAATAATCACCTTGGAAAAAGATATTGACTTTATCTTTTCTGTAATTTAGAGAGAGCGAAGGGTTTAGTTTTGGTGTAGCAGTATATTGTGGTCTTATAGTTGGTAGGTTTTCTTGTCGCTCCCAAAGCGCACCTAAGCCTCCTGTAAAACCTATCTTTCCATTGAAACCTTGGGCTTTGTTTTTCTTATAAATAATGTTGATGATACCACCATTTCCGTTGGCATCATATTTTGAAGAGGGGTTATTAATTACTTCAATTCTATCAATAGCAGAAGATGGAATATTATCTAACCCAGATTGATTTCCAAAACCAGTAAGCGCCGTTTGTTTGCCATCCATAAGCACAATAACCTTATCGTTTCCACGTAAATTTACTTTACCGTCCTGCACCGTAACACTTGGTAAGTTTTGCATCGCCTGTAAAATAGATCCGCCACTTTGATTGATATTATCCTTTAATGAATATGTTTTTCTATCCATTTTGGCACTTATTTGCTCTTTTTTAGTGTCAATGACGACTTCCTTTAAAGCTGTAACATCTTCATCAAGTTCAATAGTTTTAACATCTAGATAATCTGATAGATTACCCACAAAAAGGCTTTGTTTATAGGTAATAAAACCCATACTAGAAATTTCTAAAATATAGTTGCCTGGATTTGTGTTTTCTAAAATAAAAAGACCATTGTCATCACTCGCAGTTCCTGTTACAAAAGCATTATCTTGTTTTGTTTTCAGAACTATATTAGCAAAAGGTATGGCGTTTTGCGAAATTTTTTCTTTTACAGTTCCAGAAATTGTGATATCTGCTTGCGCGAATGCTAAAAAGTTTAAAAAGAAGACTGTTGTAAAAGTGATAAGAAAAATGGGTTTCATAGAGTTGCATTAATTTTTCGCAAAGAACGTAATTTTTCTATGGTATTTTTTGGCTATTTCGTACAGAATAATTTATTTGGACTTATTTAAACTAATTTAGAAGTTCCTTTTTATACTGTGTTGGCGTCAATCCTTTAAATTTTTTAAAAATAGCATAAAATGAGGACTTTGAATTAAAACCAACATCTTTGGCAATACTTAAAAGTGTAAAATGATTATTTTCATCATTTTTTAAACGGTTTATAAATTCTTCAACACGATATTGGTTTACAAAATCTTGAAAATTAGTATGCATGTGCACATTTAAAACTTCAGAAATATATTGACGAGGCACGTTCAGATGGTCAGAAACATCCTGAATAGATAATTTACCATCTAAATACAGTTTGTTAACTTGCATACACGTCAATAAATCTGCTTTGTATTGCTCAATAAGTTGTTGATTGAGATTTGAGTTTTTGTATTTATTTGATTCTGCTAAAGGTAAAATAGCTTTACTTTTATGTATGAGATAAAAGGCTAAAAAATAGAATAAAAATGCCACAATGAGGAGCAGATAAAAGTTAAGGTTTTGATTATTAAAAATCAAAAACTCATTAAAACCAAGTGCTTTTAAAATATTGTTGAGAATTAAAAAACTAAATAATAGAGCTATTGGAAAGGCAAAGTATAGTGCCCAGTATTTCTTTTTTGAATGTATTAATTGATAAACAATGATTACGAGATAAATAAAAAAAACAAATTCGGTACTAATTTCAATAGCTTCTACAATAATATGATCTTTAGCCATATGTATTTCAATAGCTTCAATTATAAAGTAAATGATGTTGGGAAGAAAAAAAAGGTAATCTAATTTATGAAAGGTCTCTTTCTTATTGTTGTAGTATTTGAAAAACAAAAAAAGGAAAGTAACAAAAAGTGAGCTATCAAAAAGAAACCAATCCGCACCTTTGACAAACAAATTATTTTCATCATCGGCAGCAGTATAAAAAATGATGGATAGCAAGCAAAAAAACAATAGCCAAAATGTAGTTTTTTTGTAGGTTTTATGATTCTTTAGTAATACAATGATTACAAAAAAACCTTGTATTAATGCAACAATCTGAAGTATTTTAATCATTAATTTCTAAATTCATTTTTTTACGCGGTCTGTTATTTTCCGAACTAAATTATAAATAAAAGCATTTGTTTTTGCGTAATGGAAGGATATAAAGCAAACCACTACCAAAAATAAAATAGCACCTAAAATAGCTTCAGTCGGATTTAAAGATTTATTCAAAAAGTATTTTAATCCGTAACCTGTGAAACTTCCGTAAAGTAAAATAAAATGAATGACATAAATGGATAAGGTTTTTTCTCCGATTCTGGCTACTATAGATTGTTTTAAAAACTGTTCAAACGCATAAAAAACACCAAATAAAATTAAGACGTTACCCAGTCTGGTGAATAGATAATTATAATCGGCACTCATTTTAAATAGCTCAATATCAGTTAAGTAACTTAGTTTTGTAAGAAACAAAGATGAAAAATAAATTAGAAAACCACCTACAACAAAAAAAGTAATAATTGTATACAACTTAAAACGATCACGGTGGACATGTCTAAAAAAAATGGTAGAAATAAACGCGCCAAAAGCAGAATAACCAAACCATGGCAAAATGGTGAATACTGAGCCGTTTGTTTTTGTCATGTAATTAGCGATAATTTTGGGAACTGTATCTAAAGTCAGATTTCTGTAAAGTGGATCAGTAACAAAACAAAGGCAACCTATGGTAAAAAGAACTATGGAAAAAATATAACTATGTTTTTTGAAAATACTGTGTAAAGCCACCAGAAAAATTAAAGATAATCCAATGCATTGTAACACATCAATGACAAAAAAATAGGAACTGAAATATCCGGACAACCAACTAAAAACATTAATACGCAAACTATAGCCTATGGCAAGTAATAACAAACCCCGAAATAATCCCTTTTTTATTCTAGGTTTATCGTTGCCTTTGGCATAAGCGCGTAGCAATAAATAGGCAAAAACTAAACCTGAAATGGTAAAAAAAACGGGTGCTGTAATACCTCTAAAATAAGACCAAATAATATAAGTTGTGTTTGAATTGTCTCTATAAATAGGAGATAGCAAAGTATCTATAAAATGACCTTGAAGCATCATTAATATAGCAAATGCTCTAACGGCATCTATAAAGTATAAGCGATTGGTTTGCGCCATAAGTTGGTTTAACAAGCATAAATATACTTTTAATTAATCAAAAGAGAATGTTTGTAAAATGATATATTTATAAAATATTAAAACCTTGTATGGAGGAAATTATAAAAGCCTTTTCTAATTATGCTTGGGGTTTGCCCTTAGTTATTTTATTGATTGGAGGTGGTTTGTATCTTTTAGTATTGTCATAATTTTTGCCATTTTGGTATTTAGGTCATGCTATTCAAGTACTTAGAGGTAAATATGATAACCCCAATGATCCTGGTCAAATTTCACATTTTAAAGCACTAACAATAGCCTTATCGTCTACCATTGGTATGGGCAATATTGCAGGAGTTGCAGTTGCTATTTCAGTTGGAGGTCCAGGCGCTATGTTTTGGATGTGGGTAAGTGCTATAGTAGGAATGTCAACCAAATTTTTTACATCTACATTGGCCATTATGTATCGCGGAAAAGATACTTCAGGCGAGTTACAAGGTGGCCCTATGTATTTTATCATGGAGGGTTTAGGGAAATCATGGAAACCGTTAGCGGTTATGTTTAGTCTTTTCGGCATGATAGGCGCGTTACCTGTTGTCAATGTGAATCAGTTAACACAAGCTATTAATGATATTATATTAATCCCGAATGGTGTAGAAGTGGGTTTAAAATCAAATCTCATTCTAGCCTTTGTATTAGTCGCTTTAACATCAGTCATTATTCTTGGCGGATTAAAACGCATTAGTAATGCGGCTTCTAAAATGGTGCCTGCTATGGTGTTGTTATACTTTGTTTTGGTGCTATTCATTTTGATTTCTAATTATGAAGTGGTTCCGAAATATATCATCATGATTTTTACAGGTGCATTTTCAGCAGATTATTATGAAGGTGATGCTTTTATGGGAGGTGTTTTAGGCGCATTAATTTTATTAGGGATTCGGCGTGGTGCTTTTTCAAACGAAGCCGGAATAGGTACAGCTCCTATGGCTCATGGTGCAGCAAAAACAGATGAACCTGTTCGCGAAGGTTTAGTGGCTATGCTTGGACCAGCAATAGATACGCTTATTGTTTGTACACTAACAGCGTTGGCTATTTTGGTTACAGGTGTTTGGGAAACCACCTCAGATAATGGGGTGAGTTTAACGGCTTCAGCATTCAGTCATACCATGCCCGTATATGGTAAATACCTGCTAATGGTTTGCGTGTTTATTTTTAGTATGTCATCACTGTTTTCATATTCGTATTATGGCACAAAATGCTTATCGTTTTTAATAGGTGCTGATAAAAAACATTATTATAACTACATGTATATCCTCAGTATTATATTAGCTGCTACAACGCCATTTAGTGTGATGTTAAATTTAATTGATGGGGTTTTTGCGTTAATGGCGATACCTACTATGTTTGCTACACTAATTTTGGCTCCAAAAGCTATTAAGGAAACCAGAAGTTACTTTAAAAGACTAAAATAATTCATTTACGGGAAGCTCGAATTCAATTAAATTATCATTAATATTTGTATTATATTGCTAAATTGATATATTTATGCTAAAATAGTATATATGAAAATTGATTTGTGTCCTAACTGTGGTTCAGACCATTACATAAAAAGTGGTGTTATTAAAAATAGACAGCGTTACAAGTGTAAAAAATGCAACTATTTTTTTTCAGTTAATAAAATTGGAAAGAAGATTGACGATTATTATGTAAACAAATCACTTCAGTTGTATTTAGAAGGCTTAACCTATCGTGAGATAGAATGGATATTAGGTATTTCGCATGTTAGTATTATGAATTGGGTTAAGAAATATAACATTAAACGCCCTTATAATTCTAATTACCATCCAACCTATAAAATATTAAATGCTATGGAGCTGGCAAATTACTTTGCCAAGGTTGAAAATATAAAAGGAGCAGGCGTCGTTGTTACCGAGTTGGGAGATAAGTTTATGCTTATAAAATGGGAGCGTTTTAAAGATTAGTATATTAAATTAACGATTAGATATACTATTTTTTAGTTAACGAATTGTTTTTTAGAGTTTAGTGGTGCACATAAAACCAATTAATTACTAACTAAACCATTAAACAATGAAAAAAAAATCATTTTTACTTTTAGCAGTATTAATGCTCGTTGTACCTTTTATGGGAAGCAGTCAGGAAGAAGAAAAGGCTGAGGATCATTCCTATAAACCAATGCAACTTAAACTAAATGAAGATGGTAGTAAATATTTACGAATTATTACCTAGCATCAAATGTGGTTGCAAGCTGGAAGTGAACAGAAAGGATTGAGACATTCAATCAGAAGATCCCGTGTTTTAGCTTTTGCCCAAATTTCACCAAAATTTTTAATACTAACGCACTTTGGACTAAATAGTCTTGGTGCGGGTAATTTAACAGCAAACCCAAATTCGCAGACAGCAAACAATAGAAGTTTGCTTTTTTTACATGATGCTTGGGCAGAATTTGCTATCGAACCAGGAAAATTACATGTAGGTACAGGTTTGCATTATTGGAATGGTATTTCTAGACTTTCTAACCAAAGTACTTTAAATATGATGACTCTAGATAATGCAGGATCTGGAAATGCAGACGGAAGACTATTCCCTTGGAATAATATTACCACAAGCGACCAATTTGCGCGTCATTTAGGTGTTTATGCTAAAGGGTCATTAGGGAACTTTAGCTATAGAATTGCCGCAAACAATGCAAGAACAAATATAGGTTCGTTAGGAGCAACACCTTCTTTCCAAGTTGACAACGTTGATGGAGCAGGGCTATGGAATTTTGCCGGATATTTCAAATACGATCTTCTTGATAAAGAATCAGATAGACTTCCTTATTTGGTGGGAACGTATTTAGGAAAAAAGAAAGTATTCAGTTTAGGTGCTGGCTTTTTTCACCATCCTGATGCATTAGCTGTTAACGACTTAGAAACTAGAGAATCTGTAACACATTTTGCTATGGATGCTTTTTATGACGCACCTTTAAATGATGATTTAGCAATAAACGCTTTAGGCGCTTATTATAATTATAAATATGGTGATACGGATGGATTTAATTCGGGAGGATTAGTACCATCGTCTGGAAGTATCCTTTATGGTCAGGTAGGGGTTTTATTCACTAAAGCGAAACTCATGCCTTATCTATCTTATAGTTCTCAAAATCTAGATTTTACTCCTGATAGCAGTAATGAACTTGGTATTGGTCTTAATTATTTCATAAATGGGCACTTTGCTAAAATTACCGCAGAGTATACTTCGGGTTCTAAAGGAGCTATTGGTGCTGAATCAACAAATATTTTCACACTTCAAACACATATATTTCTATAATTAACTAATCTAACCTAAAAATAATATGTCAGAAAAACAAAAACACGCAACAGCATATTGGAAGGTAAACCTTAAGTATTTAGTAGTATTACTAAGTATTTGGTTTATAGTTTCCTATGGCTGTGGAATTTTATTTAGAGAAGCTTTAAATGAAATTAGACTTGGTGGCTTTAAACTAGGATTCTGGTTTGCACAGCAAGGTTCAATTTATGTATTCGTAATTCTAATTTTCGTATACGTAAGATTAATGAACAAATTAGATAAAAAATACGGTTTCGACGAATAGTCTTAACTAATAACTAAATGTTTGCTTTAAACTTTTAATTGTCAGTTCGAGTGATTTCGATTTTTCTTCGGAATTGTATCGAGAACATTTAAAAATTTAAAGGAAACCTAAAAACAAAAAAAATTATGAGTGTACAAACTTGGACTTGGTTATTAGTAGGGATTACTTTTGCCTTATATTTCGGAATTGCAATTTGGGCCAGAGCGGGCTCAACAAAAGAATTTTACGTCGCTGGTGGAGGCGTTTCTCCATTAGCAAACGGTATGGCTACAGCTGCCGATTGGATGAGTGCCGCATCCTTTATTAGTATGGCAGGTATCATTTCCTTTGCAGGTTATGATGGCTCAGTATATCTTATGGGTTGGACCGGTGGCTATGTGCTTCTTGCATTACTCTTAGCACCGTATTTACGTAAGTTTGGTAAGTTTACTGTGCCAGATTTTATAGGAGATAGATATTACTCAAACACAGCAAGAACAGTTGCAGTAATTTGTGCATTAATCGTATCATTTACGTACGTGGCAGGTCAAATGCGTGGCGTTGGAATTGTGTTTTCTCAATTTTTACAAGTAGATATTAATTTAGGTGTAATCATCGGAATGGCAGTGGTTTTAACCTTTGCGTTATTAGGTGGCATGAAAGGTATCACCTATACACAAGTAGCACAATACTGTGTGTTAATTTTTGCTTTTATGGTGCCAGCATTTTTTATCTCTATGCAAATGACAGGAAATATCATTCCTCAAATTGGTATGGGAGGTTCGGTTGAAGGTGGTGAATTTTTATTAGATAAGCTTGATAAATTACATACTCAATTAGGGTTTAACGAATATACAAGCGGAACAAAATCTACTTGGGATGTATTCGCTATTACCTTAGCATTAATGACCGGGACTGCAGGATTACCTCATGTAATTGTACGTTTCTTTACCGTGCCTAAAGTAAAAGATGCCCGTAAATCGGCAGGTTATGCTTTATTGTTAATTGCAATTTTATATACAACGGCACCAGCAATTGCAGTATTTTCAAGAACTAATTTAATTGAAACGGTAAGTAATCAATCGTATACCGATATTCCAGAATGGTTTAAAAACTGGGAAAATACAGGTTTAATTGCTTGGGCTGATAAAAATGGAGATGGTAAAATTCAATATGTAGCAGGAAGTGCTTTAGAAGGTAAAAAACCAGTTTACACGGAAGCAAGAGGCACGTATGGAGAACGTATGATTTCGAATGCCAATACTGCTCAGAATGAATTGTATGTAGATAGAGATATCATGGTACTTGCAAATCCAGAAATTGCTAATCTTCCAAATTGGGTAATTGCTTTGGTGGCTGCTGGTGGACTTGCCGCAGCATTATCTACAGCCGCAGGATTACTTTTGGTGATTTCTACTTCAATTTCTCACGATTTAATTAAAAAACAAATTAAGCCAGATATTTCAGATAAAGCAGAATTAACAGCAGCAAGAATTGCAATTTTTGTAGCGATTTTAATTGCAGGTTATTTTGGTATTAATCCGCCAGGATTTGTCGCCGCAGTGGTCGCGCTCGCATTTGGTCTCGCAGCAGCTTCATTTTTCCCAGCTATAATTTTAGGGATATTTGATAAGCGCATGAACAGCCAAGGTGCTATTTCAGGAATGGTAGTAGGTATCGTACTCATGCTATTTTATATGATGAAGTTTAAACTTGATATGTTTGGTGGCGGTACAAGTGATGAGTGGTGGTTTGGAACATCTCCAGAAGGCTTTGGTACTATTGCCATGTGTGTAAATATTGTAATTTCTGTTGTAGTTTCAAGATTAACTCCAGCACCACCGCAAGATGTTCAAGATATGGTAGAAAGTATCAGAATACCTTCAGGAGCAGGGGAGGCTTCAGACCATTAGATGATTGTTTTTTTTGAATTAACTCGAACATAATCTAATATTATTAGTTAGTTAGAAAATCAGCATTGCCATTTTGTAATGCTGATTTCTTATATTAGTGAAGATTTTATTGTTTTAGCTCCTATCTGCCGAACAGGTAGATTTGCGAAAAAAAATATAACCAACCCATGAAAAAACGCCACGAACAAAAGCTGATTGTACTTTCAATAGCTTTGTTTTTGATTTTTAATATTCCTTTTATTCTTATTTTTAATTTTGAAGGTGCCATATTTGGCATTCCTACTTTTTATTTTTCAGTGTTTTCCATTTGGTTAT
This sequence comes from Algibacter sp., assembly GCF_029245835.1. Lineage (GTDB taxonomy): Bacteria > Bacteroidota > Bacteroidia > Flavobacteriales > Flavobacteriaceae > Algibacter_B. Next base: position 17,375 of record NZ_JAQWOO010000027.1, on the reverse strand, counting down.
TATCTATCATTATTTCATATATCGTATTAAAACGTCATTATGAATAATTACGCTTTAATAGTCATAATAATTATCTATTTAGCAGTGTTGTTTTACATTGCTTTTCTGGCAGAAAGGAAAAAACAAAGTAAGTGGGTTAATAATCCATACGTGTACACTTTGTCTTTAGCGGTGTTCTGTTCTGCTTGGACCTATTATGGTAGTATTGGAATTGCCGCAAATACAGGCATCAATTTTTTGCCCATTTATTTAGGGCCAGTAATTGCAGCACCGTTATGGATTATTGTACTTAGAAAAATCATAAGAATTTCTAAACAACATAAAATTTCATCCATTGCAGATTTTATTTCTTTACGCTATGGAAACAACAGATTTTTAGGAGCTCTGGTAACTATTATTTGCTTGTTTGGTACGCTGCCTTATATTTCGTTACAGCTAAAAGCCGTGTCTGAAACTTTTGAAATCATGTCTGACGATACCAGTTATATTTCTACAGCTGTCATAGATGATTCAACGTTTTATGTGGCATTACTTCTAGCCATATTTGCTGCCTTTTTTGGTACACAAAAAACAGATGCTTCAGAAAAACATAAAGGAATTATTGCTTCAGTAGCATTCGAGTCAGTTTTAAAGTTGGTATTCTTTTTAATCATAGGTGTATATATTACGTTCTACCTATTTGATGGTACTTCAGATATTTATAACAAAATGTCGGATGCTGAAAACTTCAAACAACTCACTACGCTTGGAGGTGTGGAAGAAGGTTTTAATTGGTTCTTCATGATTGCTTTATCTTTTATGGCTATCTTTTTATTACCAAGACAATTTCAAGTTTCGGTTTTAGAAAACAACAGAGAGAAGCATTTAAAAAAAGCAATTTGGCTATTTCCGTTGTATTTATTGCTATTCAATGTTTTTGTTATTTTTATCGCTTGGGCTGGAAAACTTACTTTTGGAAGCACACAAAATGCAGAATATTACACTTTATTACTCCCGTTAAATAATGGAAATTCCTTTTTAGCGACACTCGTGTTTCTTGGCGGCTTTTCTGCAGTCATTTCAATGGTTATCGTTTCAACTTTAGCCTTATCCACTATGGTAAGTAATAACTTAATTATTCCTTATGGTTTTTTAGATAAATTCATAAAAAATCAACCCGAACGAAACTCGAAGTACATTAAAAATATTCGTCGTATTTCTATCTTCACTATTATTATTGTAGCCTACTTCTTCTATGTGTCTTTTTCTAGAGAATTATCGCTGTATGCTATCGGATTGATTTCCTTTGTAATAATTGCTCAATTAGCACCGGCATTTTTTATAGGTTTATTCTGGAATCGTGGTTCGTCAAAGGCAGCTATTACTGGAATGATTGTTGGTTTTTGTATTGTGTTTTACACGTTGGTATTGCCATTTACATTGCAAGCGTATACAGGAACTGATGATTTTACGCAAAATGGATTGCTAGGTATTTCAATCTTAAAACCCTATGCGCTATTTGGAATTGATTTTTTAAGTCCACCGGCTCATGCCTTTTTCTGGAGTATGACATTTAATTTGCTGTGTTACTTAACTTTTTCATTGACATCCAAAGGTAATTATCGCGAACGTAATTATGCCGAAATGTTTGTGGATAGCCGAAACTTTTCAACCCTTCAGGATAGTGCTTTGGTTTGGAAAGGTGAGGCTTATGTGGCAGATATAAAAAATGTACTTGTTCGTTTTTTAGGTGAAAAAAGAGCTACTCGGGCTTTAAATATCTTCTTTACTAAATACAAATTACCTCAAGACACGCAACTAGCAGATGCACGATTGATTAATTTTTCTGAAAAATTACTAACAGGAAGTATTGGTTCTGCATCGGCAAAAATATTAATAGCTAGTGTGGTTAAAGAAGAGCAGATTAGTTTGGTTGAAGTGCTAAAGATTTTAGAAGAATCTAAAGAAAACATTGTAAGCAATAAAGTTTTGTTAGAAAAGTCCAATGAGTTAACACAGCTATCGTCAAAACTAAAAGATGTAAACCAAGAATTAATTTCTAAAGACAAACAAAAAGATGAATTTTTAGACACCGTTGCCCACGAACTTAAAACACCAATTACTGGTATTCGTGCCGCGACAGAGTTGTTAATGGATGAGGAGGATGATATGCCAAAAGAGATGAAAGCACAATTCTTAAAAAATATTCTTCAAGATTCCGACCGGTTGGGGCGTTTAATTAATAATATTTTAGATTTTGAAAAACTAGAAACCGGACGTTTAAATTTAGATTTTGGCTATAATGATATTCAAAAAACCATTACAAAAGCCATTAGTAGTATTTCGCAAATTGCAGTAAAAAAAGAGGTGAAAGTCATTAACAATAATGTACATACTTTTAAAACTAATTATGATGAAGATCGCATCCTTCAAGTACTAACCAATTTACTGTCAAATGCGATTAAATTTTGCACTCCGAAAACAGGTAAAATTACAGTCGATTATAAATTAGGAAATGAACGCATAGAAATCTCTGTAACCGATAATGGTAAAGGGATTCCAGAGGAAGATCATGATTATATTTTCGATAAGTTTTACCAATCAAAACATCAAAACACAATTAAACCACAGGGTAGTGGCTTGGGCTTAGCAATAACCAAGCAAATTATTGAAAAACACAACGGAGAAATTTGGGCAAAAAAAGGTGTAAAAAATGGCGCAACGCTTGTTTTTACCATACCTTTTAAGTACATTGTAACCTGATAATAATGAAGAAGAAAATTTTAATTGTTGATGATGAGCCAAACATAGTGATGTCATTAGAATATACCTTCAAAAAACAAGATTTTGAAGTGTTTATTGCAAGAGACGGAAGTGAGGCTTTAGAGATATTGAAACATCATATTCCTAACGTGGTTTTATTAGATATTATGATGCCAAATGTAGATGGTTATCAAACCTTAAAGCAAATTAAAAATACAGACAGTTTAAAGGATACCAAAGTGGTGTTTTTAACTGCAAAAAATAAAGCTTCAGATATTGAAAAGGGTTTAAAACTTGGAGCAGATAAATATTTAACCAAACCTTTTTCAGTAAAAAAACTAGTTTCAGAAATTATGGAACTATTAGCTTAAAGATAGTCTTTATCGCTATTAAATATTGGTTTTGTGTGCAAACAAACAATGTTTAATTAAAGTTTAAAGACATGAAATTTCGCATAAAACCGTTAGCTTCAGATATTATTATTAGTATCTACGCTATCGCTACACTTTATTTTAGATTTAAATTTGAAAGTGAAACCTACACAAGTCCTATGCTATCTATTGTTATGGGAGTTTGTTTTGTGGTTATTATTTGGGTACTTATTAAACTTAAAGTACTTAATCCTAATTGGTTTGGACTACTAAATTCAAAAAAACAGTAGTCATGAATTACCAAAATCACAAAGCGGAAAAATTCTTCGTAAATTACTGCGAAATGTTGTCGACTCCTAAAAATACAGCATTGTTTAAACCATTGATAATCTAGTTACCATTAACGAAATGAAATCAGTAAATCAAACCCATCATATTGGGATACATAAATTATAATGTAAAATTACGAACACGAAACTATCGCATTATTAATAAAATAAATCAATTGTCACACTGAGCGCAGTCGAAGTGTCTTAATAAAATCTAAATTAATATATTATGAGTAATTACCACATAAAACACTTAGAAGAATATTACCAAGTTTATCGTAAATCTGTCAGAAACCCAGAAACTTTTTGGGAAGAAATAGCCGAAGAGCATTTCATGTGGCGAAAAAAATGGGATAAGGTATTAAGTTGGGACTTTGCAAAACCAGAAATAAAATGGTTTGAAGGTGCCAAATTAAATATTACCGAAAACTGTATCGACCGACATTTATATACCAGAGGCGATAAAACCGCTATTATTTTTGAACCCAATAGTCCAGAAGAAAAAGCACAACATATTACCTACCGAGAACTGCATGAGAAAGTTTGCAGATTTGCTAATGTGCTTAAAGATAATGGCGTAGGTAAAGGCGATCGAGTTTGTATTTATTTACCAATGATTCCAGAATTAGCTATTTCTGTTTTGGCATGTGCACGTATAGGAGCCATACATTCGGTCGTTTTTGCTGGGTTTTCATCAACGGCTTTAGCTACTAGAATTAACGATAGCGATTGTAAAATGGTAATTACTAGCGATGGTTCTTATCGTGGTTCAAAAACCATCGATTTAAAAGGTATTGTGGATGAGGCTTTAGAAGATTGCCCTGGTGTAGATACTGTTTTAGTTGCAAAACGTATCAATACGGACATTCATATGAAAGACGGGCGCGACAAATGGTTGCAACCGTTGTTAGATGCTGCGCACCACGATTGTGCTCCAGAAATTATGGATGCAGAAGATCCTTTATTTATTTTATACACCTCGGGTTCCACAGGAAAACCAAAAGGTATGGTGCATACAACAGCTGGTTATATGGTGTATACTGCTTATACATTTAAAAATGTATTTCAATACCGTGAAGAAGATGTGTATTGGTGTACAGCAGATATAGGTTGGATTACAGGGCATAGCTACATTGTTTACGGTCCGTTATGTAATGGAGCGACAACAATTATGTTTGAGGGCGTACCAAATTTCCCAGATTTTGGACGTTTTTGGGAAATCGTAGCAAAACATAAAGTCAACCAATTTTATACCGCACCCACAGCCATTCGTGCATTAGCAAAAGAAGGTGTAGAGCATTTAGAAAAGCATGATTTATCCTCGCTAAAAGTTCTGGGAACTGTTGGAGAGCCAATCAATGAAGAGGCTTGGCACTGGTACGATGATAACGTCGGAAAGAAAAAATCGCCCATTGTCGATACTTGGTGGCAAACCGAAACAGGAGGTATCATGATTACGCCAATAGCATTTGCAACTCCAACGAAACCAACCTATGCGACACTTCCGTTTATTGGAATACAGCCCGCTTTAATGGATGAACATGGCGAAGAAATAAAAGGAAATCAAGTGGATGGACGATTGTGTATAAAATACCCTTGGCCGAGTATGGCAAGAACCATTTGGGGTAATCACCAACGCTACAAAGACACTTATTTTTCGGCTTACGACAATAAATATTTTACAGGTGATGGTGCTTTACGTGATGAAGTAGGCTATTATAGAATTACGGGTCGTGTGGATGATGTAATAATTGTATCCGGACATAACTTAGGCACTGCGCCAATCGAAGATGCTATTAACGAGCATCCAGCAGTTGCAGAAAGTGCTATTGTAGGTTTCCCACATGATATAAAAGGAAACGCATTGTATGGTTATGTAACCTTGAAAGAAACAGGTGAAAGTCGTGATCATAACAATTTGCGTAGGGAGATAAACCAAATTATAACGGAGCAAATAGGACCGATTGCTAAACTAGATAAAATTCAGTTTACAGACGGCTTACCGAAAACACGTTCTGGTAAAATTATGCGTCGTATTTTACGAAAAATTGCGAGTAACGATACCAGTAATTTAGGCGATACTAGTACGCTATTAAATCCAGAAGTTGTTCAGGATATTATGGATAATGTGTTGTAAATAAACTGTATACATGTAAAAAAGCATCCAGTTCTTGGGTGCTTTTTTATATCCAATCAAAAAAATAACGCAACTTCAAACCCTTTTTCTTTTTCTGTAACAACGAAGATAATTTTTGAAAAAGTAGCGCAGTGATATACGCATCTCCAGAAGCCGTATGTCGGTCGTGTTGTGGAATATTGAAAATGTTGCTTAAGGCATCTAGGCTATAATGCTTGTGGTCTTTAACATATTTTGTTTTTTTATAAAGTTCGCCAGTATCAACAACTTTGTTTTTCAGTTTGGGTAAGTTCATACGTTTTAATGCAGCGTTAATCATAGCAATATCAAAAGCGGCATGATGTGCAACTAAAACAGCATTTCCTATATATTCCAAAAATGCTTTGATAGCTTCAGACTCTTCTGCTTTCGTGATGTTACCGCCTTTTAATAAGCCATGTATTTTTATGGTTTCTGAATTAAAAATATTTTGTTTTACATAGCATTCAAAGCTGTCAGAAACTTTAATAATTTGTCCTTGAACAGCTATAACACCAATAGAAAGTATGCGATCTGTTTTAATATCCAATCCTGTGGTTTCGGTATCAAAAACTAAAAATCGTTGATTGTCAAAATCTTTATTTGTTGTTGATTTAAAATGATTGAGGTAGCGTGTCCAAAACTCAGGATATGTTTTCTTTTTAAACCACATTATATTACATGAATTGAGCAAGTTGGAAACGCGTTTGAATTAAATCTTGTACGTCCTTAATCGCTTTAAAACAACTTTTCAATTCTAACTTATTAGCTTTACTGAGTTTTTGTAAATCAATAAATCTTCCAGAATCGTTATGAAGTATGCCTTGTTCGGTTCTAAATCGAAGTAGTTTTTTAAAAGAATCTCGGCATGCTAAATAGATGTCTTTGTTTTGCGGTTCAGCGCTAGCGAGATTTTCATATCGAATTATAGTATTATTAGTTTTTATGTTTTTTGATAAAACTAATAATCTGGCAGCATCAACTAGAGGCATCATAGCACGCCCTTTAATGTCGAATTGATCTTTATGTTCGCCATCACTTTCTACTAAGAATTGTCTAAAAAAGCTTAGAGGTGGTGGGTTTTTTAAAGCATTCAGACCTAAAAAATTTAAAAATATTTCATAGGAATCGATGGATTCAAAAATTCCTTTTGCCATAGAATTTACTAATGTTTCATCTCCGTAAATATGTTGGAAATCAAAAAAAATGGTACACAACATAAGGTTATCTTGATCTGGTTTGGTAATCCATTCTTTAAATTGTGTTTCCCATTGAGATAAGGATAAACACCATTTAGGATTGCTTGCCATCATTTCTGCAGGACAAAATTCAAACCCGACAATGTTTAGACTCGTTGTAATTTTCTCTGATAGCTTCAGGAAATAATTTTGAGTACTTTCATATGCTTCCTCTGGAACATCATTAAAAACTAGGGCGTTATCTTGATCTGTTAGAAGCAACTGTTCCTCACGGCCTTGACTACCAATCGCAATCCAACTAAAAGATGTTGGAGGTGGTGTAGCCATGCCTTTAATAGCTAAATCTATGATGCGTTGCGTGATACTTTCATTCATAGCAGATATTATTTTGGTGGCAAATGTAATTGGTATGTGTTGTTTTATATACCGCTTTAATACTTCATGCGCACGTTTACGAATGTGTTGCAATTGATTTGGCGTAGTGGCGCGCTTTACTTCTTTTACTAAAACCGAAGCATTGTTTTCTCGAATAACCACAATATCATGTTCTGATAAAACCCCTTTTAAGTCCGAGTTCGGAGTGCCATCTTTTGTAATACATAAATGCGTGATTTTATTCTTAATCATGGCAATTTGAGCTTCGGCTACGGTAATATTTTCCGGATAAGTAATAACAGGAGACGACATGATTTTTTCAACAGTTTCCTGTATTGAAATAAGGCCTGTGGCTATTTTAGTTCTTAAGTCTTTATCTGTAATTATGCCTAAGGGCTTATTGTTTTCGGTAATTATAATTGAGCCTACACGTTTATCGGTCATTTCAAGAGCAGCTTCCTTTATGCTTGTATTCAAAAGGCAACTCACTGGGTTTTTAGAATAAGAGGCAGATTGTTCTTCAAAAAAATCTGGAATATTATCAGTTGAGTTCTGGTTTTGTAAAGGGTTAGATTCTATGTAAGTTGTATTAGTAGCAAAACTTGACATTAAATACGTACTGGCTTCAGGATTCGTAGTGATATACTCTTTAAATAATTCTGAAGAAATACTATATACTATGGTTTCTTCTATAGCTTTTGCAGTTAGTTTGTAATCATCTTGACGCATTAGTGCCCGTAATCCAAATATATCACCTTCATCACATTTATCAACTAATGTGTTAGAGTCTTCTCGAAATAATCCAATAGCTCCATCTTTTACAACGTAGAATTGATTCTTTACTGGGTTTTTAGCGACAAACAAATTGGTGTCTTTCTCTAAGTAATGTACCTCTACAGATTTGCAAATAGCGAGTAATTGTTCTCGGGATAACATACTAAAAGGAGGGAAGTCCTTTAAAAAATCAAAGATGCGCTCTGCTATGGTATTCATACAAGCAATTTAATAAAAAATAGAATAAGATGAAGCTAACAACTTAATGAGTTTTAACTGCTACACTTTCAAACATAAAAGTGGATTAAGTTATTATAAAACATCTGGTTTTTAGATTAAACCATGTTAATATTAAAACGTCATTCTTTATTTTTATTTTGTTAATTTTTTCTGAATTAGCCTTATTTAGTTGTACAGTAGTTCAAGTAAAGGTGGTAATGTTGATTTATCATTTTATAAGGGAAATCCAGTAAAAGCTTGTCCAGGTAATATCATTTTACATATTAGCTTAACTGAAAGTGAAGCCACAGCAACCTAGGATTTATAAATGGCTACAGATTGGGAATAAAAGAGATATTAAATTATAATAGGTCTTATTTGAGTAAATAACTCCATTGTAAATGTTTACGTTTATCCAAACGCGATAAAATCTTTAAAAATACAATACCGGTTATAAGTGCATCTCCACTGGCGGTATGTCTATCTACTTTAGGTACATTAAGTGCTTTACATAAATCATCCAAAGAGTAGTGATCTTTAAGATTTTCATGATAAATAATGTGCTTCGATTTATTAAATAATACGCCTGTATCTATAAATTTGTTTTTTAGTTTCCCCAAACCATGTCTAGAGAGCATTTCATTCATCATGTTTTTATCAAAATTAGAATGATGCGCAATTAATACAGCATTTTTTATATAGGATAAGAATATTTTAATAGCTTCTAATTCCGTAACCTTATCAACGGTACTACTTTTTATTATTTCATGAATTTCAACAGAATCACGATTAAAAATATCTTGTTTTAAGTATAATTCTAAACTATCATTTACAGGGATAGATTTTCCCTTAAATGCGACAGCTCCAATAGATAAAACTCTGTCTTTTAAAATATCAAAACCAGTAGTTTCCGTGTCAAAAGCTACAAATCTAGTTTCATTAATAGGCGTTTTTTCAATAGTATCAAAATGGTCAATATAGGCGTTCCAGAAATCTGGATACTTTTTTTTATTTTTTCTAAACCATTTAATCATTTTTAAATAAAGTTTTTTAAATCAAATCTAATTTTTAAAATCTCTTGAATTTCCTGTATAGGCTTAAAACAACGTCTTAGTTTTAACTTTTCTTCTTTGGTCAAGGTCTCTAAATCAATTAGTTTTCCAGAGTTATTATGCAACAGACCTTGTTTTGTTTTAAACTTGGAAAGTGCTTTAAAAGCATAGGAGCAAGATTCATATAATTCTTTGTTTTCAGGTTCTAGTTGCGCCAATCTTTCAAAGCGTTCATAAGTATTATTAACACCTCGTATTTGTTTACTTAAAATAAGTAACCTTGCTGCATCTACCAGAGGCATAACAGCTCTACTTTTTATATTGAAAAGCTCTTTCTGTTCACCATTTTGCTCTATTAAAAATTGTCTAAAAAAACCAAGAGGAGAAGGGCTTTTTATAGCATCACTTGCTAAGAATCTAAAAAACAAAGTAGTTTCTTGTAAAGTATTATAAACAGTATCCGTTAACTTGTTTATTAATTCTTGGTTGCCATAAACACAGTTATAATCAAAGAATATGGATGATAATAAAATAGCTTTTTCATCGGGTTTTAAAATCCATTTTTTAAATTGGTTTTGCCATTCGGATAAAGATTTGCACCATTCCGGATTACTCGCCATCATATCGGCTTCACAGTATTCAAATCCGATTTTATTGAGTGTTTGGGTTATTAAATTTGAAAGCTCTAAAAAATAAGTTTGCGTTTCTTCACGTTTTTTTTCTGGGACATCTTCAAAAACCAAAGCATTGTCTTGATCCGTAAAAAGCAACTGTTCTTTTCTACCTTGGCTGCCTAGAGCCAACCAAGAAAATGTAACTGGAGGAGGTGTGGGCATTTTTTTTATTGCCAATTCAATAGCGCGAATGGTAACAGCGTCATTAATTTGTGAAATCACATTAATAATATGTGATATGGGAATGTTTTGTTCTAAATAACTTTTTAAGAGGCCATTAGCTTTACGTCTGGTAGCACGTAGTTTTTTTGTGCGTTTTGCTCGTTTTATTTCTTTTAAAATTACAGAAGGATTGTTTCCTAGAGTAGCCAAAACATCATGATGCGAAAGTACACCTATCAATTTCGAATTAATAGATCCATCTTTTGTAATACACAAATGACCAATGTTATTTTTTATCATTTGTAATTGTCCATCAGCAACTGTTAAATCTTTTTTCCCTGTGATTACTGGAGAATTCATAATATTAGTTACTCTAGTGTCTATAGGGAATAGACCCGTTGCAATTTTGTTTTTTATATCACTATTTGTAATAATACCAGCAGGTTTTTTGTTTTCATCTACCACAATGATACATCCAATTTTATGCTTACACATTTTTTTAGCAGCACTTTTTAAAGTAGATTTTAAACTGCAAGTAATGGGGGCTTTGGTGTAATTTACGGTTTGAAAGTTTACAATGTCTTGAGAGGTGTTTGGTAAATAATCAACAAAAATTTTACCAGATTCTTCTGCGGTATAGGGTGTGTAAGTGTTGGATGCAAAAGCGGTAATTAAGTATTTTTGAATCTTAGCATTATTATCTGTAATAGATTGAAAAAGCGCGATGGGAATAGCGTAAACTATAGATTCTTCATTGGCTATTGTAGTAAGATTATAAGTGTCTTTACTAATTAGTGGTTTTAAACCAAAGATATCGCCAGTATCATGAATATTCATGATTTCTATGGTTTTGCCATTATTATAATTTGAACTTATGGCGCCATCTCTAACAATGTAAAAGTGCTCATGAGTCGAATCTCCTTTTTTAAATACGGTATTACCCTTTTCTAAATATATAATGTTGATTTCTGAAGCTAGATCTGTTAAGTTTTTAGCCCTAACCATATTAAATGGCGGATAGTTTTTTAAAAAATCACCAACACGTTCAGCAATAGAATTCTTCATTTATTAATTTTATATGAGTTTAAAATCTAGTAGCAACTCTCCTTCAATAAAAGCTTGTAAGTGATCGCCTTTAAAATTTTGACCAGAACCACTCGCAGGCGTTCCTGTGAAAATTAAATCCCCAGGTTCTAAAGTCATGTATTTTGAAACGAAAGCAATGATTTCAACAAAATTATAAATCATATCGGTTGTATTTCCAGACTGTTTTTCTTCACCATTAATGGTCAAACTAAAGTTAATGTTATTTAAATCTGGTAAGGTAGAAATAGATTTAAAACCACTTACAGGTGATGCTCCATCAAACCCTTTAGCTAAAGCCCATGGTCCTTTGTTTTCTCTACTGGCACCCAAAACATCTTTGGCTGTGTAATCTATTCCAATACCAATTTCACTAATATAAGAAGCCGCATCATTTTCAGAAATATCTTTACCCGTTTTTCCGATTTTAGCAACTAACTCTACTTCATAGATTAATTGATTTGTAATTTTTGGAAAAGCAATATCCTTATTGTCAGTTACCAAAGTGCTTTCAGCTTTTAAAAATATAAGTTGATTCCCAGTTTTAAGAGCACTAATGTCACTTTTGTCATTTACGTAATTTTTACCAATCCCAATTATTTTCATCTGATTGTTATAGTTTAAAAGGTTATTTTTAAGTGTTAAAAGTAATGAATAAAGAAAGTTTTATGATGATTTTTATCTTGTTTTTTTTGGCATTACCACGCTTGGGCGTGGTCGTGCTTTCCACTTCTAGTTTTGGCTCGATGCGTCCGCTCGCCAAAAGCTAACCGTTACAATCACTAATGCGATTAACGTATAATAAAAATTACTACCTTTAAAAAAAGAAACAACTATGGAAAAAGTAAAAGCATATGCCGCTCAAGAAGCGGGCGGAATATTAGAAAAAGTAGCCATTTTAACGCCTAAAGAAAAAAAGGCTGCTAAACTTGCTAAAAAAGCAAAACGCAAATAGTAAATTTTCCTGCTTTATAAAGTTTAAAAAACCACTCGATTTGAGTGGTTTTTTTTATGTGAAGTTTAAACATTTTATCTTAATAGAATCCGTAATTTTACAATATATATTATTTGAAAAATACAGATGCAACACCTTAAAGAATCCGTCAAAAATAAAGAAAATTCCAAACCAAAAGTAACTCTAAAACAAGCTTTTAAAACTATTATATGGCCAAGGCGAAAATTGGTATTTATAGGTTTAATTTTAATAGTAATTAGAAGTTTAGCAGGCTTAATACTCCCGTGGCAAAGTAAAGTATTGTTAGATGATGTTGTTCCAAGTGGCGATGTATCTAAACTTTATAATTTAATAGCTATAGTATTAGTTGCTATCTTAATTCAAGCAGTAACATCGTTTTCTCTAACCAGAATATTAAGTGTACAAGCACAGTATTTAATAAGTGAGTTACGTGCACAAGTACAGAAAAAAGTGCTGTCTTTACCTATTAGCTTTTTTGATAATACAAAGTCTGGTGCTCTTGTATCTAGAATTATGAGTGATGTTGAGGGCGTTAGAAATTTAATTGGTACAGGTTTGGTACAATTGGTAGGTGGATCGTTCACTGCCATAATTTCACTAATTATCTTGATAAAGTTAAATCCATGGATGACGCTTTTCGTATTTATACCACTTTCCATATTTGGATATATAGCACTAAGAGCTTTTAAATATATTCGTCCTATTTTTAGAAAACGCGGAAAGATTAATGCTGAGGTAACAGGGCGATTAACCGAAACTTTAGCTGGTGTTCGGGTTATAAAAGCGTTTAATGCTGAAGCTCAAGAAAATACGGTTTTCGAAAAAGGCGTTGATAAATTATATCAGAACGTCAAAAAGAGTCTAACGGCTACGGCATTAATGACGAGTTCTTCAACTTTTTTAATAGGTGTTGCAACAACTGGTATTATGGGTATTGGTGGTTATTATATGATTTTAGGAGAAATGACTACGGGTGAATTTTTATTCTTCACATTAATACTTGGGTTTATGATTGCGCCTATTGTACAAATGAGTAATATAGGAAGCCAATTAACAGAAGCTTTAGCAGGATTAGATAGAACCGAAGAGCTCATGAATATGGCTGCTGAAGAAGATGATGAAAACCGTACCATTCAACTTGATAGTTTAAAAGGTAATATAGCTTTTGATGATGTATCGTTTGCTTATGAAGAAGATAAAGAAGTGCTTCATAATATAAGTTTTAATGCACCGGCAGGTTCTGTAACGGCATTGGTGGGTAGTTCGGGTTCTGGTAAATCTACTATTGCTGGATTATCTGCTACGTTTTTGAATCCGAAATCGGGAAAGGTGACCATAGATAGTCAAGATTTATCCAAAGTTAAATTAAATAGTTACCGTAAATATTTAGGTGTGGTATTGCAAGATGAATTTTTATTTGAAGGCACCATTAGAGAAAACATTATGTTTCCTAGACCAAACGCTACAGACCAAGAATTACAAAATGCTGTTAAAGCAGCTTACGTGAATGAGTTTACCGATAGATTTGATGAGGGGTTAGACACTTTAATTGGAGAAAGAGGCGTAAAACTCTCTGGTGGACAACGTCAACGTTTGGCTATTGCACGTGCTATTTTAGCAAATCCGAAAGTTATCATTTTGGATGAAGCCACTTCAAATTTAGATACAGAAAGTGAAGCTTTAATTCAAAAGAGTTTAAACGAATTGGTAAAAGACAGAACTACCATTGTTATTGCACATAGATTAAGCACTATTAGAAAAGCAGACCAGATTTTAGTTATAGAAGCAGGTCGCATTGTAGAACGAGGCACACACGATGAGTTAATTTCTTTAGAAGGCAGATATTACGATTTATATACCTATCAAGCAAAAATTTAAGAATTATGAATGTTTCAGATTTAACGACATCAGAGTATGACACATATTATGGGAATTATATAAGTAAAGTCTCAAATGAAATGACTTTAGCTGAAGGTTTTAAACAAGGAGAACAGCGAGTTTTAAATTTTTTTAAATCCATTCCTAATGATAAATTAGAATACAGATATGCGCCTGATAAATGGAGTATAAAAGACGTTTTTCAGCATGTAATTGATACCGAACAAATTTTTATGTACCGCTGTTTCAGAATTGCAAGACATGATAAAAATCCTTTAGCTGGTTTTGAGCAAGATGATTACATAGCGCCATCAAAAGCTAATGATAAATCTTTAGATCATTTAATTGAAGAATATCAAGCCGTTAGACAAAACTTTAAGGTACTTTTAAAAAGTTTAAAAGATGAAGATTTGAAATGTATGGGAACTGCTAGTGGAAGCCCATTGTCTTCAAGAGCAGCTGCTTTTATTATTCTGGGGCATGAAATTCATCATATGGCAGTTATAAAAGAGCGTTATTTGTAACAAAAACACTTATGCGGCAACCATAATGTTTTTATTCTTCGTTATTATAAAAACGAAAAGAGAAAGTACTCCAAAAACAGAAAAACCAATAAATAGTGGCAAAACAGAAGTATTAACAAAGCCACCAATATAATTGGCAATGGGAACAGCCATAACGGTTGAAATAAACCCATTAATTGCGGCGCCAATACCAGCAATGTGTCCTAATGGTTGCATAGCGATAGCTCTTAAATTTCCGAAGAGAAAACCAACAGCGAAAAATTGTAAAGCGAAAAAACCTAATAGCATATAAATACTGGGGTTATTTTCAGACCAAAATAGTACAACATATAAAACAGAAACTAAAGCGTAAGCTAAAGTAGCTAAATAGGCAATACGCATCATACCATATTTAACAACCAATCGACTATTTAAAAAAGTAGCAAAACCTACAGATATTGCCAAACTTGCAAAAATGTAAGGAAACATTTCGGCTAGATTATATTGTTCTTGAAAAATTTGCTGTGAGGTACTCAAATACACCATAAACGAGCCTGTAATAAAACCAGACACAAAGGTAAATGCTACCGCTTGTTTATGCTTAAAAAACTCTTTTGCTCCATCAATAAAAAGATGTGATGAAAATTTAATACGTTTTTCTTTTACCAAAGTTTCAGGCTGACGTTTTAAAAACCAAAACATGATAAAAACACCAATAATTAAGTTGAAGTAAAATATAGACTTCCAATCAAAAAAACTTATTAAAACTTGACCTAGAGTTGGAGCAACAACAGGTACTAAAATGAAAAACATCACTACAATAGAAATTATTTTCGCCATATAATCACCATCATAAGAATCTCGTATCATAGAAAGCGCCAAACTTCGTGGAGATGATAATCCTATACCTTGAAGAATTCTTCCGATAATCATGACCTCAAAATTTTTGGTAGTAACACAGATTATACTAGCAATAATAAAAACTAGAAAACCAATGTAAACAATGGGTTTTCTTCCAAAACTATCGGATAGTGGCCCAAATAAAAGTTGTCCAAACCCTAATCCCAAAAAAATCATGGTTATTAATAGCTGATTATCTTTTGGATTTGTAACACCCAAAGCACTACTAATTTCAGGTAAAGCTGGTAGCAAAGTATCAATAGATAAGGCTACAATAGACATTAAAGATGCCATTAAAGTAACAAATTCAAACTTAAATGTATTCTCGTTTTGCATGTTGCAAACATAGAGCAATTAAATACAGTAAAAAGCTTTTAATCATTTAATAAAGCAATATTGTTATTGTTAAACTCAATACTTTTCAGGCTATTAAATTTTTATAATTTTAAAAAAAAGAACTAATGCTGGTGAATTAAATTTAATAATAACTCAATAAATATCCGTTAAGACCATGATATTATTGTTAAATTTGATGTTTTAGAAATTCTTTAAAATGAAAAACCAGGCGCTATTAGATTACATAAATAAACATGTTAATTTAACAGTTGAAGAGGAGGCGTTACTAACCTCTAAAGTGTCATATAGAAAATATTTGAAAGGACAATACATTGTGCAACAAGGTGATGTTTGTAAATATGAATGTTTCGTGATTTCTGGATGTACTAAAACATTTTTTGTAGACGAGGAAGGGCAGGAGCATATTGTAATGTTTGCCATTGAAGATTGGTGGGCCTCAGATTTGGGTAGTTTTATTACTCAAACCCCAGCCGATTTTAACGTTCAATGTTTAGAAAACACAGAATTTATTATGTTTTCTAAAGACGATATTGAAGATTTATATAGGGAAATTCCAAAATTAGAGCGTTTCTTTAGATTAATAATAGAGCGTGCTTTTGTTGCATCACAAAAACGAGTGATTAGAAACTTTAGTCTTTCAGCAAAAGAGAGATACCTTTATTTTAAAAATCAATACCCAAAATTAGAACAACGTATTCCGCAGTATATGATAGCTTCATACCTTGGTGTTACTAAAGAATTTTTAAGCAAAATTAAAGGACAACTTCTTTTGGAATAAAATAAAGTTAAACTAGATTAACTTTATTTTATAATCTACCTTATTTTTTAAATCACCAATCCATCAGATATTTGCAGTGTAATAATAATTAATAAAAAAATGAAAAACACAATTAAAAATTTTGCAATATTTGCTTTAGTAGCATTTACTACATTTTCTTTCACAACTATTGATGGAAATAAAAAAGAAATAAAAATCGATAAAAGTAAAGTGGTTTGGAAAGGCTATAAAGTTACTGGTTCGCATGAAGGTAACATAGCTATTCAATCGGGTTCATTGACTTTTGAAGAAGAAAAATTAACTGGTGGTGAATTTGTTATAGATATGACTACTATAAATACAACGGATTTAGAAGGAGAATATAAAGGCAAACTTGATGGTCATTTAAAATCTGACGACTTCTTTGGCGTTGCAAATCATCCAACTGCAACTTTAGTGTTTAAGGATGTAACTACTTCAGGTAAAAATGCTTACACCGTTTCAGGAGATTTAACTATTAAAGGAAAAACAAACCCTGTAACTTTTACTATTTCAATTTACGGAAGTAAAGCTACAGCATCTTTAAAGATAGATAGAACCAAGTACGATGTACGTTATGGTTCTACAAGCTTTTTTGATGGTTTAAAAGATAAAGCTATTTATGATGAATTTGATTTAGTAGCAGATTTAGAGTTTTAGTTTACAGATTGAATTATAGTTAAAATAAGGAGGTCGTCTAAAAACAATTTAGGCGATCTTTTTATTTTTGGTCATTTAGGTTTTATTTTGACGCTCTTTGTTTTAATAGTAAATAATAATGTTGTTAAAATAGAGCAAAGCGATTTCTATATCGCCAAACTCACTTTTTT
>NZ_JAQWOO010000020.1 GCF_029245835.1 Algibacter sp. | reverse complement strand
GACACAGAAGCTTTGGGAACTTTCTTAGCAACCTGATTTCAGGGCTTATCGCATATAGCTTCTTGCCTAAAAAACCGTCTATTAAATTTCAAACTATAAATTCCAATCAAGTTTGCCTGTTTTAATAATCGAACTCAGGTTTTTAGAACGACATTTTGCAGATAAGCACGCGTTAGGGATTGCAGTGGATAGCCCACAGTAACACCAATTTTTATTGGTGTTGCGAGGACTTGTAACGAAAAGCCCGACCCCTTGTGGGTAACGCAAAAAAAAATTAAAATTCTTTTTATAAGATTTCCATCTTCATAGAAATGATATATTGACTAATAAATTATCTATTCCTCCAGAAAAAAGGCGTAAACAAAATAAGTACTGTAAACAATTCTAAACGCCCAATAAGCATTAAAAAAGATGCCCACCATTTACCTATGGCTGGAAGTGGGACATAGTTATTTACAGGCCCATAATCGCCTAAAGCTGGACCAACGTTTCCTAACGTAGAAGCTGCTAAACCAATGGCGGATTTGAAATCGATTTCCATCATAGAGAAACCCAAAGCACCGATAATGAAGGATAGCATATATAGAATGAAAAACCCTAGAATATTAAATACAATATCGCCAGAAATGGCTTTTGTGTTGTAACGTACCGGCAAAATAGCATTTGGATGAAGCGTGCGTTTAAACTCTAAAAACCCGTTTTTGATAAGTATTAGTTGACGGACTACTTTTACGCCACCAGCAGTACTTCCTGCGGATCCACCTAAAAACATAAGTCCAAAAAAGAATACCACCAAAAAAGGTGTCCATAGAGTATAGTCTGCAGTTACAAATCCGGTTGTTGTTATAACGGATAAAACTTGAAATAATGCATGCCTAAAAGCACTTTCACCTTGACCCCAAACCATAGGGTGTGCAATAGAAGATGCAGAAACATCTGCTCTGAAATAAATAATAAATGCAGCCGTTAAGGTAAAAACTACTATAAATTTAAAATAAAGATTAAACTCTTCATCATTAATTATTTTTTGAACTTTTCCTTTAAAAGCAAAGTAACTCAAAACAAAATTTGTACCTGCCAAAAACATAAATAGTATGATGATATATTGAATTATTGGCTGACCGTTCCAATAGGCAACACTTGCGTTTTTAGTTGAAAACCCACCTGTTGAAAGGGTACACATAGCATGATTAATAGCATCAAAAAACGACATACCTGCAACTTGCAATAAAATTGTTTCGGCGGCAGTATACCCAAAATAAATAAGCCATAATCGTTTGGCAGTATCTGTTATTCTAGGATGTAATTTATCAGCACTAGGGCCTGGAGCTTCTGCAGCAAATAATTCCATACCTCCAATTCCTAATAATGGCAGAATAGCTATAGCGAGAACAATAATTCCCATACCACCAATCCAATGGGTTAAACTGCGCCAAAATAATATACCTTCCGGCATGACTTCAATATCATTTAATATGGAAGCACCAGTTGTTGTATAACCTGACATGGTTTCAAAAAATGCATTGGTAAAATTAGGAATTGTTCCTGTAAACAAATATGGAATAGTGCCAGACAGCGTCATGATAACCCACCCAAAGGCTACAACTAAATAACCCTCACGCCTATTCATTTCCTTTCTATGATTCAATGAAGATAGCATAAAAACAGCTCCTAATGCTAAAACTAAAAGACCAGAAAACACTAAATTTAAGGTTACACCATCTTTATAAAAAAAACTTATAAGTGCAGAAATAAGCATAAATCCACCATTAAACAATAACAGCAAACCGAAAAAATGGACAATAATTCTATAATTTAGTTTCACGTAGGTTTAATTTAGGCTAATAGAAAAAGCTTTCAACTTTTTTGATCGAAGTTGGCAAACAACAAACAACAACTCTATCTCCAGTCATAATTTTAAAATCACCTAGAGCAAGCATGCCTTTTCCATGTCTTATTACACCACCAATAATTGCAGTAAGCGGAAAATTAATTTCTTTAATTACTTTATCACAAATCTTAGATTTTGAATTTACAATAAACTCTAAAAGTTCAGCATCCATACTACTTAATTTCGTCATTGCGACAACATCTCCTTTTCTTATATATCTAAAAATACTATTTGCAGCTAAAAGTTTTTTATTAATTAAGGTATCTATTCCTATGGAATGAGACAACTCAAAATAATCCATGTTTTCAACTAACGCAATGGTTTTTTTAACACCTCTATTTTTTGCTACAAGGCTAGAAATAATGTTAGTTTCTGAGTTCCCTGTTACCGCAATAAAAGCATCCATATCTCCAATATTTTCTTCCTCTAATAATTCAACGTTCCTGCCGTCTCCATTTATTACTAGTGAATTTGGTAAACGATCTGCCAATTCAAAAGCACGCTCCTTATCATGCTCAACTAGCTTCACATTAAACCTACCGGATGCTTTTGTTAAACTTTTTGCTGTTTTCCGGCCTATTCTACCGCCTCCAAGAATCATGACATTTTTTATTTCAGTTTTAAACAGTCCTGCCAATTTGCACAACTCTTCGTCTCCCCCTTTAGATGTAATAAAAACCACATGATCACCTTCAGAAAGCATGGTGTCTCCTCTAGGAATAGTTGTTAAATGCGATCCAAAACGCTGAATAGCAATGGGCACAAAGTGCACGTTTGGAAACATTTGAGCCGCTTCTTTTACAGTCTTTCCAATAATCTGAGCTGGATTTGTAAGGTTTAATCCTAACATGGTTAACGCGCCATTTTCAAACTCATAGGTATCATTAAAAACAGACTGATTCAATAAAAGTTCAATTTCTTTTGCTGCAAGTTGTTCTGGTGAAATCAATTCGTCAATTCCAAATTTGTTAAATCCTCCTTTCTTCTTAAAATCAATAAATTCAGTATTTGAAATTCTTGCAATTGTTTTTTTGGCTCCTAGTTGATTAGCTAATACACAAGCAGTAATATTAGTAGATTCAGACGATGTAACTGCAATAAATAATTCTGCAGCAATTACTTTTGCTTCAGTTAATATTCTAATAGAGGTTGCATCTCCTTTTAAAACCTTAATATCTAAATGAGAATCTGCATATACCAAACTATCTTTATTAGGATCAATTAAAGTAATTTCTTGAGATTCGTAAGAGAGCAATTTTGCTAAATGAAATCCAACTTCACCTGCACCAGCAATTATTATTTTCACTCGTTTAAATTTTTTAAAATTGTGAAATTTTAATTAAAAAATTGAGAACGCGCGTAATCGCTTCGCTCTCACATTAAAAATTTTAAATATTCACCTTTAGGAATATCCTACTTAAATTTATTAATGTTCGTTTCATTTTTCTTTAATCATAAAAAGTAGTACAAATATACTATAAATTAGAATTTCAACATGAAATCAATTCAATATAATTATTTAGAATCCTGTTATGTAATGCTTTTCTAAAAGATTATATTTGCAAAAAAAAATAAAGATTTGTCAAAAGTAAAACCATACAAGCACAGTGATTTAAGTAAAAAAGAACAAGTCACCAAAATGTTTGATACCATTTCTGGAGATTATGATGGTTTAAACCGAGTGATTTCTTTTGGAATTGATATTAAATGGCGAAAAAAAGTTGTTAAAATCGTTAAAGAAGCTAACCCCGACACCATTTTAGATATTGCAACTGGAACTGGTGATTTAGCTATTAATCTTGCTGAAACTGATGCCTCTAAAATTATTGGGTTAGATATTAGTAGCGGCATGCTAGAGATTGGAAAACAAAAAATCAAGAAAAAAGATTTAGACTCAAAAATTGACATGGTTTTGGGTGATTCTGAAAATATGCCTTTTGAAGACAGTACTTTTGATGCGATAACAGTTGCTTTTGGTGTTAGAAACTTTGAAACACTTGAAAATGGTTTGAAAGAAATTTATAGAGTGCTAAAACCAAACGGTACTTTTATAATTTTAGAAACATCTATTCCTACCAAAACACCTTATAAACAAGGTTATAAATTTTATTCTAAACATATTTTACCGCTTATAGGAAAAGCCTTTTCTAAAGACAGAAGTGCTTATAAATATCTATCCGAGTCAGCGTCTGTTTTTCCTTATGGCGAAACACTAAACAATATTTTACGTAATATTGGGTTTATTAATGTTGAAGATTTTCCCCAAACATTTGGTGTGGCAACAATATATAAATCGTCTAAGTAAAAATATGAAGTATTTTTTTATAGTAATATCATTTCTTCTCATTACAGAAACTTCTAATGCTCAGCTTTTTAAAAAAGAAAAAGTGACTTATGATGCCAATCAAGGAAGAGGCTCTACTGATAACAATCTATTGCGTTGGGGCTATTTTTTAGGCATTAATAATTACGACTTTAACTTTGATTATAATAATGACTTACGTGATATTTATGTAAATCGAAGCCCAGGCTTTAGCGTTGGTTTAATTGGCAACCTTCGTATTAATAGTTTTATAGATTTACGATTAGAACCTGGTTTATTAATTACAACAAGAGAGTTATACTATGGTGAAGAGTGGTTTCAAGGCGTTCCGGACACTAAAGCTTCTGATTTAGTAAGAGAAGTAAAATCTACTTACATCCATATCCCCTTACTTATAAAAGTTTCTACTAAGCGTGTAAATAATTTTAAACCGTTTATTGTTGGAGGGTTTTCTACAGCATTAAACCTATCTAGTAATGAGGATAACCCTGAAGATAATAGTAACGGAGAATTCAGAACAACTAAAAATTCTATTTTTTACGAAATTGGGTTTGGTATAGATTTTTACTTATATAATTTCAAATTCACACCTTCAATAAGAGGCCTTTTTGGTATTAATGATGAATTAGTGAGAGATGAAGATCCAAACAGCCCTTGGACCTCAAATATTGCTGGTATGCAAACCCGTGGCGTATTTATTAATTTTACGTTTCAATAATTTGATTGACGAATAACGATTAACGATTTTTAAATTCTGAACCGCGCGAATGCGACCAAAATTTTAATACTGTAAGCTACTTCTAAACTTCTCTTTCTTAAATTATTTTTTCTCGCAAAAGTGTTAAGGCGCAAATTTGAAAAGCAATAAAAATACGAAACAACATTTAGTGTTTTGAGAGGCGTACTCTCCTCATTTATGAGGAGAGTCGTCTACTCAAATATATACATATTTTATTTAGGTTTTTTATATATTAAATAAATAACCGAACCCAAGATATATAAGTTTATAATTATTTTCCCTATGATCAATGACCAACTAATTTCTCTTACCTCTAAAAACGTACAGTATAAATCATAAAAAGAAAATAGTGTAATAGGTACTAAAAACATTAACCAGTATATTTTTTTCATAAACCTAAAGTATTGGTAATGGAATATTAATATCGTCAATTTCTTTTATTGGCACTAAATCATTTTCTAAAAAAGGAGTTTCAATCCATTCTTGTAAAACTTCAGTTTGTCTACATGCCGCAATTATATTAAAAGTTGCCCAACCTTTCCCAGCTAAAAACCCTACAGCCGCCGGAAGACCAATACCTCCGGAATAAATAGCAACACCAGCTAAAATAGCAGTTGCAACAAGTGTTCCAACAACTGCTCTACCGCAACCGTCTCCTTTTGAATATACTGATTTTCCAAATAGAGTGTTGTTTAAATTAAATTGCTTGTATATTTCAATGTAGTAAAAAAGTAAATTAGCATCTTGTTCATTGTCTATAGAAAAATTAGAGATTAATTTATAATACAAATCTTTATCATCTATATGCTCCATAGCCCATTCTAAAGTATTAATTATATTTAGATTTAGTCCGTATTCAGAAAATAAATTTTCAACTCCGTTTTCCAAAGTAAACTCAAAATTTACATTATAAACTTGATCGATATATTTCTGTATTTTATTTTGCTCATTCTTGCCATAAAAGTTTTTAAAATAGTTATTTGTTGTAAAGTTTGCCAACAACTAAACACCTTAAAACTTAACAACCAAATTCCTTCTAAACTCACTCAATAAAATAGCAGTTGCTGTAGCCACATTTAAACTTTCAGTTGCTTGTAATGTTCCAAATCTTGGTATTGAAATTTTTTCTATAATTGTATCTTCTACCTCTTTTGAAACTCCATTAGCTTCATTACCCATGACTAAAATCCCATTTTCTGGCAACTTTTTACTATAAACATTACTTCCTTCCATAAAAGCACCAAAAACAGGAGATTCACATTCCTTTATAAAAGAAACCAAATCAACATAACTGATATTAACCCTTGTAATAGAACCCATAGTGGCTTGAATTACTTTTGGGTTAAAACAGTCTACAGTTGCTGCACTACAAACCAACTCCTTCACACCAAACCAATCGCATAATCTAATAATAGTTCCTAAATTCCCAGGATCTCTTATAGCGTCGAGAGCAACAATAAGTCCTGAACTATCAATAACTTTTGTTTTTGGAATTTTAAAAACAGCTAAAGCTTTATTGGGTGTTTTTAAAAAACTAATACGTTTTAAATCAGAATCAGAAATAATCACTTCAAGCTTAGCATCAATATTGAAGGATTCTGTAGTATATAATTTGTGAAGCTCTAAATTTGATTGTAAAAGTTCTTTTATTGTTTTAACACCTTCAGCAACAAAAAATTCATATTGCTGTCTATATTTTTTTTGCTTTAAACTCGTTATTAATTTTATTTGACTTTTAGAAAGCATGTAACTATCATTAATTTTTTATAAAGAAAAGAAATTATTGATAAGTAAAGCTAACAGACTACTTATTTAAATGTTTTTAAGATTAAAAAAATGTATTTTTGATTCCGAAACAAGTTAATTTTAATGGAATGTATTGTTTTAACAGAACACATTTTAGCTAATTATAACCCCTTTGAAAAAACAACTCTTAAAAATATTAATGTTAACATCACTTACAAGCTATTTATACTCTTGTGATGCTGTAAAAAGAGTTACTGAAGACGCCCATTTACTTACCAAAACTTCGGTAATTGTAAATAACAAAAAAGACAATACCGAAACTATAAACAGTTTAATTCACCAAAAACCCAATAGAAAAATACTAGGCATACCCTTACGTTTGCATATTTATAATACAGCAAGACCGAATAGAGATTCGCTTTTTGAGGTTTGGTTAGATAAAAAACCAAACCGAAGAGAGCGGTTAGAAAAAAGATATTCAAAAAAACAGATAAATAAACTAAAAGAATCTGCTGTTGGCTTTAACAATTGGTTAAAAAAAACTGGTGAAGCGCCTGTAATTGTTAGTGAAGACAAAAACAAACGCTCTGTAAGGCGTGTTAAAGATTATTACGTTAATAATGGTTGGTTTGATGTTGAAGCGGAATACAATCTAGAAAAAAAAGATAATAAACGTGCAGAAGTCACCTATGAAGTTGAGACAGGCACGCCCTTTTTAATTGATTCCATTACGAATATTATAAAATCGCCTATTGTAGATTCTTTATATCAAAACATCAAAAAAAAGGGTTTAATACAAACAGGAGACCAGTATAAAACAAGTAATTTTGAGCAAGAGCGTGATAGAATTGCTAGTGAATTACGTAATTCCGGAGTATATCATTTCAACCAAGACTACATCACTTTTGAAATGGACACTATAGGTACCAATAAAAAAGTAAATATTAGTCTTAGAATCCAAGATAGAGCAATTAGAACAGCTGATTCTATAAGAAGGGAACCTTTCGAAATATACAGAATAAGCAACGTAAATATAATCACTGATTATAGTTTTGAGAATAGAAACAAACCCTTTCAAGATTCCATTTCTTATGGTGGATACAAATTATATAGCTACGGTAAAATACGTTATCGTCCAAAAGCTTTAACTGATGCCGTTTTTATAGCTCCAAGGGAAGTTTTTAGAGACCTCGACAGAACAAGAACGTATAGATACATGAACGAGTTACGCACGTTTAAATACCCAAATATTGAATATATAGAAAACCCTGACAATACCCTCTCTGATACCATTAGACTAACACCTTTAAAAAAGTTCAGTTTAGGTTTTAGCACAGATGTGTCACAAAGTAATATTCAAACCGTTGGATTTTCATTAAACCCTAGTTTACAAATTAGAAATATTTTTAAAGGTGCTGAAACTCTAGAAATATCTGGTATTGCTTCTATTGGAGCTTCAAAAAACGGAAAAGAAGACGACGATCCGTTTTTTGATATTAATGAGTTTGGTGCAGATTTAAAATTAACTATTCCAAGACTATTTTCTCCCTTTTATACAGAAAATATTATCCCTAAATATATGTCGCCAAGTACTAGAATTAGTTTAGCAACGACTAGCCAAACTAATATTGGATTAGACAAACAAACCTTTAGCGGAAATTTTAGCTACAATTGGTATCCTAATACAAAAACCACTAATAGACTAGATTTATTTAACGTTCAATACGTAAGAAATCTAAAAACAGATAATTATTTTAGAATATATAATAATTCATTTAATGCATTAAATAAAATTGCCAGAGATGTAAATTTCATTAATTCAACTGATGACAATTTAATTATTCCAAATGGCGCCAATGAATTTATAAACTATGCATTAGGTACTCCAACACCAAGTGAAATATCATTAACACAACTCCAAACTGTTAATAATATTGATGAACGTAAAGACAGGTTAACTGAAGATAACCTTATTTTATCGTCTAGTTTTGGCTACACCAAAGACAAAAGAACAAATTTATTTGATAATGATTTTTCAATATTTCGTTTTAAAATAGAGCTAGCAGGAAATTTATTGGCAAGTACA
This sequence comes from Algibacter sp., assembly GCF_029245835.1. Classification (GTDB taxonomy): domain Bacteria; phylum Bacteroidota; class Bacteroidia; order Flavobacteriales; family Flavobacteriaceae; genus Algibacter_B. The sequence goes on along the minus strand of NZ_JAQWOO010000020.1, from coordinate 3,061 downwards.
TCAAAACTCCTCGGTCTTAAAAAAGATAGCGAAGGACGTTTTGAACTTCTCGATGTCGCCTTTTCACAATATGTTAAAACAGAGTTTGACTATATTAAACATTGGGATTTAGGCAAAAAAAATGTACTTGCTACTAGAGGCTTCTTTGGTATCGCTATTCCTTACGGAAATTCAAATAGTATTCCTTTTGCAAAAAGTTTTTTTGGAGGTGGGCCTAACGATAATCGTGCGTGGACTGCATATAATTTAGGACCTGGAAGTTCTGAGACTACCAATGAGTTTAACGAAGCAAACCTAAAAATAGCTTTTAGCGTAGAGCAGCGTTTCAATATTTTTGAAAACTTAAACGGCGCTATTTTTGTTGATGCCGGAAATATCTGGAATGTTTTGGATAATGTTGAAGACGATAGAGCCACCTTTTCTGGACTAGACTCACTAAAAGACATTGCTGTAGGCTCTGGTTTTGGTTTACGCTACGATTTTATTTTTTTTGTTTTTAGATTTGATATTGGTTTTAAAACCTATGATCCTTCTTACAGAGATAAAAACAGATGGCTTAACGATTACAACTTTGCTAATGCAGTGTATAACATAGGTATTAACTATCCGTTTTAACTCTATTCTAGTTAAATTACACTATAACGTTTTAGTATAACTTTATCATTTTCAAGCCCTAAAAAACCATAAAATTATTTAAAAATTGATTACTTTTGATTCTTAATTAAGAAAAAATTATATTTAAATTTAAAAAATGGGACATAACATTAAACCAGGAGTTGCTACAGGCAAAGAAGTTCAAGCAATATTCAACCATGCTAAAGCTAACAACTACGCTTTACCAGCTGTTAACGTAATTGGTTCAGACACTATAAACGGTGTTTTAGAAACTGCTAGAGATTTAAATGCTCCAGTAATAATTCAGTTTTCAAACGGAGGTGCGCAATTTAATGCCGGTAAAGGTTTAAGTAACGATGGGCAAAAAGCAGCTATTGCAGGTGCTGTTGCAGGTGCTAAACATGTGCATACTTTAGCAGAAGCTTATGGTGTTCCAGTAATTTTACATACCGATCATTGTGCTAAAAAATTACTTCCTTGGATTGATGGATTATTAGATTCGGGTGAAGAATTTTATGAAATGCACGGAAAACCATTATACAGCTCACATATGATTGACCTATCAGAAGAACCATTAGAAGAAAATATCGAAATCTGTAAATCTTACTTAGAAAGAATGAGTAAAATTGGTATGACTCTTGAAATTGAATTAGGAATTACCGGAGGAGAAGAAGATGGTGTTGATAATTCTGATGTTGATATAAGTAAATTATACACACAACCTGAAGAAGTTGCATACGCTTATGAACAACTCTCTAAAATTTCTGATCAGTTTACAATTGCCGCATCTTTCGGGAATGTACATGGAGTATATAAACCAGGGAATGTTGTGTTAACTCCTAAGATTTTAGATAAATCACAAAAGTTTATTGAAGATAAATATAATACCGAAAAACAACCTGTTAATTTTGTGTTTCATGGTGGGTCAGGTTCTTCTTCTGATGAAATAAAAGAATCAATTGATTATGGAGTAGTAAAAATGAATATTGATACAGATCTGCAATGGGGATTTACAATCGGTACAAGAGATTATTTTGCAAAATACAATGATTATGTTCAATCACAAATAGGAAATCCGGAAGGAGAAGAACTACCTAATAAGAAGTATTACGACCCACGAAAATGGTTAAGAGATGGGGAAATTACTTTTATTGAAAGATTAACAAAATCTTTTGAAGATTTAAATAATATTAATAGAAACGAATAAGTATGGGTTGGTTTAAAAGAATAAAGAAAGGAGTTACAACTGAAACAAATCAGAAGAAAGAGACACCAGAAGGATTGTGGTATAAATGTCCGAAATGTAAAACAATTATTACTTCTGAAGAACATCATAATCAACTTTATGTTTGCGAAAACTGTAATCATCATCACAGGATAAATTCAAAAGAATATTTTGAGATTTTATTTGACAGAAGTAAATTTACTGAATTAGACCCTAATATGACTTCAAAAGACCCTTTAGAATTTGAAGACAGAAAAAAATATACAGAAAGGTTAAAAGAAATTCAGAAAAAAACAGGATTAAAAGATGCTGTTACAACTGCATATGGCAAGATTAACAAACAAGAGGCTGTTGTTGCATGTTTCAATTTCAATTTTATTGGAGGATCAATGGGATCTGTAGTAGGAGAGAAAATTGCGAGAGCAATTGATTATGCAAGAGAAACAAAAACTCCTCTTATTATTATATCAAAGTCAGGAGGAGCAAGAATGATGGAGGCTTCATTTTCTTTGATGCAACTTGCTAAAACTTCCGCAAAACTAGCTCAATTAGCAGAAGAAGGAGTCCCTTACTTCTCAGTATTAACAGACCCTACTACTGGTGGTATTACAGCATCCTTTGCAATGCTTGGAGATTTAAATATTGGAGAACCAAACGCATTAATTGGTTTTGCTGGACCTAGAGTGGTAAAAGAAACTATCGGAAAAGATTTGCCCGAAGGTTTCCAAACTGCTGAATTTGTAAAAGAACATGGGTTTCTGGACCTAATCGTAGACCGTAAAAATATGAAAGAAAAACTATCTCAACTAATCAGAATATACGCATCTTAAATAAAATTAAAAAAATAGTTGTTTTAGAAAAACTATTTGTACATTTGCAAACCGAAAATAAATAAAATTTATAATGAGTTTAAACGCACAACAAAAAGAAGAATTATTTGACAAATATGGTACCGGAAAAAAAGATAGCGGATCAGTATATAGTCAAGTAGCATTATTCACAACAAGAATCGCTCATCTTACTAATCACCTAAAAGATAACAGAAAAGATTTTGGAACGCAAAGATCTCTTCAGTTAATGGTAGGAAAAAGAAGGAGATTACTAGATTACCTAAAAGGAAAAAACATTGTAGCATACAGACAACTAGTAAAAGATTTAAAACTAAGAAGATAATTTATATATAGAATAACTTAAGGAAAGGCAATTATTAAAATTGCCTTT
>NZ_JAQWOO010000082.1 GCF_029245835.1 Algibacter sp. | reverse complement strand
TTGTAAATATCCAAGCGCTAAAGAAATGGCTGCACATAACTGTGCAAAATGAAATCAATAATCAAAATATTATGAATATAGTCAAATCAGAATTCTATACTGAAACTTTTAAGGCTTGTTTTAAAATATAATTGGTATAATATATCTTTATCGTGCTATTTATTAGTTCTTAGGGAAAATTATTGAAAGCTCTAAATTGTATTGATTTAGAGCTTTCACATTTTTTATCACCAATTAAAATTCAAAAAACCTACAAACATGTATTTTTTTTCTCTCATATTTATACTACATTTGCAGTGCTATTAATTATTTTGAGAGAAATTTTTTTAGAAACTCTTCAGGGTAATAATGTCGATTTTAAAATAAACAAATACTAAGAGATTAAATGGAAAAACGAAATAATCTTCTGAATAAATATCTTATTGTAGGATTGAGCGTTATAGTTGTTATTGTTATTACTGTAAATATTGTTATGTGTTTTATCTAGTTAGTCTTAAACCCGATATACCAAACTTAAAAAAAGGGTAATACATAAATTATGTAACACCCTTTTTTTTAACGTTTTAATTTTAAATTACAGCTCTAAAGCTCTTTTTACATCATTATCCATCAATAACTCAATTGGATTTTCCAAAGCTTCTTTAACAGCTACTAAAAAACCAACACTTTCTTTACCGTCAATAATTCTATGGTCATAAGACAGTGCGACGTACATAATTGGTCTTATTTCAACCTTGCCATCAATAGCAACTGGGCGTTCAACAATATTGTGCATTCCTAAAATGGCGCTTTGTGGTGGGTTAATTATAGGTGTAGATAACATACTACCAAATACACCTCCATTGGTTATTGTAAAAGTTCCTCCCGTCATTTCATCAACAGTAATTTGACCATCTCTGGCTCTAATAGCTAATCGTTTAACTTCAGACTCAACACCTCTAAAACTTAAGTTTTCTGCATTTCTAATTACAGGTACCATAAGTCCTTTTGGTCCTGAAACAGCAATACTGATATCACAGAAATCATAAGAAAGCATTTCTTTACCATCAATCATAGAATTAACAGCTGGGTACATTTCTAAAGCTCTTACAATGGCTAGAGTGAAAAAACTCATAAACCCTAAACTCACGCCGTGTTTTCCTTTAAAGGTTTCTTTATACTCTGAACGTAATGCAAAAATTGGCGACATATCAACCTCATTAAAGGTCGTTAACATTGCCGTTGTATTTTTTGCCTCAACCAGGCGCTCTGCTACTTTACGACGGAGCATAGACATTTTACTTCTTGAAGTTCCTCTACTTCCTCCTGAGGGGGTTCCCATAGAAGGGACTGCTTTTACAGCATCATCTTTAGTTACTCTACCATCTTTTCCTGATCCAGAAACTGAACCAGCATCTATTCCTTTTTCAGCTAAAATCTTTTTAGCAGCAGGACTAGCACTACCAGTTGCATACGTTTTAGTTTCTGAAGCTGGTACTTTTGGTGTTTCTGCCTTTGGAGCTTCTTCTTTCTTTTCTTCTTTTGGTGCATCACCACCTTCTGGTTTAGCAGCACTTGTATCAATTAAACATACAACTGCACCAACTTCTACAGCATCACCTTCTTCCGCTTTAAGCGTTATTATCCCGCTAGCTTCAGCAGGTAATTCTAGGGTTGCTTTATCACTATCTACCTCAGCAATAGCTTGGTCTTTTTCAATGTAATCTCCGTCTTCAACTAACCATGTTGCTATTTCTACCTCTGTAATAGACTCCCCTGGTGAAGGCACTTTCATTTCTAAAATCATTCTCTATAATTTTAATATATCTAAATTCTTTATTTTATTTTTCTGTATCAAAAACAGTGTCTATAACACGCCTTTGTCTTCTTTTGTCTCTTGTACTTGATCCTGGTGCTGGCACTGAACTGTATGGTCTAGAACAAACTTCCAATTTAACTAAATCCATTCGCTGCAACATATGGCTCCATGCGCCCATATTTTTTGGTTCTTCTTGAGCCCAAACATAATTTTCAACATTAGAAAATCTATCAATTATACTTTGAATTTTCCCAAGATGAAGCGGAAACAACTGCTCTATCCTAACAATAGCAACATCTGCTCTCTTAAGCGCTTCTCTTTCTGCTAATAAATCGTAATAAAACTTCCCTGTACAGAACACTAGTTTCTTTACATTTTTTGGATTTATGGAATCGTCAATAACTTCTTGAAATTCGCCTGTTGCTAAGTCATTTATTGAGGACACTGCTTTTGGATGACGCAATAAACTTTTAGGTGTAAAAACAATAAGTGGTTTTCTAAAGTTACGCTTCATTTGGCGACGTAACAAGTGAAAAAAGTTTCCTGGTGTTGTACAATTTGTAACAATCATATTATCATTACCACACAACTGTAAATAACGTTCTATTCTTGCAGATGAATGCTCCGAACCTTGTCCTTCATAACCGTGAGGTAACAAAACAACAATCCCGTTTTGAGATTTCCATTTATCTTCTGCAGCCGACAAATATTGATCAAAAATAATTTGTGCGCCATTACTAAAATCCCCAAACTGTGCTTCCCAAATAGTTAATGTATTTGGATTTGCCATGGCATAACCATAATCAAATCCTAATACGCCGTATTCTGATAAAAAGGAATTATAAATATCCATTTCACCTTTATTCTCTGGGTTAGTATTTAAAAGATTTATACGTTCTTCTGAAATTTCATCTCGTAAAATAGCATGTCTATGACTAAACGTGCCACGCTCTACATCTTGCCCAGATATGCGCACATTAAAACCTTCTTCTAGTAAACTTCCATATGCTAGAGTCTCACCCATTCCCCAATCTAACGTATCGGCTTCAAAAACCATTTTTGCGCGCCCATCAAGTATTCTTTCCGCTTTGCGCAAAAACTTAACTCCTTCTGGAACGGTAGATACTACTTTAGAAATCTGCTCTAATTTATTTTTTGGATAAGATGTTTCTGTAGTTTGAAGCATTGCATCTAAACCTTGACGTTCAAAATCTGTCCAACGTTCTTGCATAAATTCTCGAACTTTAGATGACTTAACTGCTTTAGATTTTGTGTACTCCTTTTCTAAAGTATCTTTAAAATCTGAAATAATTTTATCCAAATATGCTTTATCAATAGTCTTTTCAGCAATTAGCTTATCTGCATAAATTTTAAACGGATTAGCATGTTTTGATATTTCCTTATATAGTTTAGGTTGCGTAAATCGAGGTTCATCACCTTCATTATGTCCATATTTTCTATAACCTAATAAATCAATATAAACATCTTTTTTAAAGCGCATTCTGTACTCTAAAGCCATTTCTACAGCATGAACAACAGCTTCAGCATCGTCTGCATTTACATGTAAAACCGGAGATAATGTTACTTTTGCAACATCTGTACAATACGTACTTGATCGTGCGTCCAAATAATTAGTAGTAAAACCAATTTGATTATTTACAACAATATGAACAGTCCCACCTGTTTTATAACCATTTAACTGGCTCATCTGTGCTACTTCGTAAGCCACACCTTGACCTGCAATAGCTGCGTCTCCATGAACAATTATTGGTAATATTTTAGAATTATCACCATTGTAATCGTCATCAATTTTTGCACGTGTAATACCCTCTGCTACTGGAGCAACGGTTTCCAGATGCGATGGATTAGGAACTAAATTCATTTTTATATTCTTCCCGTTTTGATAGGTTTTGTCTAGCGTTAATCCTAAATGATATTTTACATCACCATCAATACCTTCATCCTCAAAATCTTTTCCATCAAACTCACTAAAAAGTTCATTTACTGGTTTTCTAAAAATATTTACAAGGGTGCTTAAACGTCCACGATGCGCCATACCCAAAACACATTCTTTTACACCGTATTTTTCAACGGCGTAAAAAAGCACATTACTTATTGCTGGGATTAAAGATTCTCCTCCTTCTAAAGAAAAACGTTTTTGACCAACGTATTTTGTTTGTAAAAAGTTTTCAAAAGTGACCGCTTGGTTTAATTTAGAAAGAATATATTTTTTAGTTTCAACCGAGAAATTTGGTTGATTATTATTTTCATTTAGTTGATTTTGCCACCATGCTATTACCTCGGGATTTCTCAAATACATGTATTCAATTCCAATCGAATCACAATATATTTTTTCTAAGTGAACAATAATTTCACGAAGGGTTTTAACGCCTATTCCTAAAATTTCACCCGCACTAAAAAAGGTGTCTAAATCGTTTGCGTTGAGTCCGAAATTTTCGATTTCTAAAGTAGGACTATAAGTTCGACGCTCACGAACTGGGTTTGTTTTAGTAAACAAATGACCACGCATTCTATAGCCATCAATTAGTTTTACAACTTGAAATTCTTTTTGAACCTGTTCTGGTATTTGAGTTGAAACACCTTCAATAATCTCACCATCTAGACCGTAATTTTCGCTACCAAAATCGTAGCCTTGAAAAAAGGCTCTCCAACTTGGCTCTACGGTATCTGGATTCTGTAGATATTGCTCGTATAAATCAGCAAAATATGCTGTATGTGCTGCATTTAAAAATGAAAATTTATCCATTGTTACTTTTAATAGCCTGTAGTTTAGTCAAAATTTTTTCAAAAATACAACATTTAGTAAAATTAGATGTTTCTTTAACTATATTTATAGCAAATTATATGCTTTTAATGAATACATTAAAATACCTGTTAATTTTTTACTATTTCTTATGATTATGAATATATTTTTGTCAGTTTATAAAAAAACAGTCTTCCTTTTAATTCTTACCGTTTTTAGTTTTCAAAATGCTACAACTCAAGAAACCAAAAGTGATTTTTGGAATCATGTAAGGTATGGAGGCGGATTTGGATTAAACTTTGCTAATGATTTTTTTAGTGCTACCATTGCTCCAAGCGCCATTTATGAATTTGATAAAAATTTCGCTCTAGGTCTAGGCTTAAACGCCACATTTAACAACCAAAAAAGCGTTTACAAATCAACTATTCTAGGAGGAAGTTTAGTTGGGTTATATAATGTTGTTAGAGAGATACAACTATCTACTGAGTTTGAACAACTTAATGTTAACAGGCGCTATAATATTAATACAAATTTTGCTGATGAAAATTACTGGATACCAGCTCTGTATTTAGGCGCTGGCTACCGAAGTGGCAATGTTACTTTTGGCATTAGATATGATGTTTTATATGATGATAACAGAAGTATCTATGCTGATCCGTGGGCTCCTTTTGTGAGGCTCTTCTTTTAAATTTTTTGATAAATGACTTGCCACCGCGTTATCCGTTGCTATTTTTGACTTTATGCGTACCTCGCATAAGCTAACCAGCACTTTACCTTTTGCATGTATCCGCCTAAAGCACAGTTTTTTATTCAGGTAAGGTTTTCTTTGTTAATAAAAAAGTACAACAGCTTAAGAATTTTTATTTCTAAACCACACTTTTTGCCACTCGCGTTTCAATATTAAAAACGCAACATCTTCAGAAAGTTTTAAAGTATCACTGCCATCTAAAGCTTTGACCTGTTTTTCTGGGACATCAATAATATAAAGTAGATTCAAATATTCCATAAACTTTTCTTGAATAAGTTTATAAACCGTTTCGTGAAGTATAAGTTTTAAACTAGATGGTAAGATTTCTTCATGAAAATCTAAATCGATATTAGCTAACAGGAAGTCTTTGTTGAGTTGAAAAATTAATTTTTTGTATAATTCAAGCTGATTAGCTTCTTCAATTAAACGTTCAAAAGTATTTGGTAATTGCATAAGATAGATTTCTGCCTTAGCTGAAATGAAAAAATTAATTAAACAGTTCTATTCATTAAGCTATTTCCAAATGCTTTTAACAGTTCTTTTTTATCTTCTGAAATATTTAAAGATTTTAATACTGTATAGGCTTTATTCGTATAATATTCAATAGCTTGCTTTGTTGCTTCTGCTGAACCAGACGACATAAAAAACTGTTTAGCCAATTCAACTTTAGTTGCAACATCTTCAGGATCTGATGCAAATAATTGACTTATTTCAACTTTATCCGTTTCATTTGAAAATTCCAATGCTTTTAAATATAAATAGGTCTTTTTATTTTCGATAATATCACCTCCAACCTGTTTTCCAAAAGTTTTAGGGTCGCCAAAAGCATCTAAATAATCATCTTGCAATTGAAAAGCAATACCTAAATTTTTACCAAACTCATAAATATTATTTTGATCCTCTTTTGATGCACCAGCAACAATGGCACCCATTTTCATAGCCGCCGCAACTAAAACTGCTGTTTTATATTCGATCATTTTCAAATATTCTAGAATAGTAACATCATTTCTAGTTTCAAAATCAACATCATATTGCTGACCTTCACAAACCTCTAGTGCAGTTTTACTAAATAATTTTGCTAAAGACTGAAAAATATCAGCCTCATAATTTTCGAAAAGCTGATATGCCATAATTAACATAGCGTCTCCTGAGAGTATACCTGTATTAATATCCCATTTTTCATGAACCGTAGCTTTTCCTCTTCTTAAGGGCGCATCATCCATAATATCATCGTGCACTAGGGAGAAATTATGAAACACTTCAATACTTAATGCTGCATTTAATGCCTTTTTATAGTTGCCATTAAAAATATCAGCAGTCATTAGAGTTAAAACAGGACGTAAACGTTTACCACCTAAACCTAATATATAATCAATAGGTTCGTAAAGATTTTTAGGCTCTTTGATTACTAAATAATCTTGTAAATAAGAAATAAATTGGTCTTGGTATTTTTCTATTGAAAGCATCATGCAAAAATAGTGTAATTCATCATAATTAAAAACTTCAATGAAAGAGGATATGTTAAAAAATTACTAAAACCTAGGAAACTTTTTTTGTTTTTAAAGTTTCCAAACTTATATTTGCATCCAATTATGAGAGAAAAAATTATACATAAATCGGCAGAATTATTTTTAACACTAGGGTTTAAAAGTGTTACCATGGACGATATTGCTCATGAAATGGGGATATCTAAAAAAACTATTTATGTGCATTTTGCTAACAAAACTAAACTTGTTGAGGCAGTAACGTTTAACTTATTTGACACTATTTGTTGCGGTATTGATGATATCTGCGAAAATGCAAGTAACCCAATTGAAGAATTATACTCAATAAAGATGTTTGTGATGCAACATCTTAAAAATGAAACCTCATCACCTCAATATCAACTCAAAAAATACTATCCAAAAATTCATAATGAGCTTAAGTATAAACAATTTGAAAAAATGCACAAATCTGTTCAAGAAAGTTTAGAACATGGTGTAGTAACAGACGTTTTTAGAGGTACTATCGATGTTGATTTTATTTCTAGAATGTATTTTACTGGAATGACGGGTATTAAAGACAATATGTTTTTCCCGCCAGAACATTATGAAATGAATTATCTCATGGAAAGCTATTTAGAATACCACTTAAGAGCCATTGTTACCGAAAAAGGGTTACAAATATTAAATAAGTTTATAACATCTAATCAATCATAAAAATGAAGAACAAACTAATTATATATTTTAGTTTACTGCTTACTGTTTCTATGTTTTCACAAGAGAATAATCAAAGCTTTACATTACAAGAAGCTATAGATTATGCTTTAGAAAACAACAGAACTTCAAAAAACGCAGAGCGCGATATAGAAGCTGCAAAAAAACAAAAATGGGAAACTATTGCCACAGGACTTCCTCAAATTGATGGAAGTATTGACTATCAAAATTTTATAAAACAGCAAGTGCAAGTTATTCCTGCTAGTGCCTTTGGTGGTCCAGAAGGCGAAGTTAATGCTGTAGAATTTGGCTTAGACCAAAGTGTAAATGCTTCAGCAACACTATCACAATTAATATTTGATGGTTCTTACATTGTTGGTTTACAATCTGCCAAAGTATTTCTAGAAATATCTGAGAACGCCAAAATAAAAACCGATTTAGAAGTTAGAAAAGCCGTTATTAACGCTTATGGCAATGTTTTATTAGCTGAAGAAAGTGTAGATATATTAGAGAAAAACAAAGCAACTCTTCAAAAAAACCTCGATGAGACTACCAAGATTTATGAAAATGGCTTAGAGGAAGAAGAGAGTGTAGAGCAGTTACAAATAACACTTTCTAGTATACTGAGTAATTTAAGTAATACAATAAGGTTAAAAAAAGTGGCCTACCAAATGCTCAATATAACGCTAGGTCTAGATATAGATTATAATACGTCGCTTACCGATAATTTAGAAACACTTACGGCTAAAAATATTGATTTAGCCTTAGTAAGTCAGACATTCGAAATTAATAATACCATTGATTATCTGATAGCTGAAAACGATAAAACATCAAAAGCGCTTTTAGTAAAACTTGAGCAAAGTAGAGCTCTACCAACAATAAATACGTTTTTAACTGGTGGGTATGCCTCTTTTAGTAATGATTTTGATTTTCTAAAAAGTGATCAAAAATATTATGGCTTCGGAATTTTTGGGGCAAGTATAAAAGTACCCATTTTTGGTTCTGGATTAAAAAGCGCTAGAACACAACGCGCTAAGATAGACTTAGAAAAATCTAAAGACGAGCTCACAGAAACAGAACAACGTTTAAAACTTCAAATAGCATCTGCAAAAAGTGATTACCAATTTGCTATCGAAGATTATAATAATAAAAAAGAAAACCTAAATCTTGCAGAGCGTATCGAAAAGAAAAACCAAACCAAGTTTTTTGAAGGTATTGCTTCAAGTTTTGAATTAAGACAAGCACAAATTCAATTATACAGTGCACAACAAGAATTTTTACAAGCCATGCTAGATGTTATTAATACTAAAGCTGCTTTGGAAACTATTTCTAACACCATTATTAACAACTAAAATCAATCAAAAATGAAATATATATATTCACTAATACTAGTAACCTTTCTTTTATCATCTTGTGGAGGCGATAAGACTAAATCTGTTGAAGACATTATTGCCACAAATAATTTGGAACTTATCAGGAAAAAGAAAGCCGAATTAGATGTTTCTTCTCAAGAAATTTTATCCAAATTAAAACAATTAGAAAAATCCATTAAAAACTTAGACCCTCAAGAAAAAGTTCCTCTAATAACCACTTTTGCTGCTAAAGAAAGTGTTTTTAATCACTTTGTAGAACTTCAAGGCAATGTAAACACAAAACAAAACCTAGTAATATACCCAGAGTTTTCTGGTGTATTGTCTCGCGTCTATGTTAAAAAAGGACAAAAGGTTAGCAAAGGACAAATTTTAGCCAAAATTGACGATGGTGGTTTAAGTCAGCAATTATCACAATTAAAAATTCAATCCGACTTAGCAAAAACAACTTTTGAACGACAAGAGCGTTTGTGGAATCAGAAAATAGGGAGTGAAATTCAGTATTTACAAGCTAAAGCAGCTTACGAAGGTCAACTAGAAGCTACAAAACAATTACAACAACAAGTTGGTAAAACGTTAGTTCGTGCACCATTTTACGGAACTATTGACGATGTTATAACAGATCAAGGAAGTGTTGTTGCTCCTGGACAATCGCAATTATTTAGAATTGTAAATCTTGATGATATGTATATTGAAACTGACGTTCCTGAACGCTATGTATCAGATATTATAGAAGGAAAAGAGGTAAAAGTAGACTTTCCTGTTTTAGGAAAAGAAATTGATGCTAAAGTACGTCAAGCAGGTAATTTTATCAATCCGGCAAACCGAACATTTAAGGTAGAAATTGCAATTCCTAATAAGGATATAGCCATAAAGCCTAACCTAACAGCAAAACTAAAAATCAATGATTATACTAATAAAAATGCCATTTTAATTCCTCAAAGTATTATTTCAGAAAATGCTGAAGGCCAACAATATGTTTACACCATCACTGACAAAATTGAAAACAAAGCTAAAGTAAAGCGCGAGTTTATTGAAACAGGTAGAACTCAAGGCGATTACATTGAAGTACTTTCTGGTATTAAAAATGGTGAAGAAATTATTGATGAAGGCGCACGTAGTGTTAAGGATGGACAAGATGTGAAGATTTTAGACCTAAACACTTCAAACTAAACAAAGACCAAAACTAATGACAAAAGATAAAAAGAAAAAAGAAGTAGATAAAGAGTTTGGTTTATCCTCTTGGGCCATCAACAACAAAACAACCATGTATGTGTTGATTGCATTAATATTATTTCTTGGCGCAGGTGCGTATTTTAGTATGCCTCGAGAAAACTTTCCAGAGATTAAAGAAACCAAAATTTATATTAGCTCTGTATACCCAGGAAACACTGCAGAAGACATCGAAAAACTCATTACAGACCCCATAGAAGATAAACTTAAAACGGTTAGTAATGTTATTGAAATCACCTCAACATCGCAAGAAGATTACTCCATTGTGGTCGTTGAATTTGATGAAAGTATTTCTGTTGAAGCCGCCAAACAAAAAGTAAAAGACGAAATAGATTCTGAAACCTCTGGTGAAGACTGGCCAACTTTTAATGGCGCTAAAGTAGAACCTAATGTGTTCGATTTAAGCATGTCTGAAGAAATTCCAATTCTTAATATTAATATTTCTGGAGATTACCCTATAGATAAACTTAAAGAATATGGTGAATATCTTGAAGATGAAATTGAAGGGCTTCAAGAAATTAAACAAGTAGATATTCGCGGTGCCCAAGAAAAGGAAGTTGAAGTTGCAGTAGATATTTATAAAATGATGGCTGCTCAGGTTAGTTTTGATGATATTATAAATACCATAAGTAGAGAAAATATGACTATGTCTGCGGGTAATTTAATTTCTAGCGGGCAACGACGAACCATAAGAATTTTAGGTGAAATAGACGACCCTAAAGAATTAGAAAATTTTGTTGTAAAATCTGAAAACAACAACCCTATTTATCTTAAAGATGTTGCTAAAGTCGTATTCAAAGATGAAGACAAAACAACATACGCCAGAGAGTTTGGTGAGCCAGTGGTGATGCTTGATGTAAAAAAACGAGCTGGAAAAAACATGGTTGCTGCTGCAGAACAGATACAAGTTATGGTTAAAGATGCTATAGCAAATAAATTTCCGCCAGATTTAAAAGTCACGATCACTAACGATCAATCTTCAAAAACTATTGGTCAAGTAGACGATTTAGTAAACAACATTATCTTCGGTATTATTCTGGTTGTAACGGTTTTAATGTTCTTCTTAGGGTTTAAAAACGCCCTGTTTGTTGGGTTTGCAATCCCTATGTCTATGTTTATGTCTTTAATGATATTAAACCTCTTAGGCTACACTATGAACACCATGATCTTATTCGGATTAATTATGGGACTAGGTATGTTGGTTGATAATGGTATTGTAGTAGTTGAAAACGTGTATCGTTTAATGTCTGAAGAAGGTATGAGTCGCGTTGAAGCGGCAAAAAAAGGAATTGGAGAAATTGCTTTTCCTATAATTATATCTACTGCAACAACGGTAGCTGCTTTTATCCCATTAGGTTTATGGCCTGGTGTTATGGGACAATTTATGAAATATTTCCCCATCACATTATCTGTGGTTTTAGGATCTTCACTTTTTGTGGCCATCTTCTTTAACTCGGTTATGGTGTCTCAATTTATGACTACAGAAGATAAAGACATGCCTTTAAAAAACATAATTAAAATCTCTGCTATTATTGGAGGAATAGGTTTGTTGATTTTTATTTTTGGTGGTAGTTATAGAGGCTTAGGAACCTTAATGATTGTAAATGTCATTTTACTTTGGGCTTATCGATTATTTTTAAGAAAATGGTCTAACGCGTTTCAAAATAATGTATTACCTCGATGGGAACGCGCTTATGAAAAATCGCTTCGTTATGCACTTAGCGAAAAAAAACCAGCATTAATAACAATTGGCACATTTGCACTACTTATTGTAGCCTTTATGGGCTTTGGCGCATCGGTTGGAAGTCAGCGTACAAAAGTTGAATTTTTTCCTGAAAATAAGCCCAATCAAATTATTGTATATATAGAATATCCTGAAGGTACCGACATCAAAAAAACCAATGCCATCACAAAAGATATTGAGCAACGCGTTTATAAAATTATAAATGATGAAGCTTATATGAGCGGGGATTATAATTTCTTAACGGAAAGTGCCGTTTCTCAAGTAGGAGAGGGAGCCGGTAATCCACAAACTGATGGAGGTTCTGCTGCCGAAATGCCACATCGTGGAAAAATAACCGCAAGCATGCGAGAGTACAAATTCAGGAAGGGTGCAGATAGTCAAGGTCTTCTTAAAAAAGTACAAGAAGCTTTAAAAGATATCTATCCTGGTGTTGCTATTTCTGTTGAAAAAGACGCAGCGGGACCACCTGCTGGATATCCAATAAATGTTGAATTAGAAGGTGAAGATTACGGTGAATTAATTGCCACAGCCGAAAGCATGCGCGATTTCATTAATTCTAAGAATATCCAAGGTATTGATGAATTGAAAATTGATGTGAACAAATCTAAACCATCAATGCAAGTTATTGTTGATAGAAAAAAGGCTGGAGAACTTGGTATAACTTCAGGTCAAGTTGGGCAACAATTACGTAATTCTATTTTTGGTGCAAAAGCAGGTGTCTATAAGGAAGATGGAGAAGATTACGATATTTATGTGCGTTTTAATGAAGAAAACCGATACAATACTAGTGCTATTTTTAATCAGAAAATAACCTTCAGAGATATGGCTTCAGGACAGATAAAAGAAATCCCTGTTTCTACTGTTGCTAAACAATCTAACAACTCTGGCTTTAGTGCTATAAAACATAAAGATGTAAAACGAGTAGTAACCCTTTACTCTGCTTTGGCTCCAGGATTTACTGACGCTGGCGCTATTGTTTCCATGGTTCAAAATGAAATGCAAGGTTTTACTGAAAAACCTGATGGTGTAAAAATTGATTATACCGGTCAAATTGAAGAACAAAACAAACAAATGGCTTTTTTAATGGGTGCCTTTTTTACTGGGTTGGGTTTAATTTTCTTCATTTTAATTTTTCAATTTAACTCAATTTCAAAACCAGGGATTATTATGCTTGCCATTTTCTTGAGTTTAATTGGTGTATTTGGAGGTATTGTTGCAACAGGAAGTGCGTTTGTTATTATGATGACTATGATGGGAATCATATCACTTGCTGGTATTGTGGTAAATAACGGCGTAGTGCTTTTGGATTATACTCAACTATTAATTGACAGAAAAAAAGTGGAACACGATTTAGAAGAAAATCAATACTTAGATAAAAACGATCTTGTTGAAGCTATTGTAAAAGGTGGAAAAGCACGTTTACGGCCTGTATTATTAACAGCAATTACTACCATTTTAGGATTAATTCCTTTGGCTACGGGTTTAAACATTAACTTCTTTACATTATTTAGCGAATTTGATGCTAATATTTATGTTGGAGGTGATAATGTAATTTTCTGGGGACCACTAGCATGGACTGTTATTTACGGGCTTTTTATAGCTACTTTTTTAACACTGATAGTAGTTCCTATCTTATTCTATCTTATAACGAAATTTAAAATGTGGTTATATAAAGATAGAGTATCAAATACTAAAGAATTAATTGCTCAAGAAGCTTAAAATATTGAAAAATAAAGTCCTCTATTTATAAACGAGAATGCAATTAAAATTGTCATTATCCTGCAAGTGTGAGTCTGACTAAATGTTTAAACAACTCAAGTAAAGTTGTTATTTAATAAATCAAAAAACCCCAATACATATTGGAGTTTTTTGATTTATTAAGACTAGTAATGTATTAATTATTTTAATTTAAAACTTACCCTTGCGAAAAGAAAACGCCCGCCTATTCCAAATTGTTGAGAACGTCTAGACCAATCAAAACGGCCTCCACTTCTATTGGCTTCAATAGCTCTATCTGGAAACACGTCTAGTAAATTGTTAGCTCCAACAGTAAATGTTAAACTTTCTGTTGCTTTGTAACCAAAAGATAAATCAGTAACTAATTTTGAACCAAAAACTTGTTGGTTAGCAACGTTATCCGTAGCCTCAGAGACTTCACCAAACCAAACATTTCTTAAGAACACATTCCAATTGCCAGAAGCTAAATTATGAGTTAAATTAATTTTTGAACGTGGCACTGCTTTTTCAAGATAAATTCTACTCGTTTCTGGAAAATAAGTCCCCTCCAAACCAGCATCTTTTAAAACTTGAGACGATTTAATATCTCCTACTTTTTTGGTTTTAGAAAAGGTTGCAGAAAACGTGTTTTTAAGTTTCGCTTTATTTGCTACAACTAAGTCCCAAGTAACAACGGCATCAATACCTCTTGATTCGGTATCTATAGCATTTGCAAAAAATGATGCTGCAGAAGCATTAGCTTGAGACAATAAATTATCTAGTTCTGTTCCTGTTCCTGGGCCTGCAAATTGACCAGTATAAACCACTCTATCATCAATACCTACCCAATACCCATCTATAGTAACTGTTACATTAGCATCAGGCATGTTCGCGGTAAATCCTATACTTATACTTTTAGAAGTTTCTTCTTTTAATTGTGGAATTCCTAAAAGTTTTGCAGCCCTACTATCATTAGAAAAGGTTCCAACTTCAACTGGAACACCATCTTCGAATATGGTTGATGTTGAGTTGAAATTCAACTGATGTAAAGACGGCGCTCTAAACCCCGTATTTAAAGCAGCTCTTAAATTTAAATTATCGGTAGCTTTTAATCTTGTTGCTAATTTAAAATTAATAGTCGATCCGAAATCCGAATAATTTTCAAAACGAGTTGCAAAACTTGCTAAAAACGTTTCAGAAAAATCAGCCTCTAAATCAAAATACCCAGCGATACTACTTCTATCTCTAGATAATTCATTAGCAGGACTAAATCCTGGGAATACTTGAGAACCTCCTGGTCTTCCTCGACCAAAAAAATCAACAGAAGGACTTTGAGTTGGCAATGTAATTAACTCTCCTTCTTGAGTATATTGTCCATAAGACGCTTCTTCACCTGCAATAATTTCATAATTTTCTAAACGGTATTCCGCTCCAAATGCAATATTTAGCCCGCTCATAATATCATTATAAAACTGATTAACATCTAAATTAACGGTATTCTGAGCAAAGTTAAATCCTCCTGCATCAAAAGTTGTTGGAGATGCATTTTGACGCGACGCATTAAAGGTGTTACCTATGGTGTATAAAAAGCCATTTTTCCCCCATGTATTACTTAAGTCAACATTCCAACCATTTACAACCCCTTTTATACCAACAGCAAAAGATTTATCAGAAATTGTAGAATTAATTTCTGGTAAAAAGCCATTGATGTAAGCTGGTGTATAGGTTCTACTTTGATTTGGCAAACGATAAAACCCAGCAGAATTTCCTTTTCTAGAACTCATTCCAGCAAATGAATAAAGCTCTGTTCCTTTATCATCAACCGGTAAAGACATGTTTGCAAAAAAGCGCCCACCACGCACTTCAGATTGACCAACACGCATGTTAAAATCGCTTCTTTCTAATCCTCTTGCAGCTAACTCAGCAGTTGTATTATCTGCCCCTAAAATTGTTTGTAAATCAGCTTTTGTAGCTGTAGGGCTTAATCCTAAACCTGCAGCATTACCATATTGGATCACATCATCTAAGTTGTCATCATCTATTAAATCCGCTATATTATAACCATCATTACTTGCAAATCGTTCAACCGTATTATAAAGATTAAACACATCACCTTCCCATTCCTTCATTCTACTATAATGTTCTCTAAAATCAAAATCACCAGTAAAATTAATGTACCCACCATGATCTCCTAATGCCAATCCATAATTTGCACTAATATTTACAGTTTCACCATCAACACCGCCAGTTTGATTATTAGCGTTTTCAGAAAAATGGGCTCCTGTCGTCATATTTAAGGTAAGCTCATTAACATTGTCATTTAAAACAATATTAATAACACCTGCTATAGCATCAGACCCGTACTGTGCAGCAGCACCATCTCGTAAAACTTCTAATCGCTTAATGGCGCCTGATGGGATAGCGTTTAAATCGGTTCCAACGCTACCTCTACCAAATGTTCCGTTTACATTTACTAAAGACGAGTTATGTCTTCTTTTTCCATTGATTAAAACTAAAACTTGATCTGGTCCTAAACCACGTAATGAAGCTGGATCAATATGATCTGTTCCATCTGAAATAGTTTGTGTATTTGATGTAAATGATGGCGCAACAAAATTTAAAATCTGATTTAAATTTACTTGCGGACCTGCAGCAGTTAATTCTGCAACGTTAATAACATCAACTGGAACTGGGGTATCTATAGCGGTTCTGGCAGGGTTTCTAGACCCAATTAGTACAATTTGCTCTAATGCCACACCAGACTGCATTAGCACATTCATGGTATTCCCTAAAACTTCATTCTCTTGAGTTTCGTAACCAACATAAGAAAACACCAAAACGTCTCCGGTATTAGCATTAATCGAATAGTTTCCATCAAAATCTGTGGAGGTTCCTACAGTAGTCCCTTTTACAACTACTGAAACCCCTGGTAAGGCCCCAGAGTTATCCGTTACATTACCTGAGACCTCTTGCCCCATTAAACTTGTTGACACCCCTATAAACAATAGAAATATCAATGCTTTTAAATTTAATAATTTGTTCATAATATTAATTATTTTGAATTAGTCATCACTAATATATGCATATATTTAAGATTTTAATAAAAAAATACTTAATAAAATATTTAATTAATAAATATTTAATAAATATTTTAAGAATATAATAAAACTAAATCAATAACAAAATAATCCATGTTCTCTAATATAATACGCCCTTTGTCGCTAAAAAAACAACGATAAAAATGTATTCTCAGTCCTATTTTACTAAATTTGCACATCAAAATTTTTCTATGTACAGAAGTCATAATTGTGGCGAGTTAAGAGCTGCAAATATAAATACAGAAGTAACTTTATCGGGTTGGGTTCAAAAATCTAGAGATAAAGGATTTATTGTTTGGGTTGATTTGCGCGACCGTTATGGAATAACACAATTAGTATTTGATGAAGAACGCACATCAAAAGACCTGATAATGCAAGCTCAGAATTTAGGACGTGAGTTCGTTATTCAAGTTAAAGGAACTGTAATTGAACGTGCTTCAAAAAACCCAAAAATTCCAACAGGAGAAATAGAAATTTTAGTTTCAGAATTAACTGTTTTGAATGAAGCTTTATTACCTCCTTTTACTATTGAAGACAAAACAGATGGCGGTGAAGATATAAGAATGAAATATCGTTATTTAGATATTCGTCGTAATCCAGTAAAAGAAAGTTTAATATTCAGACATAAAGTGACGCAAGAGGTTCGTAATTATCTTTCTAAAGAAGGGTTTATTGAAGTAGAAACGCCTTATTTGATTAAATCTACGCCAGAAGGTGCCCGAGATTTTGTGGTGCCTTCAAGAATGAACGCGGGGCAGTTTTACGCACTTCCACAATCACCTCAAACCTTTAAGCAATTGCTTATGGTAGGCGGTATGGATAAATATTTCCAGATTGTAAAATGTTTTAGAGATGAAGATTTACGTGCCGATAGACAGCCAGAATTTACACAAATAGACTGTGAAATGGCATTTATTGAGCAAGAAGACATTTTAAATGCATTTGAAGGCTTAACGCGTCATTTACTAAAAGAAGTAAACGGTGTTGAAGTTGATAAGTTCCCCCGTTTATTATATGACGATGCGATGCGTTTGTACGGAAACGACAAACCAGATATTCGTTTTGGAATGCAGTTTGGAGAATTAAATGCTGTTGCGCAACACAAAGATTTTGGTGTTTTTAATAATGCTGAATTGGTAGTTGGTATAGCAGTTCCTGGAGGGAATAGTTACACAAGAAAAGAAATTGATAAGTTAATTGATTGGATAAAGCGTCCGCAAGTTGGTGCTTTAGGTATGGTTTACTCACGTTGTAATGATGATGGCACTTATAAATCTTCTGTAGATAAATTTTATAATCAAGCTGATTTAGCTAAATGGGCAGAAATTACAGGCGCAAAAGCTGGCGATTTGGTTTGTGTACTTTCAGGCCATAAAAACAAAGTACGTGCACAATTAAGTGCCTTACGAATGGAATTAGCAGAACGTTTAGGCTTAAGAAACCCGAAAGAATTTGCACCACTATGGGTTATGGATTTTCCATTGTTAGAATGGGATGAAGATACTGAGCGTTATCATGCTATGCATCACCCGTTTACATCTCCAAAACCAGGACAATTAGAATTATTAAAAACAAATCCAGGTGAAGTAAAGGCAAATGCCTACGATTTAGTGTTGAACGGAAACGAAATTGGAGGAGGTTCTATCAGAATTCACGATAAAGAAACCCAATCATTAATGTTCGATTATTTAGGCTTTACGCCTGAAGAAGCCAAAGCACAATTCGGATTCTTAATGGATGCCTTTCAATATGGTGCACCACCTCATGGTGGTTTAGCATTTGGATTAGACAGATTGGTTGCTATTTTAGGCGGACAAGAAACGATTAGAGATTTTATTGCATTCCCAAAAAACAACTCTGGTCGCGATGTCATGATAGATGCACCCGCACCCATAGATGATGAACAATTAACAGAATTAAGTTTAAAACTTAATTTAAAATCATAAAATTAAGTCCCGCTATTGCGGGATTTTTTATTAGTTTTATACATGCCTTCTAAAACTAAAAAACTGTTACGTAAATTTTTAATCTGGAAATATAAACATATTTCCGAACGTCAGTTTGTATATATACTTAGTATTTTAGTTGGCTTTTTAGCCGGTTTAGGGACAGTTTTGCTTAAAAACTTAACCCATTATATCAGGTTGCTTTTTGAACTAGATTTTTTCAATAATTACCAGAATTCATTGTATTTTATTTTCCCAATGATAGGCTTGTTTTTAGTCTATGTTATTAAACAGGTCTGGTTAAAAAAACATATTGGTCATGGTATTTCATCAACACTATATGCCATTTCAAAATTAGGAGGTATCATTCCAAGGTATAATATTTATGCCGCTTTAATAACAGCACCATTAACCGCTGGTTTTGGTGGTTCGGTAGGATTACAAGGTCCTGCGGTTAGCGTAGGTTCCGCTTTAGGGTCAAACGCTGCACGATTATTTCATATGAACACTAAAACACGTATGCTTTTAATAGGTTGTGCTGCAGCAGGCGCTATGGCATCTATGTTTAAAGCACCTATTGCAGCTATAGTATTTGCTATCGAAATTTTCAGTCTTGATATTGCCTTTACCTCATTAGTACCACTTTTATTGGCATCCGTTTCGGCAGTGGTTACCTCTTACATGTTTTTAGGAACTGATGTTTTATTACGTTTTGAACTTACTGATAAGTTTGAAGTAAACGATATCGCATTTTATATACTTTTGGCACTTGTTACTGGACTAGCATCCGTATATTTTTCAAAAGTTTTTTTTGGTATCACCAACTTTTTTAAACAATTTAAAAGTAGAGCAATTCGTCTTTTAATTGGTGGTTTAGCCATTGGCACCATGCTATACTTCATTCCACCTCTTTATGGTGAGGGTTATGGTATTATGAATAACTTATTGAAGGGCGATCATCTATCAGCTATTGGCTCTATACCTTTTAATCTAGATTTATCTAATATTTGGATAGTCATAGGGCTCTTATTAGGCATCGGGATATTTAAAGCCATCGCCATGACCACTACGTTTGGAGCTGGCGGTGTTGGCGGTGTTTTTATTCCAACGTTAGTTATGGGGAATGTTTTAGGTAATGCCTTTGCTAAAATTATTAATAACATAGGTTTGGGGTTTCATGTATCCGAGTCTAATTTTACGTTAATCGGAATGACAGGATTAATGGCTGGTGTACTACACGCACCACTTACCGCCATTTTCCTAATAGCAGAAATAACAGGTGGTTACGAGCTTTTTGTCCCTTTAATGATAGTGTCAACTATTTCATTCGCTATTACAAAATACTATATTTCACACTCTATATACACCTTAAAACTGGCGCAACGTGGTGAATTGATGACACATGATAAAGACAAAAACGTCTTAATGGTTTTAGATATTGATAAAGTTATAGAAACGAATTTCATCATTTTAAAACCCGAAATGAAACTGGGTGATATTCTAAAAAATGCCGTTGCTAAATCCTCCAGAAATCACTTTCCTGTGGTAAATAACAAGCGTGAATTTTTAGGCGTTATCCGTTTGGACGATATCAGACACATGATGTTCGATACAGACCTTTATGAAAAAGTAACAGCCGCCAGCCTCATGCACTCGGATGCTGGAATTATTAACTACGACGAAGATAATATGAATGTTATCATGGATAAATTTAAATCCAGTGGCGCCTGGAATTTACCCGTAATTAAAGACGGTAAATATTTTGGTTACATATCAAGGTCCAAACTACTAACGGCGTACAGGCAGCAATTATTAAACTTTACCTAATAATTCAAATCATGAAACATCCATAACAAAAGCTTGACACCCAAAGGAATGATTAAATGAATCCTACATTTTACCTATAAAAAACAATAGACATAAACACATGAAATACATAATCTTTATAGTATCCATAGCCGCATTTACAAGTATTATTTTAGGATTTACTTTAGATGTTCCGTATTCACAAAAACTGGTCGGATTTGGTGTTGTAGCTATATTTTTCATATTATTCCCTTTGTTTTCTTACCATCACTGGAAAGGTAAAGATGTAAAGGATTATATGCTTACCAAAGAAAATTTGGACAAAATGCGGGAAAATCAAAAGCGTAATAAATATTAATATTTGGGCGTTACCCAAAAAGGGGGTTTGGCTTTTACTACTCTCCCGTTTATCATCGGGATCAAACAAACCCTTCAATCTCTAACCGTGCTATAAGATAGATATCAATACCATTAAAAATTAGTAATTTTTTAGCATGTTTAATGTACTTTAGCTTTAAATTAAAAATATCATGTGGCAATTTTTGTCAAACGTATTTAAAAAGAAAAACTATATAGAAGAACAGGATTCTATGAAAAAATATCTAATTGTAGGGTTAGGGAATATTGGCGAGAAGTACGAAAATACCCGTCATAATATTGGTTTTAAAATCTTAGACGCTTTTGCGAAACAAGAAAATTTAACCTTCGAAACTCAGAAACTAGGCGATATAACTACCTATAAATTAAAAGGACGAACTTTCATTTTATTAAAACCAAACACTTATATGAATTTAAGCGGAAAAGCCGTTTTGTATTGGTTAACAAAAGAAAAAATCCCTTTAGAAAATTTATTAGTTGTTACAGACGATTTAAATTTACCATTTGGAAGCATTCGTTTAAAAACGAAAGGAAGTGATGGGGGGCATAATGGTTTAAAAGATATCCAAGATAAATTAAACACGGTTAAATACAACCGTTTTAGGTTTGGTATAAGTGATGCTTTTAGCAAAGGTAGGCAAGTAGACTATGTTTTAG
The DNA here is from genome assembly GCF_029245835.1 of Algibacter sp. Taxonomy (GTDB): domain Bacteria; phylum Bacteroidota; class Bacteroidia; order Flavobacteriales; family Flavobacteriaceae; genus Algibacter_B. The sequence goes on along the minus strand of NZ_JAQWOO010000082.1, from coordinate 13,311 downwards.
GCGAATGGACAGATGAGGAAACAGAACAATTAAAAGAGCGTTTTGAAAAATCAACAGAGATTATTAAATCTTTTGCATTGGCAGGTATAAACAATACTATGAATACATTTAATGGCAAGTAAAAAACAAGTGCTTTTTCATTAAATTCATTTTATGTTTAATAAATTATAATCTTCTTCTTAGCTATTTTTTTGCCGTCGCTAATATGTAAAAAATACATACCAGATTGTAAATAATTAAAATTTACAATCTGATTAAAATCTCCTGTAGGATCAAAAATTTTATTCGCGATAATTTGCCCACTAATATTGTAAGCTTCAATGGTAATATGGCGAGTTAAGGATCCGTTAAGTTTAATACTAAAAATACCATGGTTCGGATTGGGGAAAACAATAAGGTTTTCAAAACCAAATTCTTCAATGGATAATGTAGGTTGTATATTAACTGTATAATCTTCTACTTCGCCTTCACCTTCCAAAGCGTCTCCCGAAGGCATTGGCTCTTGATTGCCTGAATTACCTGTATATATAGTAGCTATTCTCATGGTGGTATTTCCTAAAATAGCATTCTCCGGAATTAAAATAGAGAGTGGGGAGTTACCAGTAAGTTGGTTGGTTGCATTTGTAGCAGTACCTAAATCGTATGCCTCGCCAGCATCATCAAAACTTGAATTCTGATTCCAGTCAATCCACGCTTTTGTTAGTGTTGTGAAATCTCTTTCGGTACTAACCCTAATACTCAAATCATAAGAAGTATTCCTATTTATATCTGTTATCACGGAAGAAAAATTAGAATACTCCGATGTCTTTTCAGAAATTTGATTTATAGTATTAAATTGAACGGAAGTAATTGAGGAGTTAAAATTTAAATCTATAGGTAATATATTAAGTGTGTAATCTTCTACTTCGCCATCAAAATTAATTTCACAAGGACTTGGAAGCCCATCATCCTTAAATTTTGTTGAAACACGCATAATGGTGTTGCCTAAAGAAGCATCGCTAGGAATGGTTATAGTTAGTGGAGACAAACCAGTTATACCATTGGAAACATTGGTTGCATCACCTAAGTTATAGGTTTCTCCTGGATCGTTAAAACTACAATTTTGATTCCAATCTATCCAAACCCTAGTATTCGTGGTAAAATTTCCGTCTGTATTGGCGTCTATAATTAAATCGTAAGGTGTGTTTCTCACTACATCTGAAGAAATCCCGGTGAAATCACTATAATCAGAGTTACCTGATGCATTGGAAATGGTATTGAAACCTACAAATGTAGTGCTGGTTAAAAAATCTAGATTACCAGCAGAAACGCATATAGAGTTAAAGAAAGGTAAGTCTATTATTTTATCTTTGGTTTTGGATGAACTACTACTCGAACCTGTAACCGTAATATTGTAATTGCCTTGGGAAACACCATCTAAATTACTAAGGGTTAAAGTTACAATTCCAGAATCGTCAAGATTTGTTGGAGAAAAAGTAGCTATGCCACTTCCAGGTATATTTGACGCACTAAATACTATGTTTTCAGAAAATCCATTAGAAATTGCATAATCAAAAGTATAAACTATTTCAGTTTCATTACAATTAATTGGGGCTAGACTTTCATTAGCGATAAAAAAGTCGGGTACATTTGAAATAGAGAAGTTAAAATCTGAAACATCATAGAAAATATTATCTGCAGCTTCTATTAAAATTCTAGCTTCATTCGTGTTTGGGGTTGATGGAACTGTAAAAGAAAAAGAGCCATCATTAGGCGTATTAGATGCAAGAATTGTTGGAAATGTAAGTCCGCCATCTGTAGATAATTTTATATTAACCTCTTGACAATTAATGGTACTTACATTTGCTGATTGACCCACTACCCATTCAATATTTTGAGTTGAACCTTGAGCCCATATAATAGGATTTACTACCGTAAAAGCATCTGTGCTATTTACAATAACATTCATAAAATCTACATCAGTTTGTCCACCACCATTTGGCCCAACAACATCATTATCTCTTACTGTAAGAGCAAAAGTCATGGTTCTATTAACCGATGGTAATTTTTCCCAAGTCGTTGATCCTGATGAAGCTATATAGTCTTCAAATTTTGGAATATTTCTAACAGGATTTGATGTGCCCTCAAAAGAGCGAACTAAAGGCCCTGTCGTATTGGTTTCTTCAGGAGTACCAGACGCCCCTAAATCATATTGTTCCCATGTATAAGTATGTCCTGCTATACCATCTGGATCTGTAGAGTTTCCTACAAGTTTATATGCCGTTGAAATTGGAATAATGTAATCAGGCCCTGCAAGAGCAATGGGAGGTCTGTTTGATAAATCTGATTCGGCACCACATGTACTTAAACCTGTAGTTATATTATCCCAAATCATTTGAATACTTTTTTGATGAAAATAAGCATCACTTTGGGATTGCACATTTTGTGGTGAACAAATTCCTGCATAGGCCATTATGGTAGACCCACTACCAGGTTCATAAGCATTACTTGCTGTTCTATTACCACCAGCACAATTTCCTGTGCTCCCATTAAAGGTGTGTGGTGCTCCAAATTGGTGTCCTAATTCATGAGCTACAAAATCAATATCATAAGCATCGCCAACTGGAACAGACAACCCAGTAATACCTTTGGCTTTTCTATCATTGACACAAGGAGAATTTAATGATGCTAATCCACCACCGCCCGTACTAAACGTATGCCCTATATCATAGCTAAATGGTGTTGTAGTCGCGGCAAAATCAATTTCAACTTGACTTTCATCAATTAATGCCTCCGAATCATCATTAGAAAAATTATCAGAATTAATAAAAATGATATTAGTATTATCCACTAAAACCATTTTGATTGCTAAATCTCTTTGAAATATGGTGTTAACCCGATTCATTGTGGTTACCATAGCTGCTAATACTGCAGCTTTTTTATCCGTTTCAGTATCTCCGGCCGTTAATCCTGCTGCCATCCAATGGAATTCAGAGTATTCAATAGTTGAGGCTAATGCTAATCTAAAGGTTCTTAATTTTCTGTCGTTAGCATTTAGTGAAGATTTCGAACTTCCGCTCGTTTCTTTAGCTTCTGTAATATCATCAGGCACTAAACATTGAAATTCTTTTTTTAAAGCAGGAAGATCTCCCTTGTTATAAACTACATAGGTGTTATTATTGGAATAGGGGTCAATAAATTGGGTGCCCGTTTTTGAAGATAATACCATGGCATGTAAGCCTCTTGGGGTTATACTAAAACTAAGTATTGATGATGGGTTTTTAACATTCTGACCAATATACGTTCTTATTTCAGGATGTTTTTCTTGATATTTAGGTTCTAAAATAGAAGATTCATTTATTTTAAACTCATCAAAACCACCTTCACTGTTAGGAAAAAGAATGATGATATTAGATGTTTTTTTTACTAGAGTGTTTGTTGAAGTATCATTTAAAGTACGCTTTAATTTGTTAATATCTAACTGATAATAAACAGATTTTGACGGTTCGGTTTTTCTCAATAATTTTTTTCCAACTGCGGCTTCTTTTTTAGAAACCTTAGACCAAATTCCTTGATTGTTTTGTGCAGGCAGTGTTGTTATAAAAAAAGAAAATAGGAGTAGGTATAAAATATGTCTCATGGGTAAAAGTCTCATAGCAATATAAGATTAGATTTTTTACGGGATGCTAAAAATACTCTGTTAAACTATCAATTGCAAAAATTAATTGCCATTTTAAAATAACATATATTTGTTTATGAGGTGTTTATATGTGTTTTTTATGATGTTTTTTTTGGTTTCGTGTAAGACTAAAAGTGAGGTAAAATCAAATAGAGCCAAGGATGTTGTTAATATGGTTTGTCCAGAAAGAGGTACATGTTCATTTGAATTATTCAAAAATAAAGCGCTACAACTTAAAACGGATAATTTAGGAGATATCTACCCAGAAATGATTGATGGCGGTCATTTTGTGTTAAAATTTGAATATAAAAAAAAAGGCAATACCAATTATCAGGACAGTTCCTATAGGGAAGAGGTGTTTGTTGAATTAGATAAGAACAACCTGGAATTTGAAACTCAAGATTTACTTAACAAAACTCTTTTTTTTGCTAGATGGTGTTATTGCAAAGGCCAAACAGGATATTTTAAAATAAATCATGGGAAGTTATCGGTAATTAAGAAAGATGATAAAAATTTCCACCTAGACTTAAGTTTTAAGGTTGAAGAAGTTCCGCAAGTAATAAAAGAAATAAAACATACTTTTAGCATACAATAGACACTTAGAAGTTTGTTTTAAGTGACATTATAGCTAGTTTTGCATAAAATAAAGAGCTTGAAAACAAAGCGTAGTTTAAATACCTTACCAAATAACCAAACTGTTGTTACAATTGGCACTTTTGATGGCGTTCATATTGGCCATCAAAAAATAATCAAACGCTTAATTAATACAGGGAAAACAGAAGGATTACAATCTGTAATACTTACTTTTTTTCCACACCCACGCATGGTGTTGCAAAAAGATTCTAACATAAAATTAATTAATACTATTAACGAGCGCCATGATATCTTAGCTGATTTAGGTTTAGATTGCTTAGTCATAAAAAAGTTCACACAGGAGTTTTCTAGACTTTCAGCTGAAAATTTTGTAAAAAATATTTTAGTCGATGAGCTAAATGCCAAAAAGGTTATAATTGGCTATGACCATAGATTTGGTAGAAATAGAAATGCCGATATAAATGATTTAAAAGCCTTTGGTGAAACTTATGGTTTTGAAGTTGAAGAGATTTCTGCTCAGGATATTAACGATGTTGCAGTAAGCTCAACAAAAATAAGACAAGCAATAATTGAAGGCGATATACAAAAAGCAAATGCCTATTTAGGATACCATTTTATACTTACCGGTAAAGTTACAAAAGGGAAAGGGTTAGGCAAGCCGTTAGGATTTCCAACAGCTAATATTGAAATTGAAGACGAATACAAAATTATTCCTAAACAAGGTTCATATATTGTTAGCTCAGTAATTGAAGATGTTATTGTTTTTGGTATGATGAATATTGGTGTGAATCCTACGGTTAATGGGAGTAAGCAAACTATTGAAATTCATTTCTTTAATTTTGATAAAGATATTTATGATGAAACAATAAAGATAGACTTGCTACATCGTATTCGAGATGAAGAAAAATTTGAATCGGTTGAAGCATTAAAAGTTCAGCTTGTAAAAGATAAAAATATGGCTTTAGAATACATTTCAAATTTAAATATTGAATAATTGGCTATTTAAACATATTGACAATTCTGCTTTAGTAGTTTTCAGAATTATTTTTGGTCTCCTTTGTTTTTTAGAATCTGTAGGCGCCATTTTCACAGGTTGGGTAAAACGCACTTTAGTTGATCCCGATTTCACTTTTAATTTTATTGGGTTCGAGTTTTTACAACCATTACCCGGAAATGGTATGTATTATTACTACGCTATAATGGGTGTTTTTGGCTTGCTAATTATGGTCGGCTATAAATACCGATTTAGCATGTTTGCATTTGCCATAATGTGGTCTGCAACGTATTTAATGCAAAAATCATCATATAACAATCATTATTATTTACTGATGCTTTTAAGTGCAATGATGATGTTTCTGCCGGCACATAAATATGCATCTTTTGATGTTAAATTACATCCTGAAATAAAAAGGTATTCTATGCCACAATGGTGCCGTTGGGTAATCATTTTTCAGTTATTTATTGTTTATACGTATGCTTCGGTTGCTAAATTATATCCGGATTGGTTAGATACATCAGTTATTGAATTGATGATGAAAGCGAAAAAGGATTATTTTCTAGTTGGTAATTTTCTTCAGCAAAAATGGATGCATTATGTTTTATCTTATGGCGGTATTTTGTTTGATGGCTTAATAATTCCTTTATTAATGTTTAAGCCAACTAGAAAATATGCATTCATTATATCTATTTTCTTTCACTTGTTCAATTCAGTTATATTTCAAATTGGTATTTTTCCTTACTTATCGCTAGCATTTTCTTTGTTCTTTTTTCCAGCCGAAAAAATTCAAAGCTTGTTTTTAAAGAAGAAATTGTTTTACAACTCTAAGGAAATTATCATTCCAAAGTTAAAAACCCCTTTAATTGTAGTTTTTATAATCTATTTCATTATTCAAATAGGCTTACCATTAAGACACCATTTTATTAAAGACCATGTGCTTTGGACAGAAGAAGGACACAGACTCTCATGGCGCATGATGCTTCGTTCAAAAAGCGGACAGACCTCTTATTGGGTTGAAAATAAAGACACTAAAAAACGCACATATATAAATTTAAAAAACTATTTGAGTAAGAAACAAATCTCATCTGTAAGTTCAAAACCAGATATGATGTGGCAATTTGCACAACGCCTAAAGCAAGATTTTAAAAAGAAAGGAGAAGACGTTGCGGTTTATGTAGAAAGTAAAGTTAGCGTTAACGGCAAACCCTATAAAATATTTATAAATCCAGACATTGATATGGCTAGTGTAGAGTGGCATGTTTTTAATCATAGCGATTGGATTTTACCCCAAAAAGAAGAGTAATTTAAAAATTTGCTCCTCAATATTTTAATCGAGGTTTCGTTTGGAAATGTCATTCTCGCGAAATTGGGAATCTAAGTAAAGTGATATTTTATTCTCGCAATAGTTTAGTTCTAAAATATGTCTTTACTCTATATTCAATTTATTAAATTTGTGCCTTAAATTTTTAAGTTATGTTACAGGTTCCTTTTATTAGAGAAAACAAAGCATTAGTTATTGAGCGACTAGCAAAACGAAATATTGATGCTACGCAATTGATTGATGATGTTGTTACTTTTGATGAAGACAGAAAACGTCTTCAAACAGAATTAGATAATACTTTGGCTGAATCTAACACTTTATCAAAAGAAATAGGAAACTTGTACAAATCTGGTGAAGCTCAAAAGGCTCATCTTCTAAAAGAAAAAACAAGTCAATTAAAAGAAGCTTCAAAACAACTTTCTGAAGCATTAAGCAATAAGGTTGAAGCTTTAAATGAGTTGCTTTATAAAATACCTAATGTTCCAAATAAGCTTGTGCCTCGTGGGAATTCAGAAGCAGATAATGAAGAAATATTTAACGAAGGAGATGTTCCAAAATTACATGATGGTGCTTTACCACATTGGGAGTTAGCAAAAAAATACGACATTATAGATTTTGAATTAGGAACCAAAATTACAGGTGCTGGATTTCCTGTTTACAAAGGTAAAGGCGCGCGATTACAACGTGCTTTAATTGCCTATTTTTTAAACAAGAATACAGCTGCAGGTTATACTGAATATCAATTACCGCTTATGGTTAATGAAGCTTCTGCATTTGGAACAGGACAATTGCCAGATAAAGAAGGGCAAATGTATCATGTTACCGAAGACAATCTATATTTAATACCAACAGCAGAAGTGCCTGGAACAAATATTTTTAGAGATGTGGTTTTAGGCGAAACCGAACTTCCAGTAAGTATTACAGGCTATACGCCATGTTTTCGTCGTGAGGCAGGAAGCTATGGTGCACATGTAAGAGGGTTGAATAGATTACATCAATTTGATAAAGTTGAAATAATTCGCGTAGAGCACCCTACTAAATCTTATGAAGCTTTAGATGGTATGGTTGAGCATGTAAAAGATATTATTAAAGAATTAAAATTACCATATAGAATTTTACGCTTATGTGGTGGAGATACTTCTTTTGCATCTGCATTAACTTATGATTTTGAGGTGTTTTCTACAGCCCAAGACAGATGGTTAGAAATATCTTCAGTTTCTAATTTCGAAACCTTTCAAGCGAATCGTTTAAAACTTCGATTTAAAAATAGTGATGGTAAAAACGAATTGGCACATACACTTAACGGAAGCGCTTTAGCTTTACCTAGAGTGTTGGCCGGAATTCTAGAAAATTACCAAACTAAAGATGGTATTGTAATTCCTGAAGTACTTCAACCTTACACTGGTTTTAAAATTATTAACTAAACATTGTCTTTTTTAAGGTCCTAAAATGAAAGTATATCTTCATTGAAGTTATTGAGTATTACTTTAAATAGGGATTCTTAAATTAACTATAAAATCTTACAAAATAGTGAGTTTAAATTGATTTTTATCGATTAAATGCATATTATGCATGCTTATTAACGATTATGTGACAATACATTTGAATTTTTAATATTTATTTTACAAATTCGCTTAATCAAATCTATATTAACCTACTGATTATGAAGAATGTTAAGCGCATTATCTTATTAATTGCTTTGATTTTTTTCGCAAGTAAAGTTTTATCCTCAGATTTTGAATTATTTAAATATGAAGGTAACACCACAACCATTGCGAGTAAATAAGATTTTTAAGTAAAAATCTTGGTGCAATTCAATAATATTTTTTGAAAATAGTCGTTCTTATTTAATTAAGAAATTTAAAGACTGTCCCCAATCGAGTGTTTAATTAACAAGTAGTTAATAGAAAATTATTTTTGGTTGGTTAGTGCCCGATTTTTTCGGGCACTTTTTAGTAAAACTCATTTTTGAAAATTTGCTAAACGCATTCAAAATTTTTAATTTAACTAGTCTCGATGTATACCAGGACCCCATTAATTAAAAATTGATGTTAATACAACATCAACACTTTACATTTGTTATATTTACCGTATGCGATATTTTTTATTTTTATGCTTAATACATTCTAGCATTTTATATTCACAAAATGCTACCCTTGCCAAAGACTATTTCCAAAAGGGGGAATATGAAAAGGCATTGATGGAGTATAAAAAGTTGTATGCAAAATCATCTTCAAACATAACTTACATTAATCAAATTATAAGCACACATCAACAGTTAGAGCAATATACTGAAGCTGAATCGTTTATTTTAGAATTGATGGAACGCGTAAAATATCCAGCTTTTCTTGTTGAATTAGGGTATAATTATCAACTAAAAAACGATTTAGAAAAAGCAAACGAAAACTATCAAAAAGCTATTTCAACTATAGACGAAAAAGCAGGTAATGTTTTTGCCGTAGCCAGGAGTTTTCAAAATCATTCACTTTTAGATGAGGCAATAATAGCCTATGAAAAAGCAGCAGCTTTAAATCCCGATTTTAATTTCAATATACAGTTAGCTCAAATTTATGGCGAGCAAGGTAGTATTGAAAAAATGTTTAATAGTTATTTAAATTTAGCAGAGTCAAATCCTATTCTAATAGGAGATGTAAAACGCGCTATTAATGATTTTGTTAGCGAGGATAGTGAACATAAGAATAATATTTTATTAAGGAAAACCCTGTTAAAAAAAATGCAGGAAGAGCCTAATACACTTTGGAATGAGTTGTTAAGTTGGCTATTCATTCAACAAAAAGATTTTAAAAAGGCATTTACTCAAGAAAAAGCAATTTATAAAAGGCAACCCGAAAGCCTATTAAGAATTGAAGAGATTGCATTAATAGCTTTAAATGAAAATGAAAATGAAACAGCCAGAGAGATTTTCAATTACATTATAGAAACCGCTCAAGATACCGAAACAAAGCTTCAAGCACATCAAAATTTACTAAAACTAGATATTAAAGAAAGTTCAAAATCAAACTATGGAGCGGTCAAGAATAAATATCTTGAATTACTAAAAACCTTTGGAGGGCAATCGGAAACGCTAGAGTTACAAATTTCTTACGCACATTTTTTAGCTTTTTATTTAAACGAGACAAAAGACGCTACAAAATTCTTAGAAAAAAGTTTAAAACGTCCTCTGTCAGACATAGAAAAGGCGAAAATTAAATTAGAGTTGGGCGATATTTTAGTCTTACAAGAACAATTTAATAAAGCCCTGATTTATTACACCCAAATTCAGCGAAATCTTAAAAACAGTACCATATCTCAAGAAGCACGATTTAAAGTAGCTAAAGCAAGTTATTACAAAGGCGATTTTAAATGGGCAGAATCTCAACTTAAAATTTTAAAATCGTCAACATCTCAACTTATAGCAAATGATGCGCTAGATTTAAAACTCTTGATTTCTGATAATAAGTACGAAGATTCGCTTCAAACAGCACTAAAGTATTATGCAAAAGCTGATTTGTTAGCTTTTCAAAATAGAAATGATGAAGCTATTACTTTACTAGATAAAATTCTGGGAGCACATAAAACAGAACCTATAATAGCTCAAGCCCTATACAAGCAGGCTCAATTATTCCAATTAAAAGGGGCGATTGAAAAAGCCAGAGTTAATTATGAGCTCATTATAGAAAACTATAGAGATGGCATTTTAATTGATGACGCGCTTTTTTATTTAGCTGAAATATATCAGAAACAGTTAAACCTTCCTGAAAAAGCAAAAGCTTTATACGAACAAATTATTTTTAATCACGCTGATAGTATTTATTTTGTAGATGCTAGAAAACGATATAGAACCTTACGAGGCGACGCCATAAATTAACATATGATTATATACAACGTAACAGTAAACATAGACGAATCTATTCACGACGAATGGCTTATTTGGATAAAAGAACATATTCCAAAAGTGTTAGGAACAGGGAAATTTGAAAAGGCAACTTTGTCAAAAATTCTAGTAGAAGAAGACTTGGGAGGGATGAGTTATTCTATTCAATACCGCTCGTATTCTCGAGAGGCTTTAGACGCTTATTATAAAGAAGATGCTGAGAAACTTCGAAATGATAGTTTGAAAAAATTCGCAGATAAAATGCTCGCTTTTAGAACCGAACTTCAAATTGTAGATGAGTATACAGTGAATTTTAAATAACCTAGTTTTGTCAAACAAACAATAAACGTGAATTCGTGGTATATAATCCTAAGCAGCATCAGGTAAAAGCAAAAAAATATTTAGGTCAGCACTTTTTAAATGACGAATCTGTTGCCGAAAAAATTGCAGACACACTCATTTTAAAAGGCTATAAAAATGTTTTAGAGATTGGTCCAGGTATGGGTGTGCTAACCAAGTATTTACTCAAAAAAGATATAACCACTTACGTTATTGAAATTGATACAGAATCAGTTGAGTATCTTCAAGCTAATTACTTAAATCTTGCACCAAGAATCATTGAAAAAGATTTTTTAAAGTACGATTTAAACGAAGTTTTCAATCAAGAACCGTTCGCTATTATTGGTAACTTTCCATATAACATTTCCACTCAAATTGTGTTTAAAACTTTAGAAATGAGAGATCAAATCCCAGAATTTTCAGGGATGTTTCAAAAAGAAGTAGCACAACGTATTTGCTCTAAAGAAGGGAGTAAGGTTTACGGAATTCTTTCTGTATTAACTCAAGCATTTTATGATGCTGAGTATTTATTTACAGTGCCACCAAATGTATTTAATCCACCTCCAAAAGTTGATTCCGGCGTTTTAAGACTTACTAGGAAAGCAAATTATACCTTACCATGTGATGAAAAACTTTTTTTTAAAGTAGTTAAAGCTGCTTTTCAACAGCGTAGAAAAACACTGCGTAACAGTTTAAAAATATTCAATTTATCTGATAATTTAAAAGCAAATAGTATATTTGGCAAACGTCCAGAACAATTAAGTGTTCAAGCCTTTATTGAGCTTACGCAATTAATCGAAAAAGACGAATAAATTTTTTAAACCTTTCCATTTGTCAGAAGAAAGTGAAAACATACAATTTCAATTAACGGATGAACTCGTTGAGCAAGTGGAGTTATTTATCGAACAGAAAAACGATAAAGAACTCAAAACGCTATTAGACGAGTTTCACTACGCTGATATTGCCGAAATTTTAGATGAACTAAATCTAGAAGAGGCTGTTTATGTGATTAAACTCCTTGATTCTGAAACCACTTCAGATATCTTAATGGAGATGGATGAAGACAATCGAGAAAAAGTTTTAAAAAATCTTTCTGCCAAAGAAATTGCCGAAGAAGTTGAAGAATTAGATACCGATGACGCGGCAGATATTATTGCAGAATTATCAGAAGCTCGTCAGCAAGCTGTAATAGACCAAATTGAAGACGAGGAGCATAAAGCAGAAATCACCGAACTTTTAGCCTATGATGAAGACACTGCAGGTGGACTCATGGCAAAGGAGCTTGTAAAAGTTTATGAGACTTGGACGGTTGCAGGTTGTATGCGCAGAATTCGTGGTCAAGCCAAAGAAGTAACCCGCGTACATTCTATCTATGTAGTAAATAAGGAAGAAAAACTTATAGGTCGCCTGTCTTTAAAAGATTTAATTGTCGCAAAAAGTGAACAGAAAATTTCAGATCTGGTTAAGGTTAATGTCGATTATGTAAAAGTAAATGATGATGCAGAAGATGTTGCAAAAGTTATGGCAAAATACGATTTAGAGGCTATTCCTGTAGTTGATGAAAACCAAATACTTTTAGGTAGAATTACCATTGATGATATCGTAGATGTTTTAAAAGAAGAAGCTGATAAAGATTATCAAATGGCGGCAGGTATTACCGGAGATGTAGAGGCAGATGATACTATTTTAGAGCTTACTAGGGCCCGTTTACCTTGGTTATTTCTTGGTTTACTTGGAGGAATAGGCGCATTCATTATCATGGAAGGCTTTCAAGAAGCATTTAGTAAGTATGCGGTATTATTCTTTTTTACGCCACTTATAGCTGCTATGGCTGGTAATGTAGGCGTACAATCTAGTGCTATTATTGTGCAAGGATTAGCAAACGATGATGTAAAAGGGAGTGTTAATGGTCGCTTAATTAAAGAAATGCTACTCGCAGCCCTTAACGGAGTTATTTTAGCCATTTTTCTGTTTCTTTTCGTTTGGTTATACAAAGGCGAAATAGACAAAGCCTTAGCCATATCGGTCTCTTTAGTCGCAGTTATTATTATTGCAGGACTTATAGGCACATTTGTACCCTTGTTTTTAGATAAACGCGGCGTAGATCCAGCCATTGCAACAGGGCCATTTATTACTACAAGCAACGATATTTTAGGTATTTTACTTTATTTCTGGATTGCAAAAATGATTCTAGGGATATAGTCTTTGGGCGTTACCACAAGGGTCGGGCTTTTATTCATGCTTTTCTATTTAATATTATCGAATTCATGAACATAAATGTTTCGTTATATCTTTTTTAAACGTCATAGCGAGGACGAAGGACGTGGCTATCTGTTAAATGAAAGTTCAAAATAAAGTTTGTGTTTCTTATTAAAAAAGGATGCCACTTCAATCCCTAACCTTTAGTTTGTAATTGAAATAAATTTTTAAATTTATTCAAAAGAAAACAGAGGTGAACTATATCCCTAACTAGGTTAGCCCTATCGTGCGTATCAGTCCTCTGCTTTCTGTTTGAATAACCGTTGAAA
>NZ_JAQWOO010000053.1 GCF_029245835.1 Algibacter sp. | reverse complement strand
ACACAGAAGCTTTGGGAACTTTCTTAGCAACCTGATTTCAGGGCTTATCGCATATAGCTTCTTGCCTAAAAAACCGTCTATTAAATTTCAAACTATAAATTCCAATCAAGTTTGCCTGTTTTAATAATCGAACTCAGGTTAATAAATTAAGGATTTTTTTGTATATTATAGGTGTGAATATTCCAAGCGAAGCATACGAGATAATCATTGCCGTTATTTTAATTTCTGTGGCGATGGTTTTGGTAAATTACTTTACCAGACGTAGTAGAAATTTTAGAAGCAGTAGAAATAAAAAGGCTAGAAAGCAGCTTTAATTAGCTTCATTCTATAATCTCATAGTCAATGTTTAGTTTTCGTAAAGCTCTTAAAGCAGAACCAGAGTTTTTATCTGCCACTTCAATACCTATAGCGTCTCCTTCTAATAGTATATCAGTGAGTTCATTAGCCAATGAAGTATCAATATTAGATGAAATCTCTATAATACAATTAGATATCGCTCTTTTATCGGGTCGCTGAGCATCACAAGACAATAAGTTTAATTGCATAATTATATTTTATTAATGTAAGATACAAGAGTTGAGGTGATTTTGGACGATACTTATCCATTATTCGCTTATTGAAGCACGACATGTTTGTTTATGGTTAGTTGTGCTTGGGTAGTTCTAAATCAGAAAAGGAAAGTGAACTAGAGGGAAATTCTTAGGATTTTCGTGATTAGATCTGCATTAGAAATTAATTTTTTACTTTGCTGTGTGCAGTTTTTATTTCAGACGTTTTTTAATATCTATTCTCTGATGTAAAATTCTAACGATTTCGACAATTTCATTTTCGACTTTTCTGTAAAAAATCAGATGCGATTTGATTTTTGTTACTCGATAGTTTTTGCGAGTTTGTTCAGCGGATTTTCCTGTCAGATAGTTGTCCGCTATAAATTCAATCTCTTCAATTATCAAGTCATAATATCTATCAGCTTGTTTTTTAGACCAATTCTGAAAAGTATAAACCCAAATATCATTTAAATCATCAATCGCTTGTTTACTTATTCGATATTTGTTTTTACTCATAAGTTTTGGCGATGCAATTCAGATAGGTTTTGTTTCGGGTTAAAATTTTCAACAAATCCGCTATTTTCTCCAACTTTGAGAGCTTTAATTAGTTCTCTTTCTTTTTTTTCTTCACGTTCTAACAAACGTAATGCTGATCGAATAACTTCGCTAACCGAACCATATCTGCCAGAATTTACCTCTTCTCTAATGAAATCTTCAAAATGATTTCCGAGTGATATAGATGTGTTTTTTCCCATTTTAGCTCAAATTTATTCAAATATACCAAATCTTGGTAACGCAACCAAATTACGCACAAAGTTATTAAATATGCTTTGTTGGGTGTTTTAAATATCTAATTTAGCAATGCAAACCAAGCTGAGAAAATTTGCAAGGATTTTCCTGATTCACACAAAACAGCAATTAATTATAAACGTTGTCAGCATATCGTTAGCTCTTATCATTTAATTTATTACACTTCAATATAATCTTCAATTAACCTCATTAATTTTTCCATTTCGTTTTTATTGAAGTATTTAAATATGCAACTTTTATTCCGCTTTATGCACTTCCAATTCAATTTCTATCATAAACTCAGGGATAGCTAATTCCTTAACACCTAACCAAGAACCTGTTGGAAAATGATTTTTATATATCGTGGTTCTATATTCTGCATTTTCGAGAAATAAGGGCATATTGGTAGTGAAAATGTTTTCAACTACAACATCATCAAAAGTACAACCATAATGATTGAGTATTTTTTCTAAATCAGCATAACAATTTTTCATTTGTTGTCCTAAATCACCAATGGCAGTTGGGTTTCCTTCGTTATCCATACTTACAGCACCCGAAACTTTTATATTATTTCCAATTTTTACAGCATGCGAATATCCATAAGCTTTTTCAACTTCAGGGCGCAGTAAAAAATATTCAGGGGTTTCTGCTTTATCAACTATTTCTTTTTCAAGCTTTTGGATTCTGGCTTCTTTGTTCGGGTTTTGGTTACATCCAAATAGGAATAAAGAAAGAATTACAATTAAAAATGTTTTTTTCATAATTATCATTTTAGTTAGATTTAAATGTTTTAAAGCAAGTTTTGTGTCTGGACAATGGCACGGTTTAAGCACTAATTTACCATTTTTTATAAACCTTGCGCGCTACTTGATGTGTTATTCCTGTTAGAATACCGAACAATAAAATAAGCAACAATAATATTCGGAACCCAACATAACCAAGCAACAATCCTGTAAGCGCCAATAAATTCGCCCATTATGCTGGTTAAAGTAGGCAACCAGATTCTTAAAGTTACTGCTGCAAAACAAGCGGCATAACTGTAAATCATAAATTTTTGGTGTAATGCAATGTTTCCGTTTTTAATGGCTTTGAATCCTAAAATAGTGGTGCTCAACCAAACTAAATCCAAGCTAAAAAAACCAAGAATACTTATCATGCCACCAGTGGCATGTATGGCAATATAGAGCCCACAAAACCCGCTAATTAAAACAGCAATTACGTATAGTTTTCCAATGGCTCTATGGATATTCATACGCCTTCTTCTCAATGTGCTACTAAACTGTAACCATCCAATTAAAAGCGCCAAACCAGCAAGAAGAATATGACCATAAAATGCGATATTCCATACCGTATCACTTAAAAGAGCGGCGGACTTTGATGCCAGTAGCCCAAAGCGTCTGTCTACCAAAAAGTAGATTAATGGATATAGGCCAATTGATGTAGCCATAATGCCAATTAATATCCAGGATGCTTTTTTCATATTTCTAGATATACAAACTTGTAATTGATAATACAAGTTGTTGTGCTTTCGTGCTTACGGACTATCTTACATATGCGAAAGACTGTGGAGGATTTAACCCAAATGATTCTTTAATACATAATTGACTATCATACATTTTTGGATTCTTTACTTTGATTGCAAAACCTTCTTTTTTACCCTCAAAATAGTCTGCATAATAAGCTTCAGTTATTCCAGAGAACTCCGAAGTTTTATCCCATAGAGTAGTTAAATCTTGTTGGAAAATTGTGTCAATTTCAAATTCCCCAATCACTTTACTAATTGGAGCAGAAGCATAAACCACTATGTTTTTTACTTTTTTATTTTTAAATAGAACTCTGCGAAATTCGAATTTCTTAGTTCCTTCAAATATTTTAAATGCAAATTCAGGTTTTATTGATAATATTACTTTCATAATTTCATTTAGAGCTCATAAGCAAATTTAATTAAAGAATTGAATTGACCATCATTAATCTCGATGAATCCTCTCGGAATATTATTAACGCTCTCAATAATCTTTAATTCTATTAGATTGTTTAAAGTTGGCTTAG
This sequence comes from Algibacter sp., assembly GCF_029245835.1. GTDB lineage: Bacteria > Bacteroidota > Bacteroidia > Flavobacteriales > Flavobacteriaceae > Algibacter_B. The sequence continues at coordinate 23,910 of NZ_JAQWOO010000053.1, read as the reverse complement.
GTGTTGGAAAAGAATGGGCGTATAATAGGTTAATTACAAAAGGTCTAGTTTTAGGAAACTTATTCCACCAATTTTTATCTAATTCAGATTTAGTTATAAATGTTCTTCTATTACAAATTTGGTAGAAATCGTACCAACAAAACTAGACATTCCACATTTTAGAACTTCACTAGCTGAAAGATGGTTGAATTTAAATGATTGAGATAACTCTTTACAAATAGTTCCTTTTCCAGCTCCGTGAATCCCACCTGCGAAAATTATATTGTCTATCATTTGATTTGGGTTTGAAGTACGAGGTGTTTGTTCAAGATTAGTTGGGTGGTTAAGCATTTAATTTAGCAAATAAAAACCGAATAGAAAATCCGTGAGGATTTTCAGAATTAGGCGAGAACAAGTAATTACTTATGTTAATTGTTGGCGTGTTGTTGTATTATTAGGATGTTTCGTGTTCTTTTAGCGTTTTTCCACTTTTCAATTTCCATTCTTTAAGTCCATTCGCATTTCTTCCCATTAGAATTCCAGCTGCTGTTGAAGGGCTAGAGAATTCATAGTCTTTATCAAATAAAAGCCCATTTTCGGATTTTATTATTGTTTTGTTTTCAATTAATCTTTTTCTAATGTTAATCAATGATTTCTGCATCGATTCAGTTGTGCTTGTTGCTACTTCACTATTCTTGAAAACTATAAATCCTTTTGAGCTTGGGATTCCAAAACCATTTGCTCCTCTTGCTGCTTTAATATAGAAAGTATTTGTTTTTTTTGTCTTATTCGCTTCGGCACTTACCAATGTTTCAAAAACTCTGTGGCCTAAAGTATTTGTAAGTAATTTTATGTTTTCAATAAATTCCTCCATTTCAGCAATTTCAGATTCCGATATTGATGATTTTGAAGGAACTGTATTATTCTCTAACTCGTAATGGTTAACTTTTTTAGTTTTCTCGTATAAACGACTTTCTAAATATTTGATATGTGCTTTATTAAGGTTTTCGTCTTTACTTATAAATAGAATTACTTCAGACCAGAATTCTTTCTGAGCAACGTGCTGTTTTAGTCTGTCAATTATAGTTTCAGCTTCTCCGATATAGACTAATCCTTTTCCGTCTTCGTTTTCTCCGAATAGTAGGTAAATTCCAGGACTTTGTAAATCTTCACGTGAATAAGATTCCTTAATCATTATCCTAGGGATTTTATAGGCTTTTCCTGTCCAATTGGAAAGCTCACAAGTCATTCTCCCATTAGGTTCTCCATCAATAAGAAATAACTTAATTGTCTTCCCGAATTTTTTCATAAAGTTCTGTTTTTAAATGTACGCTAACTCGTTAAATAATACCTATTGCATACCCCATAAAAATAATGAATATTTCCTACATAAAATTAAAAAATCCCGACAAATAGATATCGGGATTTTATTACAATGATATGGTTTTCGGAATGCTATGTTTTAATAAAACGTGTTTTTAAAAAAACAACTTACTTTTTAATCACTTTCACATTCATTTCTTCCACCTTTTTATCAGATAGTGGAGAAGGTGCTCCAAAGAGTAAATCTTCACTGGTGCCTGTTTTTGGGAATGCCATCACTTCTCTAATGGATGCTTTTTTTTCTAAAATCATCATTAATCTATCTACTCCCCAGGCAATACCGCCGTGTGGTGGTGCGCCATAATGGAAGGCTTTATACATGGTACCAACGCTCTTCATCATTTCGTCTTTATTGTAGCCCATGTTTTTGTATGTGGCTTCCAAAATTTCAGGTTTATGAGCACGCACAGAACCACCGCCAATTTCGTAACCATTTAAGATTAAATCGTATTGTTGCGCGATGATGCTTCCAATCTCGTCTTCCTTACCATTCATGTGTTTGTCAATATCATAAATAGCTGGCATTGAGAATGGGTTGTGTGTAAACGTCCAACGGCCTTCATCTGTTTTTTCAAACATCGGGAAATCAATAACCCATGCAGGTCTTAATTCCTTAGGATTGATTAAACGTAGCATCTTGCCTAATTCTTGACGCACCGCATCTAAAGCTTTATTTGCCGTGGCATAATCCGCAGCAGAGAAGAATACAATGTCTCCAACTTGCGCATTAGTTGTTTCGATGATGCCTGCAGCAATATCTTCACCTAAAAACTTAATTATTGGCGATTGTAAATCGTTTTCATTTACAATAATATAAGCTAAACCACCCAAACCATGTTGTTGTGCTATAGCGGTTAGTTTTTCAATCTGACCTTTAGAAATGCGTTTGTTACCTTGTTCTTCAGCAGAGACTTTAATACATTTTACAATGCCGCCAGCTTCAATAGGTTTACTAAATACTTGGAAGGTGGTATCTTTTACTATATCTGTAATGTCCTTTAGTTTTAGTCCGAAACGTAAATCTGGTCTATCACAGCCATAAAAATCCATGGCGTCTTTATAGGTAATCACTTCAAACGGATGTAAAATCCATTTTTTACCATAAATTTTTTCAACAATACCATTGAACATTTCTGTATTTAAATCGATGATTTGTTGCATGCTAGCATAGGCCATTTCAATATCCAACTGTGTGAATTCTGGTTGACGGTCGCCACGAGAATCTTCATCTCTAAAGCAACGTGCCAGTTGGAAATACTTCTCGTAACCAGATACCATCAACATTTGCTTAAATTGCTGAGGTGCCTGTGGTAGCGTGTAAAACGAACCTGATTGCTTACGTGTTGGTACAATAAATTCGCGTGCGCCTTCATCAGTTCCTGCGCTTAAAATGGGCGTTTCAATTTCTAAGAAATCTTGTTCGTCTAAAATATCACGCATTAATTTGATGACTTTATGACGATTAACAATCACACGACGTACATCGTCATTTCTGTGGTCTAAATATTTATATTTAAAACGTACATTTTCATTGGTTTTGGTGGCGCGTTTTATTTCAAAAGGCAGCGTTTTAGAAAGGTTTAAAATGTCTAAAACTTTGGCTTCTAATTCTATTTTCCCTGTTCGTAAGGCCGCGTTATAATCATCTTCTTTACGTTGAACAATCGTTCCTGAAACGGTAATAACCGATTCTGGTTTTAGTTTTACCAACTCATCTAAATTAGCAAACGATTCTCTACTTAATCGCACCTGAAATTTCTCGGTGCTTGAATCTCGTAAATCGATAAAGATTAATTCGCCATGGTCACGCACACTAGAAACCCATCCTGAAAAGGTGACGTTTACGTTGATGCTATCATCTGAAACATCAGAAATCACATGAGTTCTGTACTCGTCTTTTATGATGATTGGAATTTCTGGTAAGACTTCTTCGTCTTTGGCTTTTGTTGTTTTTGTTTGGGCTTCGTCTGCGCTCAGCCTGACATTCGTGTCGCTTCCGTCATCGGTCTTCGGTCTTCCGTCAACATTCCCAGCAAGTGCACTCAAAATCCCTTCGCGAATCACTTTTCCAGAAGCGCCTTTTCCAATAATGCCAATAACTTTCCCAACAAGAATACCCGCTTTCCCATGGTTTCCTGCTTTAATATCGTTTGCTATAGCCTCATTTTCTGAAACCACTTTTGATATCGCATCTTCAATTTGAGATTCTGATATCGTGTTTTCTTTGAAATAGGTATTGTAATCAAAACTTCTGTCTTTTAGATATGCCGTAATGCCGTTTTGAACTAATACTGACGTTATTTTTTCTTCTTTAAAAAGTTGAAAAATTTCAATTAAATGCTCAACACTATGAATATCGCCATAATCATCCGCAGCAATATTATTTACTAATGTTTTAGCCACGAATGATGGGTCTTTAATTACATTGTTAATGGCTACAAAGGTTTCAGAACGTAATGAATCAGCGGTGAAAAACTTAGCATCTTGTGGTAAAACACCACCTTTAATTAAGATAGATTCTACGGCAAAAGGCAGCGTACTTAAATCGACATCAATAGATTCAACCACATCTTTTATGCTTACAAAAGGTAAATCGGGTTCTGAAATAAAGCGGTAATCGGCTTCAAATTCCTTTTTACGCATCGTTTTGGTTTGCTTCAATTCTGCATCCCACAACACTGTAGTTTGATCTGGTCTAAACTCTTTATGCTCTATGTAGTAGTTGAGTTGTTTTTCAACTTCTTCTTTTAAAGCTTCCGCCATAAACTTGAATGAGTTTAGGTTTTTTATTTCGGTACGTGGATTTAAATTGTAATCTCGTTTTTTACGAAGCGATACCGATACATCCGATTTAAATTCGCCTTTTTCAAGGTTGGCTTCAGAGATTCCTAAATTTTGGACTATACGTTGAATATATTGTGCGTACGTTGACGCATCTTCAATATGACGAATACAAGGTTCGGTTACAATTTCAATTAGTGGCACACCTGCTTTATTAAAATCGACTAAGGAGATTTTCTTCTCATGCATTAATTTTGCAGCATCTTCCTCAATATGTACTTGCGTTAAATTTACCGTAAACTGCGAACCATCATTACGGAAACAAGAGACTTGTCCGTCTGGAATCACAGGGTTATGAAACTGTGTAATCTGAATATTCTTTGGGTTATCAGGATACTCATAATGTTTTCTATCCCAAGAAATAACTTCATTTTCAAAAGTTGATTTTACAGCTTTTCCAAAGTAAATAGCCTTGTTGATGGCTTCTTTATTTATAGCAGGCAACACCCCCATTTGACCCGTACAAACCGAACAAATGTTTTGGTTTGGGGTGTTTATTTCCTGATTTGCACAAGAGCAAAATAACTTCGTTTTTGTATTTAATCGAACGTGTGTTTCAAGACCGATTACCAACTCTAATTCGTACTTTTTAAGTAGCTCGTTTAATTGTTCTAAATCCATTATATCGTGTCTTTTAAGAAGTTAGCAAACTTCAAAACGAGTTCGTCATTATTTTTTGCTGCCGTAATTTGTAAACCCGTTGCTGTACCTTGAGGCACCGTTAAGGTTGGTAATTGCCCTAAACTAAACCCAACCGTATAAGCATCTGATAAATACATGGCAAGCGGGTCTTTTAAACTATCACCAATTTTAGGTGGTGTGTTTGGCGTAACAGGAGATATGATGATATCCACCTCATTAAAATCGGTTTCAAAATTGTCAGCAATACTATCTCTAATTGCCAACCCTTTTAAATAGATTTCATCTGAAAAACCTTGAGATAGTACCTGGTTTCCACCAACGATTCTACGTTTCGTTTCTTCTGAAAAGTTCTCAGAACGCGTTACTGCGTAAGTGTCTTTTAAGTTGTCTCCTTCAATACGATTACCATAATTGGTACCATCTAACCGCGAAAGGTTTGATGCGGTTTCGGCCATAGCCAAAGTATAATAGGTTGAAACCAAAGTTTCAGATTCAAAGAAATCTAAAGCTTTTACTGTGATACCTTGGGCTTTTATTTTTTCAATAGCTGCTAAAAAATCTGCTTTAATGTTAGCGTCAATAGCATCACTTTCGATAAAGTTTTTAAAATACCCTACGGTTTTAATGTTATCTGAAGTTAAAATGCTGTCCTGAGTTATTTCCGCGGAAGCGTAAGTGGTTTGATCTTTAAAGTCTTTGCCGCTCATGACATTTAAAACAATACGAATATCTTCGATGGATTTAGCTATGGGTCCAACACAGTCTGTTGAGGAAGCGTAAGCCATTAATCCGAAACGTGAAATACGTCCGTAAGTGGGTTTTAAACCATATACATTATTGTAACCAGCAGGCTGACGCACAGAACCACCAGTATCGCCACCAATGGAGAATATCGTGTAATCTTTAGCCACATTAACAGCAGAACCACCACTAGAACCACCACCAACTAAATCTGGATTTATAGCGTTTTTAACAGCGCCAAAAATGGTGTTTTCACTAGAAGAACCATGACCAAAACTGTCACAATTTTCTTTTACTAAAGGAATCGCGCCAGCATCTAGTAATTTTTGAATGGCTGTTGCTGTGTAAGCCGATTTGTAATTTTTAAGCAAATCTGAACTAGCGGTTGTATAGGTGCCTTGAACCATATACACATCTTTAATGCCAAACGGAATCCCTTCTAGTAAACCTATGGTTTCTCCATTTGCTATTTTGGCATCCACTTTTGCAGCTAAATCAAGCGCAAGATTGTCAAGTAATGAATTTACCGTGTTATTTGTGTTTTGCTTTAATGCGTCTAGTTTTTCTTGTACCAACGCCGTACACGTGATGTCTTTATTCACCAATTGCTGATGAATTTTATGTATCTGAGAATCCATAATTATTCTTCTATTACTTTAGAAACAACGAGATAACCGTTTTTCTCTTTTGGGAAATTTTCGATAATGATTTGCTTTTCAACGGATGCGCTTTCAATAACTACATCGTCTCTTAAACTGTCTAAAGACACGGCATTATTACGATTATTATTAAAAGTATTATTATTTGTTGTATTGGCATTTTTAATAACTTCAAATAATTTGTTTACCGCCTCTGATGGCTGCGCTCCTTTAATACTCGACAAAATGTCGACGGTCATAATTTTACTCATGTCTTTGATTTTAGGTTGAGATGCTGTTTTAAAATATGTTAATTATTTTTTTTGGTTTCTTTTTGCGCCCTTCTTCGTTAAAATTTTATACCGTAGCTATGGCTATGCTAGAAAAATTAACCTTAAGTGGCATCAAAAATTAACTATAAAAATTTCAATCACACATTTCAAAACAGCATCTATAAAAAAAAGCCTTCCAAATTTGGAAGGCTTTATATATTTTTAAACAATAACCTTCCTGTCCTATAAATTAGGATTATTGAAATTATTATTGTTGATATTATTTAACATAATTCGTTTGTCTCGCCAAATATATATATTAAAAAGCTAATAGGTGTATTTTTTAAGAAGTTCCTAGCGTAATTATCAAATTATTAAAAAAATGAATACTTGTTTGTTGGTTTAATAATGAAAATTAAATTTTTGTCTGTATTTTAGAATGAAATTTTAAATCATTCAAGCATGTTTTTTATTTTACAGAAATTTGGTATTGTAATACGGCCATGCCTTTGTAATCTTTCTGCTTTAAAGATGTAGCATCAAAAATAGGACGGTGTTGATAGCCTACACTAAACTTGTTACTGTGCGAGCCGTTTAGCATAAAGTTAACAGTAAAATCGAATACCGTCATATGGTCTTCTAGTGCATCCCAATTAGAGTGCTGTATGGCTATATTTGGTTGTATAATCATAGGATGGTTTAATACGTTGGTTTGTTCAAATGCATAACCAAACTGAGTATACCAAGTGGTACCTGTGCCAATCATAGGGAATGCAACACCAGCACCGTTAAAATCAATACCTCCTCCGGTTGCAGGGTTGTTTGCGCCTACATTACGAATGTAGTTTTTTCCAAAATCGTAGTCGTAATACCCGAGATAAGCCGTTATTGCATCACCATTTATAAGAGGTAAATTTAAAAATGAATCTGCAGCCCAATTTGTCATGTCATAAAGATTGGTTTCTGGTAATTGTGTGTCGCCATCGCTCATGGCTTTTTTTTGTTGTTGGAATCCTGCACCAATATTAAAAACCTTTTTAGCTTGCATGTAGGTGCCTGTTTGGTATGCAGATTTATTTGATTCGTGCTCAAAAAATTGGTATTTTACGTAAGTGGAGGCTTTTATTCGTGGTCTATTATTTGCGAAATTCACCTCCCCATCTGGAATAGCAGTAACTATTAAAGGTCTGTTGAATGCTAATCTGTAATCTATTTTACCAATTTGCCCTTTAAACCAAGCCCCCATAAGACGTCCAATGTCATCGTTTTTTTCTACCGTATTTAGGGTAAACAACGGGGAGTCTAAACCCATTAAAGTTTTGTTAGACCGTATATTCCACCTGTTAAAACCTTGCCATCCAGATTTGCCTAATCCAGCTTCAAAAGCCTTATGGAATGTGTATTCTGCATATAAATCTAAAACTTCTAATGGAAAAGTTTTAGTTTTAAAACTATAATTATTTCCACCTAGAATGGAATAAATGTAAATTTTCGGGGTTATTTGCGCACTAATAGGAATACGTAATCGTCTTACTGAAATATCGGTAAAATCTGATGTAGGTTCATTATTGATTAAAGATCCTTCGTTTAAATTAGAATATCTCATCCAAATTTGACCTCTAATATTCCATTTTATTATTGGTTTGAATTCCTCCTTGTTTTGGCCAGTTGCAATGCAAGGTGATGCGAGAAGTAAAAGAAATAATACTATTAACGTTTGTTGTTTTCTTTTTTTCATTTTAGCTAAATTATAAAATCTGTTACAAAAGTATTATCTATTCTTTCTTCAAAAAGTGATAAACATCATATTTTGGGTATATTTCAACTATAACGTTTGAAGTTTTTAAGAGATTTAAGAGCGCATTAAGAGCTTAAAACAAAGCCTTAAACACGTTATGTTTTTTTTTGAGTTTTAAAAATGAATCAAATCCCCTGAAAATCAATTTTAAGACGCTTTTTAGGCGATTTAAGACACTTTTGAAGTAATTAACAAATGTTGATAATTTTATGAATGCGTAGACAGAATGCTTTCTAAAAGGGTTAATATTTCGTATATTTGTTTGTATTCAGAAGGATGCTATTGGGCGTCTTTTTTTATGCTGATATTTTATCGCGATGCGGTTATAGACTCTTGCTTTTGCAAATAGAAAAAGATGATGGTGTTAGGGTTTGAATTTGGCGGATGGATGCGTTAGGGATTGAACGGTATGTTTGAGCTCCCCGCCGTTAGGAGAGAGCGAGTAGTGAAAGCCCGACCCTTGTGGTAACGCCCAAATAGCTTGAGGTGTTTTTGGAAAATTAAATAATATAGAAATAAATAATATGAGCGAACCTAAAGAAGAATTTAATAAGCATAATTATTCGGCTGATAGTATTCAGGCCTTAGAGGGTATGGAGCACGTGCGTATGCGTCCGTCCATGTATATTGGAGATGTTGGTGCACGCGGTTTACACCATTTAGTTTATGAAGTTGTAGATAACTCGATTGATGAGGCTTTAGCAGGACATTGTAATAATATTACCGTTATAATTAACGAAGATAATTCAATAACCACTGAAGATGATGGTCGTGGTATTCCTGTAGATTTACACAAGAAGGAAGGTGTATCTGCACTTGAGGTTGTAATGACCAAAATTGGAGCTGGTGGTAAATTTGATAAAGATTCTTATAAAGTATCTGGTGGTTTGCACGGTGTTGGTGTAAGTTGTGTGAATGCATTGTCTGCACATTTAAAAGCTACGGTTTATAGAAATGGAAATGTTTATGAGCAAGAGTATGAGCGAGGTAAAGCCATGTACCCAGTAAAGCAAATTGGAGACACTGATAAACGTGGAACGACGGTAACATTTAGACCCGATCCAACCATTTTTACCCAAACGTTAGAATATAGCTATGATACTTTGGCGAGCAGATTGCGTGAATTAGCATTTTTAAATAAAGGCATTACGGTTCATTTAGTTGATAAAAGAAATAAAAAGGAAGATGGAGAATTTGAAGGTGAAACATTCCATTCTACTGAAGGATTAAAAGAATTTATTCAGTATTTAGATGCGACTCGCGAGCCTTTAATGAAAGATGTTATTGCTTTTGAAGGCGAAAAGAATGGTGTGCCAGTTGAGGTTGCTATGATTTACAACACCTCTTACGCTGAAAATTTACATTCTTATGTTAATAATATCAATACCCATGAAGGAGGAACGCATTTATCTGGTTTCCGTCGTGGTTTAACCCATACTCTTAAAAAGTATGCTGATGAATCAGGATTATTAAAAAATTTAAAATTTGATATTGCTGGTGATGACTTCCGTGAAGGATTAACTGCTATTATTTCTGTAAAAGTACAAGAACCACAATTTGAAGGCCAAACTAAAACCAAATTAGGTAATAGAGAGGTTTCTGCATCTGTAAGTCAAGCGGTTTCTGAAATGTTAACCGACTACTTAGAAGAACATCCTGATGATGCTAAAATTATTGTTCAGAAAGTTATTCTTGCTGCTCAAGCACGTCATGCCGCTCAAAAGGCTCGTGATATGGTACAGCGTAAAACGGTAATGAGTATTGGCGGGTTACCCGGAAAATTGTCTGATTGTTCTGAGCAAGATCCTGCAAAATGCGAGGTGTTTCTTGTAGAGGGAGATTCGGCGGGTGGAACAGCAAAACAAGGCCGTGATAGGGCGTTTCAAGCGATTTTACCACTTCGTGGAAAAATCTTGAATGTTGAAAAGGCGATGACGCATAAGGTTTTTGAAAACGAAGAGATTAAAAACATTTTCACAGCCTTAGGTGTTACTATTGGAACAGAAGAGGATAGTAAAGCTTTAAACCTTTCAAAATTAAGATATCATAAAGTGGTGATTATGTGTGATGCCGATATTGATGGTAGCCACATTGCCACGCTTATCTTAACATTCTTCTTTAGATATATGAAGGAGTTGATTGAAAACGGACATATTTATATTGCAACGCCGCCACTATATCTAGTAAAACGTGGTGCTAAAAAACAATATGCTTGGTCTGATCAAGAACGTGATGACATTGTTGCTGAGTTTGGCGATGGTTCAAAAATTCAACGTTATAAAGGTCTTGGAGAAATGAATGCAGAACAACTGTGGGATACAACAATGAATCCAGAGTTTAGAACCATGCGTTTAGTTCAAATAGATAATGGTACCGAAGCTGATAGAATATTTTCTATGTTGATGGGTGATGAAGTGCCACCACGAAGAGAGTTTATTGAGAAGAACGCTGTTTATGCAAATATTGATGCGTAATAATAGGTTTTAAAGCCCCATATTATAGCTCTAACAGACATTTGTTAGGGCTATTTTTTTTGTTTTTTCAATATTAAAACATCGTTAAAAAGCATATTTTTAAGATAAAAAGATGTATAATGTGTTTTTTTTCTTATGTTTGTAAAACTAAACTAAAGAATCAATGAAAAAGCTAACCCTTCTTATGTTACTTTTATTAGTAACTAAAATTTCAAAAGCACAAGAATTAGAAAGTATTTTATTGGCGTCAAAAGATGATGCTTCTAAACTTACAAGTGCATATGTTAACCCAGCAATGAAAGGATTGATATATGGAATGAATAGTGGCTGGTATCATACGGCTAAGGTTCACAAAAAGTTAGGTTTTGATATTTCGATTGGTGCAAATTTTTCTATAGCTCCAACAGAAGATGAACTTATGGTTTTTGCAGATTTAGGTTTAACAAGTATTTCACCCGCTTCAACAACTAGTCCTACAGTATTTGGGTCTGGTGACGGAGCACAAATGAATGTAAATGCAGAAGTGCAAGGCCAAAATGTAACTGCATCATTTGATATGCCATCAGGGATTAGTGAAGATTTACCAATGAATGCTGTGCCAACGCCTGCTTTACAATTAAGTGTTGGACTTCCTTATAAATTTGATGTCATGTTACGTTTAGTTCCAGAGGTTGGAAGTGACGATGTTAAAGGAAATTTATTAGGTATTGGTCTTAAAAAAGAGATTACAAGCATATTTGGTCCTTTAGATAAATTACCGTTACATGTTTCAGTATTAGCAGCTTATTCTACTATGAATGTAGATTATGGTATTGATGAAAGTTTAAATCAGAATGCTGAGTTTAAATTAAATTCTTATACAGTTCAAGCCATTGGCTCATTAAACTTTCCTATTATAAATATTTATGGAGGTATTGGGTATTCTGGAGGGCGTTCGTCTTTGAAAATGCTAGGAGATTATGATTTAACTTATAGTACGGGTAGTGGAACGATTGTAGAAACTGTAACCGACCCTTTAGATTTAAATTTTGATGCTAGTGGTTTTAGAACAACAATAGGTGCTAGATTGAGTCTTGGTTTCTTTAAGATTTTTGGAGACTATACCCTTCAAGAATACAATACCATATCAGCAGGAATAGCTTTTAGTTTTAGATAGCATTCAAATTATCAATTTCGGTTTTAGATAATCGAATATTTAAAATATTAATTATTTAGTTTTAGTTAGTTATATTTAATTTTTGTTTAAAAGCGCAGGATTTTGTCTTGTGCTTTTTTCATTTACAGCGTTTTAATTCGTAATTTTGCATGACTAAAATCATGAATTTTATAGTTTGAAATCATGAATTTCGTACTGTAATATAATTAACAAATAATTAAATAGAAATCAAATGAAAGTTACCGTAGTAGGAGCAGGGGCAGTAGGTGCAAGTTGTGCTGAGTATATTGCTATTAAAAACTTCGCATCAGAAGTTGTATTGTTAGACATCAAAGAAGGTTATGCTGAAGGGAAAGCCATGGATTTAATGCAATGTGCATCTTTAAATGGTTTTGATACTAAAATTACTGGTGTAACAAACGATTATAGTAAAACAGCAGGTAGTGATATCTGTGTGATTACTTCTGGTATTCCTCGTAAGCCAGGAATGACGCGTGAAGAATTAATAGGAATTAATGCTGGAATTGTGAAAGCAGTATCTTCAAGTTTGCTTGAGCATTCTCCAAATATGGTGCTAATTGTTGTAAGTAACCCAATGGATACGATGACATATTTAGCGCATAAAACACTTGATATGCCAAAACATAAAATTATTGGTATGGGTGGTGCATTAGATTCTGCGCGTTTTAAATATAGATTAGCTGAAGCCATGGAAGCGCCAATAAGCGATATTGATGGTATGGTAGTAGGAGGTCATAGCGATACTGGTATGGTGCCATTAATTAGTCATGCTACAAGAAATAGTATTAAAGTTTCTGAGTTTTTAACTAAAGATCGTTTAGAGCAAGTTGCTGCAGATACCAAAGTGGGTGGAGCAACACTTACTAAATTATTAGGAACTTCTGCTTGGTATGCTCCTGGAGCTGCTGTGAGTGGTTTAGTGCAAGCTATTGCTTGTGATCAGAAGAAAATGTTTCCATGTTCTACATTCTTAGAAGGGGAATATGGTTTAAATGATATATGTATCGGTGTTCCTGTGATTTTAGGAAAAAACGGTATTGAAAAAATAGTTGATATCCCTTTAAGTGATGCTGAAAAAGCGCACATGCAGGCTAGTGCTGAAGGTGTTAAAAAGACGAATGGTTTGTTAGACGTTTAATCGTTAAATTATCTAATACATAGATTTATATAAAGACTGTAGCAATACAGTCTTTATTTTTTTATATTTGGCTCATGATTGCAAGATGGTGCATTAGTATTTTAGTATTAGGACTTACCTTATTTGGTGTTGTGTCTCAACAGCAAATATCAGTTCCTAATCAAGAAATTGTATTGCAGTTTCAAGATGTTGATTTAACATCTAATCAAACTGAACATACAGTAGCACTTGTGAAATTGCAATTGCAAAGTTTAGGAGCTGAAAACATTCAAGTACTTTCGCTAGAGGATGGTAAATTAAAAATCACCTATTACAGTGATGCCGATATTGCGAGTATTAAACAAACGTTTTCAGAAGAGAACAATGTAGCGCTTCGGATATCATCTGAAACACAAAATGAAGACTCATCAAGCTTACCGTATCAAGATTCAAAAGTTAGCTATAACCTTGACGTTTACGAAATACAAAACGGACATGATACGGGATGGGGTTTTGATGGCGCTATTGGTTTAGAAATTGAACCCAAAAGTGATCGATATTTAGATCCAAATTACCTCTCCGTTGCGAATATTGGATATCATTATGATGATAATCTATTAAAAGTTGCTTATAAAATTCGTAGAAAAATCACGATACAATTAAGTGATCCACTTCACAGCACACCCGAAGTTAGGGCAGGCCCAACTTGTTAAAGGATTAAAAATCTTGTTTTTTAAAAGGTTATATGATGACTTTTAAAAACCATGCTATTTTAAACATCCTTAACATTTCGTAATCCAATTTTAGATGTCATTATTATGGATGAATCTATAAAAATCATATTCAAAAAATAAATATTGTCAAATTATACAGTAAATTCTATATTTGCTCGCCTGAAATTTTCAGGATTAAAAATTTGATGTAAAAAAGTACAACATGCAAAACAAAGGATTAGTAAAATTATTTGCTATTTTGTTTGGTTTGGTAAGTCTTTACCAATTATCATTCACATTCACAGCAAATTCAGTTGAAAATGAAGCACAAGAGGTTGCCATTAATAAAATCTCTGAATCAGAAGAAAATTATCGTGCACTTCGCAGTCAAGAAGAAGCTAACTTTCTTCAAGAAAAAGGAACAGATACCGTTTACAACATTGGCTTAGCAAAATTCACTTATAACGAAGTGAAGCAAAAAGCAATGAATCTTGGTTTAGATTTAAAAGGTGGTATTAATGTTATTCTTCAAGTATCTGTAAAAGATATCTTAAAAGGATTAGCAAACAATACAACCGACCCTGTTTTTAACAAAGCTCTAGAAGATGCCTCAGAAATTCAAAAGAACAGTCAAAATACATATTTAGAAGATTTCTTTATCGCTTTTGATGCGATTAAAGGCGATACTAAGTTAGCATCTCCAGATATATTTTATACCAGAGAGCTAGATGGTGAGATTGAAGGAAGTATGTCTGATGATGATGTTAAGACTATTATTGAAACTAAAATTGATGAATCTATTGTTTCAGCTTTTGAAGTATTACGTAAACGTATTGATGAGTTTGGTGTAACATCTCCAAATATCCAACGTTTAGGAAACTCTGGGCGTATTTTAGTAGAATTACCAGGTGTTAAAGATGTTGAGCGTGCTACAAGTTTACTACAAAGTACAGCACAACTAGAGTTTTGGGATGCTTATAAAGGGGAGCAATTCTTCCAGTTTTTAGATCAAGCTAATGGCGTTTTAAAAGATATTATTGAAACTGAAAGGGCTACTGAAGTTGAGCCTCAAGATGAAGAAGATGCTCAAAGTGATGAAATTGATGATTTACTAGGAGATGCAGAAACAGATTCTACTGCAGTTGAAGAAAATAACCCACTTGGGAAGTTAATTAGAGGTATTGGATACCAAGGCGGACCAATCATTGCGAAGTTCGAAATTAAAGATAAAGAAACAGTTCTTGATTACTTAAACAGACCAGAAGTAAGAGCCTTACTTCCAGCAGAACAACGTTATGCTAAGTTTGTTTTTGGTAAGCCAGAAAAAGATAGTGAAGTTGTAGATTTATACGCTTTAATAGGAAACCGAGAAAATGTACCGCAATTAAGTGGTGCCGTTGTAACAGACGCTAGAAACCAATTTGGTCCAACAGGAAAGTCTGAGGTGTCTATGCAAATGAATGCTAAAGGTGCTAAAATCTGGGAAGAAATGACTGGTAAAGCATACACGCAAGGCAGTCAAATTGCTATTGTTTTAGATAATGTTGTGTATTCTGCTCCAGGTGTAACTACAGGGGCTATTGCTGGAGGTAGTTCTTCTATTTCTGGAAGCTTCTCTTTAAATGAAGCCATAGATTTAGCAAACGTATTACGTGCGGGTAAATTACCAGCATCGGCAGATATCATTCAAAGTGAAGTTGTTGGTCCATCTTTAGGAAAAGAAGCTATTGAGAGCGGTACCATGTCATTCTTAATCGCCTTAGTATTAGTATTACTTTGGATGATTTTCTATTACGGAAAAGCAGGTGTATTTGCAGATCTTGCCATGTTATTAAACTTACTATTAATCTTTGGTATATTATCAGGGTTAGGAGCGGTGTTAACACTACCTGGTATTGCAGGTATCGTATTAACCATTGGTATGTCAGTTGATGCTAACGTACTTATCTTCGAGCGTATTCGAGAAGAATTAGCTAAAGGAAAAGGACAGTTAGAATCAATTAGAGATGGTTTTAGTAATGCCTTATCATCTATTTTAGATGCCAACGTTACAACAGGTTTAACTGCCTTAATATTATTTGTTTTTGGAACAGGACCAATTAAAGGTTTCGCAACCACCTTATTAATAGGTATTGCAACATCTTTATTTACAGCTATTTTCATTACCAGATTATTAATCGATTGGTATGCAAACCGTGGTGGTAAATTAGAGTTCTCAACAGGAATCACTAAAAACTTATTCAGAAATATCAATATCGAGTTTTTAAAGAAACGAAAAGTCGCTTATATCGTTTCTGGAGTATTATTACTTTTAAGTTTAGGCTCGTTATTTACAAACGGACTAAACCAGGGTGTTGATTTTGTTGGAGGTAGAACCTATCAAGTACGCTTTGCGCAAGACATCAGTGCTTCTGAAGTTACAGATTTATTGTCTCAACCAGAAGTATTTGGAAGTGCAGATGCAAAAACTTTTGGAGATGCTAACCAATTAAAAATTACAACTAAGTATAAAGTAAATGAGTCTGGTGCAGAAATCGATGAAGAAATCAGAAAATCACTTTACCAAGCTTTAGTACCACATTTAGAAGGTACAACTTATGAGCAATTCATCGATTTAAATGATGAAAACAAACAAGTAGGGTTGCTAGAATCTTACAAAGTAACACCAACCATTGCCGATGATATTAAACAAGCATCATTCTGGGCAATTCTTGGGTCGTTAATTGTTGTATTCCTATATATCTTAATTCGTTTTAAGAAATGGCAATACTCATTAGGTGCGGTAGCAGCGGTATTTCACGATGTATTAATCGTGTTAGGTGTATTCTCATTAACGTACAAGTTTATGCCTTTCAATATGGAAATAAACCAAGCGTTCATTGCGGCAATCTTAACCGTTATTGGTTACTCATTAAATGATACGGTGGTAGTATTTGATAGGATTCGTGAATTCTTTAACGAGCACACCAGCTGGAAATTCGATAAAGTTGTAAACGCATCATTAAGCAGTACATTAAGTAGAACCTTAAATACCTCATTAACAACATTAGTCGTGTTGTTAGCCATCTTTATTTTTGGTGGCGATTCAATCAGAGGTTTCATGTTTGCCTTAATCGTAGGTGTTATTGTAGGTACCTATTCATCGTTGTTTATTGCAACACCAATCATGTACGATAGCGTAAATAAATTACAAGACAAGAAGAAAAAAGACTAACTAAACTTTTTTTTCTTAAAAGCCTATTAACTTTATGTTGGTAGGCTTTTTTTTATAAAAATAATTATTTGGGAGTTACCCCACTTCGCAAAAGCTACGGGGGTCGGGCTATCCGCTATATCTTTTTAAAACGTCATTGCGAGGAGTGGGCGAAGATGCAATCTCCCAAATTTTAACTCAAACCAAAAATATAGTGTCCAATTTTTAAAAAGGATGCCGCTACTATCCCTAACTCAACCATCTGCTAAGTTTAGTGCTAATAAGTTACTTCGTAGCTTCTTTGGTATTAACCCTTTCGCAGAATCTTTTCCATTTTTATACGCCTAGCTAATTCATCCACCAACTTGTCTAAGTATCTAGCTTGCCTTGTTAAAACAGTTTCAATAGCTTCAATTCTGTAACCACAAATAACGCCCTTAATCAAGCTCGTATTAGGGTTTAAAGTTGCACGTTTAAAAAAGATTTCAAACGTTACCTTTTCATCAATAAGTGCTTTTATTTTAGCATCATCAAAACCTGTTAGCCACTCAATAACTTCATGTAATTAGGTTTTAGTTCGGCCTTTTTTCTCAACTTTCGTAATATAATGTGGGTAAATTGATGCGAAAGTTAATTTTGCAACACGCGCATCATGTTCAGGAGTTGTTGTTATAGTGATGATTTTAGTTTACATGGAAATGTATTCTGATTAGAATACATCAAAATACGAAACTAATTTTTTACTTTGTAAAATCTACTTTGTCGCCAACAGTTATACCCCAAGTGTCAACCAAACCAGCATTAATCTCTAAAACATATTTAGCAGGTGCGTTTGATGGAAGTGAAGATTCATCAAAAGGTTGCGCATTCTTTTGAAAACTAACAATCTTTTGGTTGGCATTAACAAAAATAAGGTCTAATGGAATTTTGGTGTTCTTCATATAAAAGAAACGCTCGGTTTCATCATTAAAAACAAAGAGCATGCCTTGGCTAGTCTTCATTGAATTTCTATACATCAAACCCGTTTGAATATCAAAATCGGTATCAGCAATTTCAATATCTAAAGAGACTTTTGTAGAATCTGAAGTTTTAAAAATAGTCAGCTCACCTTCTTTAGTAAAAGTAACTTCAGTTTGTTTAATAACTGTTTTGTCATTCTTGCAGCTTAAAAAAAACAAACTAAAACATAAGGTAGGTAGTAAAATTAAGCGCTTTAAAAACATGTTATTTAATAGTTTGTTTTGACTTATAAACAAACATAAAATAAAAGCCAATTAATACAAATGGGATGCTTAACCATTGCCCTGTATTTAATCCAAACCAATTAATATATTCCTCACCTTGTGGTTCTTTAGTAAATTCGATAAAGAAACGAATGGTCCAGAGTAATACTAAAAATAGACCAAATAAAAACCCTGTTTGATCTCTCTTAGGGGTTTTAGAATAGAAATACCATAAAATTAAAAACACAAAAATATAGCAGAACGACTCATATAGTTGTGATGGGTGTCGGTAAGGTACTGCTTCTAATAAATTTAGAAACTTAGGGTTTTCAGTTACCGCATTATAAGCTTCTTGCACATCTTTTATGCCGGTACGTTGTACAATTTCTCTTTTGTAATATTGATCTTGTATAAAGCGAACACCTAAAGGGAAATCGCCAGAAGCTTTACCTATAATTTCTGAATTTATAAAATTTCCTATTCTAATAAATATAGCGCCAGAGGCTACGGGAATTACAATTCTGTCTAAAATCCAAAGCACAGATTTGTATTTATACTTTCGTCTATACAAATACATGCCTATAATAATTCCAATAGCTGCACCATGACTAGCAAGCCCTTGAAAACCTGTAAACTCAAACCCACCTTTAAATTTAAATGGTAAAAAGATGCTAAAAAAATCTTGAGATATTAATTCAGACTGATAAAACAAAACATGTCCTAATCTAGCACCAAGCATGGTTGCTAAAACGGTATAAATAAATAATGGGTCTAAATAATCTAAAGATACTTTCTCTTTAGTGAAAATACGTTTCATGATGTACCAACCCAAAATAAAAGCCACCACCCACATTAGGCTATAAAAATGAATCTTGAAGTTTCCAGCAATATCAATTCCTGTTATCGGGTTCCAATCAAATTTTAATACTTGCATAGGTTTTGTTTTTCAGCGTAAATATAAAGGTTTGAAATGCTATTTGTGTAAAATTTATTTAATAAGCTCTAAGATTTCAACTTCAAAAATAATATTTGATTTCCCAGGAATTCCTCTTCTTCCCGCTTCGCCATAAGCCAAATGATAAGGAATAAATAAAGTGGCCTTATCGCCAACGTTTAGTTGTTGTAACCCTTCTTTAAATCCAGAAACCATTTGTGCATCCGGACCAATATTAGCTATTATAGGCTGGTATCTATTTGCTGCTTTACGTTTCTCGTTAACAGCATCAAGTTGTTCTGCAACTTCTAATTTGCTAGTTTCTAGTAGTTTTCCATTTTCAAAATAAACGGTGTAGTCGGTAAGGACTTCAGAGTTTTCTTTTAAATCCTCACCAGTTCCTTTTTCTGAAATATAATATTGTAATCCAGAATCTAATGTTATAGCTTCTGCTTTTTGCTTTTTAAATTTATCTTGAGTAGCTTTTAATGTCGCTGCGGCTTTAGTTTTTTTTTCTTTTTCAAGACGTTCAGCTACAGCAAAATGATTTTCAAAAACGTTTGGAGCATCAAATTGTTTTGCAGACCTTCCTTTTCTAATAATATGTAATGCTTCAATAACAACATCTTTAAGCGGTCTATTCCTGTTGTCAGTTTCTACATTCGAAATAGAATCTTGAATATTCAGTCCAATAACCAAAGATCCAAAAACATTATAGTTATTATCTAAATGCGGTTTAGGGATTTCTGTTATGAAAAATTGGCTTCCGTTGGTATTTGGGCCAGAATTGGCCATAGATAAAATACCAGGTCTGTCGTGTTTTAAATCAGGATGAAACTCATTTTTAAATTTATATCCGGGGTTTCCTTGGCCAGTTCCTAATGGGTCGCCCCCTTGAATCATGAATTTATCCATAACACGGTGAAAGATAAGCCCATTATAAAACTTCTTTTTTTTGTATTTCTCTTTAACCATAGTATTGGTACCTTCTGCTAGAGATACGAAGTTTGCTACTGTTATAGGTGCTTTTTCTTGTTCTAATTTAGCTACCATAACACCTTTACTGGTAATAAACTCAGCATATAAACCATCTTCAAGTTCTGGGTATTGCGCTTTACAAGCGTTTAAACTTATTACTAATAATAGCAATAAAACACGAATATTACTTTTAAGAAACATACTAATCAGTTTGATTTGGAGTGATAGAATTTACAGTGACTTCACAAATTAAAGGGACATTCCTACCTATTTTGTTTTCATCACCATAATAACCATAAGCTTTTTGAGAAGGGAATAAGAAGGTAACAATTTCACCAGATTTCATAAGTTTTAAGCCCTCACGAAGGCCTGTAAAAAGCTCTTGTTTGTCCATAGTGTAGGTTTGCGTTGTTATGGCTTCAGAAGAATATATCATAATGCCATTTAGTGATTTAACATTATAATTATAGTTAATAATATCTCCAAAATCAGGGGTTTTCAAACTATCGATATCAATTTTATTATTATAGTAGTACCAAAAACCACTTTCTGAAGCTAAGTAGTCCTTTTTTTCTTGATTCATTAGGTTTTCGATAGCCACTTTTTCTTTAGCATAAAGCTTTTTATTCCGCTCGACGGAAGCATCAATAAAAGAACCTGTTTTAACTGTAACAGGACGTCTAGCCTCTGGAGTTTTGCAACTAAATACTAGAAAAACTAAGGCTATGGTGAGTAATTTATTCATCATTCAGGGCTTTGTTGTAACTAGGCAATATACTAATAAATTTTTCAACTGTTTTTTCTAAAGATAAATAGCTTTTGCCACCTGCAGCATTGGTATGTCCACCACCTTCAAAATGTGCTCTGGACATTTCGTTAACTGAAAAGTTGCCTTTTGATCGTAATGAGATTTTTATAATACCTTCATTCCTATCCTCAATAAATATAGCAGCAAGTACAACACCATCTAACGACAATCCATAATTTACTATACCCTCAGTATCTCCTTTTTTATAATCATACTTTTGAAGCTCATCTTGTGAAAGCGTAATGTAAGCGGTCCTAGATTCTGGTACGACTCTTAAATTTGTAAGCGCACACCCTAGCAATTGCAAGCGTGCATAGCTATTAGTATCATATATATTATTATGGATAGCCGTATTATTGGCTCCTTTTTCTATCAGTTTTGCAATAATAGTATGTGTTGTGCTTGTTGTTGATGAAAACCTAAACGATCCTGTGTCTGTCATAATACCAACATACAAACAGGTCGCAATATCACTATCAATTAAATTGGTATCTCCTAACATGTCAATAAAATGATATATCATTTGGCAAGTAGAACTCATACTCACATCGCTAAACATATATTGCGCATAATCATCTGGTGCTTGGTGGTGGTCAATCATTATTTTTATAGCATTACTTTTTGCTAAAACCGATTCCATATTTCCAGTTCTATGAAAGGCATTAAAATCTAATGTAAAAATAATATCTGCATCATTAATTAAATCATCACAAGCTTTTGTTTGCGAATCGTGCTTTAAAATAGTATCATTTCCTGGTATCCATTTTAAAAAGAAAGGATAGTCATTTGGGACTATAACATGTACTTTATGATTATTGCTCTTTAGTAAATAATGAAATAGCCCTAAAGTTGAGCCAATGGCATCACCATCAGGGTTTTTATGAGGCACAATGACTATCTTTTTTTTAGTTGATAGTATGTGTTTTACGGCTTTTATATCTTGTTTTGTCATCAAGAGCGAATATACAATTTAATCATATATACTTAAAATAGTTTAGTTTACTTTTGGATATTAATTAACTCAAATTAAAAGCAAAATGAAGATGCGATTTAAACTGCTTATTTTAATTCTTGTTTTAGGTTCTTGCAAATCTACTACAATTATAAGTGAAGACTTTATAACGAATAACGCTGATGTCGTGATCGCTTTTGGCTCGTGTAACAAACAAAATGAGAGAAATGTTTTATGGCAAGAAATTATGAAGTGGAAGCCGGATGCATGGATTTGGGGAGGTGATATTATCTATTCAGATACGGATGATATGGAAAAAATATGGAATGATTATCAAGAACAACTTAATCAAGAAGACTATAAAAAACTTCAAAATAGCACAAAAATTTTAGGGACTTGGGATGATCATGATTATGGTTTGAATGACGGAGGTGAAGAGTTTATTGCTAAGGCAGAAAGTCAGCAACTATTTTTAGATTTTATGGGTGTTTCAAAACAAGATGAAAGACGCCAGCGAGAAGGGGTTTATCATTCAGAGTATATAAAAACGGGAGACGGGACAATTAATATTTTTGTTTTAGATACGCGATATTTTAGGACATCCTTAAGCACTGCAACAGACCCTAACAAAAGATACCAACCAAACACTTACGGGCAAGGTACTATTTTGGGCAATAAGCAATGGCTTTGGTTTAAAAATGAATTAGCAAACTCCAAGGCCGATTTTAATATTATAGTAAGTAGTATACAAATCTTGTCTGGTGAACATGGTTTTGAAACTTGGGCAAATTTCCCTCACGAGGTAGATAAACTTAAAGATATTATTAAAAATTCAAAAGCAAAAGGGGTTTTTATAATATCAGGAGATAGACATATTTCTGAGTTTTCAAAAGCAAATGTAGACGGTTTAAAGTTTCCTTTAATTGACTTTACTTCAAGCGGATTAACTCATTCTTACAGTGGTTTTACCTCTGAACCTAATAGGCTTAGAGTAGGAAATGTAGTTTCTGAAAAGAGTTTTGGTTTGTTGAAGTTTAATTTCAAGACAAAGACTGTAGACATGCAAATGCGAGGAACAGGAAATGAATTACAACAAAAGTTTTTACAAACCTTTTAGTATCAATATAAATACTTATTTTTGCTCAAAATTTAAATAAAATGGCTACAAATAGAACATTTACAATGCTTAAACCCGATGCTGTCGAGAAAGGACACATTGGCGCAATATTAGAAAAAATTTCAGCTTCAGGATTTAGAATTGTAGCTATGAAATTAACACAAATGACAACTACAGATGCGCAAGCATTTTATGCGATACATAGCGAACGTCCTTTTTTCACTGATTTAGTGGAATATATGACTCGAGGACCAATAGTAGCGGCTATTTTAGAAAAAGAAAACGCTGTTGATGATTTTAGAACTTTAATTGGTGCTACCAATCCAGCTGATGCAGCCGAAGGTACTATTAGAAAAATGTATGCAGATTCTATAAGTGAAAACGCTGTTCATGGAAGTGATAGTGATGATAATGCTGCTATAGAAGGTGCTTTTCATTTTTCAGGAAGAGAGCAATTTTAATTAAAATGTGTTATTCTTTTCTGTAAGGGTTTTAAGAGCTTTTAGAAAATAAAAAATCCCGCAATTATAATATTGTGGGATTTTTGTTTTAGAAAAGTATGGTATATTTTACTAAACTACTTTTACGTTTACAGCGTTTAAGCCTTTTCTGCCTTCCTGTAAATCAAATTCAACTAAGTCGCCCTCGCGAATTTCATCAATTAATCCTGAAATGTGAACAAAATGTTCTGTGTTTGAACCTTCTTCAGTTATAAACCCGAATCCTTTAGAATCGTTGAAGAATTTTACTGTTCCTTTACTCATTGTATTATATTTTAATTATTAATATTAATGAATATCCGTAATATATCACAATTAAAAATTTATTCATAAATTAGCTAAAAATTCCACCATATGAATATCTTCAGTTTTACAGCAAATTTTGATAGTGAAGCTTCTTGTATCGCTCACTTTAAAGCACATCGTGATA
>NZ_JAQWOO010000052.1 GCF_029245835.1 Algibacter sp. | reverse complement strand
AAATTAAAGGAAAATATCTCCAATTATACTTAAATGAATTCGTCTATAAACTAAATCGTAGATATTTTGGAGACCAACTCTTCGATAGGCTTGTTATTGCTAATATCACAGGATTATGACTTATAACGGATATTCAAAAATCGTTTAAAGAGTTAGCTGGAATAAAAGTATCTGTTGCATTATTTAAAGTGTAAAACGATAGGTTTGTGACACCTACACCAAAATTTGCATTATTATATATACTAGAAATAGTACAAGTTGGATCGGTATCAACCATTGCTGTACCCACCGAAACATGTTCTGTTTTTGTTAAGCTTGAAGTTCCTTCTGGATTTGTAATCTGCAGAGTTACATCGTAAGTACCAAGCTTGTTGAATGTAACTTCTGGGTTTTGGTCGGTTAAAGTAATAGGCGCATCCACTCCATTATTAAAAGTCCAAAGGAAACTTACGTTACCGTACCCTGTATTGGTATATGTATTTGGTGTGCAACTAGATTGATCTTCAAAAGTTATGGTTTCGCCAACAACTGCGTATGTTACAGAGGCTGTAAAACTAACATCTGCTTTAGCTGGAGGCGTTAGCGCAGGGCTACTAAGAAAAGAAGTTCGTTCTTCTATTAGTGCAGTAATTGATACTGCACGTTGCCCTCCTGTAAATTCTGATGCACAATCTGTATAATTCATATAATTATACATGTGGTCTTGATGGGTACCCGAATTTCTTACAAATCCAGTATCTGGATTTATAACCTGATTGAATGTTGGGTCACAATCATTAACCTCATTATTATCACAAAAAGGGTTTGTTAATGAGGATGGCCTTATGTGGCTTGGCGTATCTGCAATACTATCATCACCACACCCATCTTCATCATAATTAAACGTATGCTGTAAATTAAAGGCGTGCCCCATTTCATGGGCTAATGTGGTAGAAGATTCATCCGAATAGTCGCAGGCTAAAATTACCGTACCATCATAAACTTCTCCGTGTAAAAAAGCATAATATGCATAGCCTTTGAAGTATTCTTCTCCTGAATAGCAGTTTTTATTATCAATTTCATCAACTATCCAAACGTTATAATATTTGGTAGTATCCCAAACACTATATTCTTTTAATGAGTTGATACCATTAGAGGGGTCATAATCACTTATCCCACCATTTTCATTCCTATTAACACCATTGCTCACATAAGCAGGAACACTACTCATGTCTACATGATTTATTCCGTTGGTACACTGTCCATTTTCATCTTGAACAGCCAATACAAACTCGATTTTCATATCTACACCAGAACCGTCTCCTAAAGTATTTGCTATTTTTCTCCAGTAGCTGTTCAAATTTTCTATACCTCTTTTAACGTTTTCATCTGAAATATTTGAGCCATATCCAGCAGGCTCTCCCTTATGCATTACATGTACAACAACAGGAACTTTATAGATAACATCCTCTACTTTACTCTTTTTAGAGCTATTTTTTTTAATAGATTGTATAGTTTGGGTGTAACGTGATCTGTATTTGGCATCGGCTTTTATTTTTTCTTTGTGCAGAAGGTCTGCGCCACAAAATCCAGAATTTCCTGTTGTAATATTTTTTAGGTTTTTGTCTTTTGAAGTAATTTTTTGCCCGCTAACATTGTAGCATGACAAAATAATAAGAAAAAAAAGGAGTAAAAAGTAATTGTTTTTCATAGGTGTTAAATTATTTTAATTTTTATTTTACTATAACTATTTTAATGACCTATGTTTTAGCAATAAAAAATACTTAAATAACTAAAGCCGTATTAGTTTGCTTAAGGTAAGTAGATCTATACAAAAAGACCAATTTCTTTATCTTATGCTATAACATAAAGGGTTACAAAAACACTGAACTATGCTACTTGACTCTACTAAAATTAGACGAGTAGCGCTTAAGTATAGATAAGAAACCAAAAGCTAATGTTTATTGGGTATCAATAATTTTTAATACTCAAACAAAAGTAAACTTATTAAGAAGTCTGTATAAAAAAGACTGAATTTACCTACATAAAAAACGTAAGTATTGTAATGAAATAAATTATTTTAAGTAGAATTTATTGGCTTTAATTAATTTCACGGAAAGAAAATTAAAGAATATACTTTTAGCACTATTTTTTTTAAACGTTTAAGGAATTAACGCTTGCAGCTTCAAAAAAAAAATTTCAACTAAATTTAATAAAAGGGGCTAACTTAAAATAAGTCAAACCCCAATTTTTAAACTTACATTATTATTGGCGTTTTTTATAATTACTTACTCAAGTACATTTTTCTTCTTGAGTATAAATCGTAAAAAGCATCGTCTTTTAAGCCATCAATAAATAAGATACTTTCTCCAGTACTTTTCATTTCTGGTCCAAGTTTTTTATTCACATTATGGAATTTATTAAACGAGAATACGGGTTGCTTAATAGCATAACCATCTAATTTCGGTTTGAAATTAAAATCGGTTACTTTTTTCTCTCCTAACATCACCTTTGTTGCGTAATTTACATAAGGTTCACCATAAGCTTTTGCTATAAATGGTACTGTTCTAGAAGCTCTTGGGTTCGCTTCAATAATATAAACCGTATCATCTTTAATAGCAAACTGAATATTTATCAAACCTACTGTATTAAGTGCCAAAGCAATTTTATTAGTATGGTCTATAATTTGTTGCATTACTAAAGGACCAAGGTTAAACGGTGGTAATAATGAATTACTATCACCAGAGTGAATGCCACAAGGCTCAATATGCTCCATGATTCCTATAATATATACATTTTCTCCGTCGCAAATGGCATCAGCTTCAGCTTCAATAGCACCATCTAAATAATGGTCTAACAGTAGTTGGTTCCCTGGCATTCTGCCTAATAAATCAACAACATGTTTTTCCAACTCTTCTTTGTTGATTACAATTTTCATTCCTTGACCTCCCAATACATAAGACGGACGAACTAAAATTGGAAAATCCAAAATATCTGCAATTGCAGAAGCTTCATCAGCAGTTGTAGCAATATCAAATTGTGGATATGGAATGTTATTCTCTTTCAAAAGATTTGAAAACAATCCTCTGTCTTCAGCTAAATCTAATGATTCAAAACTAGTCCCTAATATCTTAATACCATATTTAGTTAATTTTTCTGCAAGTTTCAGTGCTGTTTGTCCACCAAGTTGCACGATAACACCTTCTGGTTTTTCATGTTTAATGATATCGTAAATATGTTCCCAAAAAACGGGCTCAAAATATAGTTTATCAGCGGTATCAAAATCCGTAGAAACCGTTTCGGGATTACAGTTAATCATAATCGTTTCGTAACCACATTCAGCGGCAGCCAAAACCCCATGCACACAACAGTAATCGAACTCAATACCTTGACCAATTCTATTTGGACCAGAACCTAAAACGATTACTTTTTTCTTATCAGATACGATACTTTCATTATCAGCATAACGATTACCATCTGCAGTTTCCATATCACTTTCAAACGTAGAATAGTAATATGGTGTTTTTGCTTCAAATTCTGCAGCACAAGTATCAACCAGTTTATAAACTCGATTTACACCTAATTCTTCACGCCTAGAGTAAACTTGACTTTCTAAACAACCCAACATGTGAGCAATTTGTCTATCTCCATAGCCTTTTTGCTTCGCTTCAAGTAATAAGTCTTTTTCAATAGTATCAATAGTAAAGGTTGAAATTTCATGTCGCAAGAAATGTAACTCTTCATATTGCTTTAAAAACCACATATCAATTCTTGTGATTTCATGGATTCTACTTAATGGAATTCCCATGGCAATAGCATCATAAATTATAAACACCCTATCCCATGAAGCATAGGTGAGTTTTTCTATAACCTGATCATAATTTTTATTTTCTTTGGCATCAGCACCTAGTCCGTTACGTTTAATTTCAAGAGATTGCGTGGCTTTGTGCAGTGCTTCTTGGAATGAGCGGCCAATTCCCATAACCTCTCCAACAGATTTCATTTGAAGTCCTAATCGCCTATCTGAACCTTCAAACTTATCAAAATTCCAACGTGGTATTTTTACAATCACATAATCTAAAGTCGGTTCGAACAACGCTGAAGTTGATTTTGTAATTTGGTTATTTAATTCATCTAAATGATAACCCAAAGCTAATTTAGCCGCAATTTTTGCAATAGGATATCCTGTTGCTTTACTAGCTAAAGCAGAAGAACGAGATACACGTGGATTAATTTCAATAGCAATAATATCTTCATTTTCATCAGGAGAAATGGCAAACTGCACGTTACAACCTCCAGCAAAATCACCAATACTACGCATCATATGTATTGCCATATCACGCATTTTTTGATACGTCCTGTCGCTTAAAGTCATGGCAGGAGCTACAGTAATGGAATCCCCTGTATGAATACCAATAGGGTCCATATTTTCTATAGAACAGATAATAACTACATTATCATTTGAATCTCTAAGCAGCTCTAATTCATACTCTTTCCACCCAATTAATGCTTTATCAATCATAACTTCATGAATTGGAGAAATCTCTAACCCACGAGTTAATAGCTCATCAAAATCTTCTTCTTTATAAACAAATGAAGCTCCTGCTCCTCCTAAAGTAAAAGAAGCTCTAATGATTAAAGGAAATCCAAATTCTTGTGCAATTTCTTTACCTTTTAAAAACGAGTTAGCTGTAGCTTGAGGCGCCATTGGAATACCAATTTTAAGCATCAGCTCTCTAAACTGCTCTCTATCTTCTGTTATATTAATAGCATCAATATCAACTCCTATAATTTCTACGTCAAAATCTTTCCAAATGCCCTTTTCATCGGCCTCAATACACAAATTTAATGCTGTTTGACCTCCCATTGTTGGTAAAACCGCATCAATTTGAGGATGCTCTTTCAAAATTTGAATAATCGATTTTGTATTTAATGGTAATAGATAAACATGATCTGCCATTGTTGGGTCAGTCATGATGGTCGCAGGATTTGAATTGATTAGTATAGTTTCAATTCCATCTTCTCTAAGCGAGCGTAAGGCTTGAGTTCCGGAGTAATCAAATTCACATGCTTGTCCAATTACAATAGGACCTGAGCCAATAATTAATATAGATTTAAGCTTTGGATTTTTCGGCATTTTTTACTGGTTATTAGTTGAATGTCAATTTTTTACAAAAATAGCAATCAGTAGATATAAAAAAAGGCGTTACCGTTAAGTAACACCTTTTAATTATCAACAATTGTTAATCATTATTTCTTATGTCTAATTTCAGTTGAAACAGATAATTTTTTTCTTCCTTTAGCTCTTCTACGCGCTAACACCTTTCTGCCATTAGCAGAAGCCATTCTTTCTCTGAAACCGTGTTTGTTTCTTCTTTTTCTCTTTGATGGCTGAAACGTTCTTTTTGGCATGTTCTTATATTTTTATAATCTGTATTGTATTTTTTAAAATAGAAGGCTTTATTAAAACCGAGGGCAAATATACAAAGCCTTTATTACTTAGCAAATCATTTTTTGAAAAAAAATATAAATATTTTCATCTATTAAAAAACGCTTGTCAGACCTTTATTTATTTAGGGTAACCAATTATTTTGTTAAATATCTATATGTATATTTTCATAAAAATTTAGTTTCTTTGCAGTCTTAAAACTATAAAGTAGTTTATTTTATAGACAAATCACACTTTTTATCATTTGAAATTTTATAATTATGTATAATAAAATCATAAAACTTATCATTGCAGCGCTCATCATTGCTTTTGCTGTTTATCAATTTACAGAAGGCTACATTGGTAACGGTATTGCACTTATATTTTTGTCTTTAATTTTCATATTTCTTTATTTTAAAAATGAATTTATCTTACTGGCCTTTTTAAGATTAAGAAAGCAAGATTTTGAAGGTGCTAAAAAGTGGTTAAGCAAAATTAAAAACCCTGAATCTGCTTTAGTTACTAAACAACAAGGTTATTACAACTACATACATGGTATTATGGTGTCTCAAGATAATATGAATGAGGCTGAGAAATACTTCAAAAAAGCCCTTTCATTAGGTTTATCTATGGATCATGATGTAGCCATGGCAAAATTAAACTTAGCTGGTATTGCATTTTCTAAACGCAGAAAGCAAGAAGCTCAAAAATTATTGAGTGAAGCTCAGAAACTAGACAAACAAGGCATGCTGACTGAGCAGATTAAAATGATGAAACAAAACATGAAACAAGCTGTGGGCCCTACGCAACATTATGGTGCTGGTGGTTCTGCAAGAGCGCAAAAAAGACGAGGCAGATAATCTAGTTATCTAAATTATTTTTAATATTTGGGTTAATTTTCACTAATGCTCTAATAAATTCCTTTTTCTCTTTTGGAGAAATAATAACGGCATCATACGTTCCAAATTTCAGTTCTATCCTATCGGTTAATGATGCTGCCGGAGATGATAATAATGACTTTGTTTTAGATATTGATTTAATTTTATCAATATCAATATCTTTTTTAAACATAAAACCACATCTTATTTTTAGTGTTTTATAGTCTATGGTGTAATCTGTATTGAAAAACATATAGAGTAAAAATAAAAATGTTGATATATGAATTATTGAAATTATAAGTAAACTCTTAAAACTAGAATTATCTGCAACAGAAAAATAAGTAATTATGACATATAGAAAGAAAATGACAAGCAAAAAACCATAACTAATTTTTGATTTATATGTTTTCATTTTTAAGAAATATCGAATAATTTCAACACTCGTATTTTACACAAATCTTTTTTTAATTTATCGAATAATACCCTTCTTTAGGAATCTCTACATAATATTGCTTTCTCGACTTATTATTAAGATGTGGCTCACGCAACCAAGGATTATGAAGCTTTAATATCTTGTAGTTAATTCCAAACCTTTGTGCAAACTGTGTAAAATCAGCAACTGCAGTATCTACCTCAATTTTATAGGTTGGAACATTTGCATATAAATCTTTATCTCTAAAATTGAAACCGTATTTTTTTGGGTTTGACAAGATTTCTTTTAAAGCAACTATCCTAAACAAATAACGCCCGGTTTCTTCTCCTAAAAGTAAATCATAATATTCAGAAACACCTTGTTCTTTTAAACGTCTTGAAACCCCTGTATTTCCAGCATTATAAGCAGCTGCAGCTAATGTCCATGACCCTAATTTATCTTTAGCCTCTAATAGGTATTTACAAGCCACCTCAGTAGATTTTTCCAAGTTATACCGCTCGTCAACATTCTTATTTACTTCTAAGCCGTTTTCTCTTCCTGTAGCAGGCATAATTTGCCATACACCCCTTGCCCCTGCTGGAGATACTGCATTGGTTAAACCACTTTCAATTACTGCTAAATATTTAAAATCGTCTGGAACGCCATATTTAGCTAAAATAGGCTCAATAATTGAAAAATACTTTTTAGCACGTTTAAACATAAGTAGTCCGTTTGATTGCCAATAGGTATTAACCAACAACTCTCTATCCATACGTTCTAAAATATCTGGGTTCTCAAGTGGCATACGCTCACCAGCAAAATGCAAATCTTCTGGAACTTGAAGCGCATAAACGTTATAATCGTTTATCAATTTTGTTTCAAAATTTTCATCTGTTGGAGCATCTTGAAGGGCATAAATAAATAAAGCACATAAACTTAATAATCCCACAAACGCCAATCCTTTCTGTATAATCTTCATTTTATTACGTTTTTTATAAAATTAACAAAAATAGTTTAGCTTCCTAAAATTAGCTTAGGTAAATTTTCGTTAAACCATTTGTATTTATTGATAATTACAATATGAGTCCCATTTTTAATAACGATACAGTTCTTAATATATTTTATAGGAAATACGGGGTCTTTATCTCCATGAATATGTATAATATCTGGACGAAAATTTTCTTGATTCCAACACACCATTTCTTTAATTGACCAACTTAAATACTTACTATCGTTAACTGATAAATACGTTTTATAAAGCTCAAGACGCTTAGATATATTTTTACCAAAAGCATATTTCTCAAAAACATCAATTTTACTTGCTAGCTGAGTCGGAATCAATGCATAAGCTTTTGTCGCTTTGGCCAAAAGCATCTTTTTTGGCAATTCATAAAAAGACTTCACACTAGATACAATTATTAGTTTTTTAACTTTAATATGTTTACTCATTTCTTGTACCAATACCCCTCCAAAAGAAACCCCTAACAAAACGACATCTTCATGCTTTATATTTTTAGATAACCTTAAAGCATAGTCGCTTATACCCTCATCATCAAAAGGAATTACCCACTCTAGTAAATGAATTTTGAATTGGTTGTCTGGCAACTTAATGCGCTCAAATATTTTTGGGCTTGCTGCCATACCAGGCATTAAATAAACATGTATTAACTCTTGAACCATAAGGTATTAACCGTGAAATTACTTTATTCTATCGATTTTTTTTTGTAAATTTGCACAAAGTTAGAGAAATAGTACTCACTATTTTAGATTCCTAAGAAATAAAAAAATTAACCATGGTTGAAGCTGCAGAATTAATTGACAATGATTTTCTACGTCAATTTGAAATTAAAGTTGATAATGACTTAGCAATAATTGAATACTCTTTGCAAGAAAGAAAGATTTTTTTAACCAAACTAATTATCCCTGAAGGCATAAAAGATGAAGGTTTTAAAAAAGAATTTTTGTCACTTGTTTTTGAAGAAATAGCATCGCGAAACTTAAGTGTTATGCCTACTTCACCTTCAATCGCAAAATTTGTAAGAAGTAATAGAAAGTATAAACGAATGCTACCAGTAGGCGTTAGAATATAGTTAGATACTTTATAATATAAAATCCGAAACCATTTATTTTAGTTTCGGATTTTTTTATGCTTATAAGTTATTGTTTCTTATAAACTAAAGTCAAATCTTTTGTTTCAACCACTTGAGTCAATTCTTTATTATAAATTTTAATTCTATCATCAAAAACTAAAGATATTTGATTGCCATTAATCTGCGCTTTACTTTCTCCAATCATAATCATTGAACCATTAACCGTGTAAGACGTTGCTAAACTTATAACTCCTTCGCTATCACAAGCAACATCAAAGTTATACTCACTATTCGATACATTTAATAAAGCAATGTTTATTTCTGGATTAAAGACTGTATTTAAAGATACCACGCCTTTTTGATCAAAAAACAAAGTTTCATTTCGCGAGCAATCTATTTCATGTAAAAGATTGGTACTTATTATACCATCATTATTAAAATCGAATCCTTCATTAACATTCCAAGCTGTTAATTTCCAAACTCCTGTAATAGATGAGTCATTTGAATCTTGCAAATCCTCAGTAGAGCAACTAGTAAAATATACTAGTGTAAATGCAATACATAGGTTAAAAAGTAATTTATTCATATTGGGGCATGATTAATTACCAGTAAAAGTATTCGGAGAAGTTATATTTGCATAAAAAATAAGCTAAATGGCTTGAATTTGGGGTTTATTCGTCGAAAACTAATAAAAACTATCCTGAAAATACTTCAGAAAACTCTAATTTTACAATACCATCATTGTCAATTTCAGTCAGTTCAACTTGGTGAAGTGTATTAACCAATATAGGATTCCATGGTGTTTTCACTTTTACGTAGTTTTCAGTAAAACCATGAATATAACCCTCTTTATTTTCGCTTTCAAATAAAACGGTTCGTAGCGTTCCTATTTGACTTTCATAAAACGCACGACGTTTTTTTACAGATAAACCTCGTAACATTTTACTGCGTTTACTTCTCGTGTTTTTTAGAACTATTCCATCCATCTCTACTGCTTCCGTATTATCGCGTTCCGAATAGGTAAACACGTGCAAATACGAAATATCTAACTCAGTTAAGAAGTTATAGGTTTCTAAAAAGTGCTCGTCTGTTTCTCCTGGAAACCCAACAATCACATCCACACCAATGCAAGCATGTGGCATCACTTCTTTTATTTTATCAACTCTATCCACATACAATTCACGCATGTAACGACGCTTCATTCGCCTTAGTATGTGATTACTTCCTGATTGCAATGGAATATGAAAATGAGGAACAAAAGCTCTAGATTTTGAGACCAAATCAATAGTCTCATTTTTTAATAGATTAGGTTCTATTGATGAAATTCGTAAACGCTCGATACCTTCTACTTCATCTAACTCAGTAACTAAATCTAAAAAGGTGTGTTCATGCTTTTTATTACCAAACTCGCCTTTACCGTAGTCGCCAATATTAACACCTGTAAGCACAATTTCTTTTATATTTTGTTTTGAAATGGCTTTAGCATTTTTCAAAACATTATCCATAGTATCGCTTCTAGAAATACCTCTCGCTAGAGGAATAGTACAATACGTACATTTATAATCACAACCATCTTGAACTTTTAAAAAGGCACGCGTTCTATCACCTATGGAATAACTACCAACATAAAAATCAGCTTCCTCTATTTCGCAAGAATGTACTTCTCCAAAGTCGTTTTTAGAAAGGTCGTTTAGGTAATCTGTAATCTTGAATTTCTCTGTTGCTCCTAGCACTAAATCCACACCATTTACATCTGCTAATTCTTGAGGTTTTAGTTGTGCATAACAACCAACTGCCGCAACAAAAGCATCTGGATTTACTTTTTGGGCTTGTTTCACTATAGTTTTAAAACGCTTATCTGCATTTTCGGTAACCGAGCAGGTGTTTATTACATAAATATCTGCTTTTTCTGAAAAATCAACCCTATCAAAACCTTCCTTATTAAAATTTCTGGCAATGGTAGAAGTTTCTGAAAAATTCAGTTTACATCCTAACGTATAAAATGCGACTTTTTTATTCATTGTATTTTCATTTCCGTGAAGACGGAAATCTCATTATATTTACCTTCTTTGACTAAAAGATTGCAAATTTACAACTAATAAGTTACATGATAAAACCAATTTTAAGACAAATAATTAGCTATTTATCAATTAGTTGCATCCTTATATTATTTTTTTCCTGTGGAAATGAATCGAATAAGAACAAAGACCACCTTGTGTTTCGATATAATGAATATGCCAACATCAATACGCTAGACCCTGCATTTTCAAGAACTTTACAAGACAATTCGGTTTGTAATCAATTGTTCAATGGTCTAGTGCAATTGGATAGTGATTTGAATATTTTACCATCTATTGCTAAACACTGGACGATTTCTGAGGATGGCTTAAAGTATTCCTTTTCATTGCGTGAAGATGTCTATTTTCATAAACATAAATTATTTGGAAAAGATTCTACCAGAGCCGTTATTGCTCAAGATTTCGCATATAGCCTTAACCGTTTAAGAGACGAAAAAATTGCAGCTCCCGGAAGTTGGGTTTTAAATAAAGTTAATGATTTTGAAGCTATAAACGACACCCTTTTTGAGATTACACTAAAACAACCATTCCCTGCTTTTATAGGACTACTGACCATGAAATATTGTTCGGTTGTTCCAAAAGAAATAGTTGAATATTATGGTACTGATTTTCGATCTAAGCCAATTGGTACTGGTCCATTTAAATTTAAGCGCTGGGAAGAAAACATCAAACTTGTTTTTAGAAGAAACGACCACTATTTTGAGACCGATAACAAGGGAAAATCACTCCCCTACTTAGAAGCTGTAGCAATTACGTTTTTACCCGACAAACAAAGTGAGTTTTTGCAATTTGCACAAGGCAATATAGATTATGTTTCGGGCTTAGATGCTTCATATAAAGACGAACTATTAACAGCAGATGGACGACTAAGGGATTCCTATACCGAGACAGTTAATATGATTAGGGGCCCTTATTTAAACACCGAATATTTAGGATTCTATTTAGATTCTGAATCTCCAGAAATACAATCTGAATTGATAAGAAAAGCCATAAACTATGGTTTTGACAGAAAAAAAATGATGGTTTATTTACGAAACGGTATTGGAAACCCTGCAAATGGTGGTTTTATTCCAATTGGGCTTCCTGGATATAATAAATCTATTGGTTTTACTTATAAACCGGAAAAGGCTAAACAACTTGTGGAGCAATTTAAAATAGAAAGCGGTATTACAAATCCTGAAATAAGCTTAGTAACAACAAGTAATTACCTGAGTTTTTGTGAATTTATTCAGCGGGAATTAGAAAAAACGGGGTTAACCATAAATGTGGATGTTATGCCTGAAGCCACTTTAAGATCGGCAAGATCAAACGGAAAAGTAGATATGTTTAGAAGCTCTTGGATTGCAGATTATTTAGATGCTGAAAACTATTTATCCATATTTTACAGTAAAAATTTTGCTCCGAATAGCTCTAATTACTTTCATTACAAAAGCACTGCGTTTGACAGTTTATACAATAAAGCTTTTACTATAACCGATATTGAAAAAAGAAAACACTTATACACCACCATGGATTCTATGGCTATGCAGAAAGCACTTATGGTACCTTTATTTTATGATGAAGTGGTGCGCTTTTCAAGAAAAAACATAAAAGGATTAGGAATTAACCCTATTAATTTATTGGATTTGAGATTTGTTAGAAAAGATTAATTCTCTTCAACCCACATGAGAAGACCATTAATATAATCTTTAACAACTACTTATTTTTTTCCATTACCAACTTATACACTAGAGCCATAAGTAAAACTCCAGATAAAATGTAATTAGCAACAAAGCTATGCTACCACAAATATAATACAGCGAGCCAACTACTAATTTCGTCTGTATTTTTTTGTTTCTTCAAAAACATGTTCTAAAATGGCTTTATCTTGGTCTGAAAACTCAATTTTACGTCTTGCCATAACCACCTGTGCCACTTCGAAAGCTTTTTTGGTTAGGTAAGAGGTGAAACCCGAACTACCACCCCAGCTGAAACTTGGCACGAAATTACGCGGGAAACCGCTACCAAAAATATTGGCGCTAACGCCCACCACGGTACCTGTATTAAACATAGTGTTTATACCACATTTACTGTGATCACCCATCATGAGTCCGCAAAACTGTAAGCCTGTTTTTGCAAAACCTTCAGTTTGGTAATCCCATAGGCGCACCTCAGCGTAGTTGTTTTTTAAATTTGAATTATTGGTGTCTGCACCTAAGTTACACCATTCGCCTAATACGGAATTACCTAAAAAGCCATCATGCCCCTTGTTAGAATAGCCAAAAATGACCGAGTTATTTACCTCGCCACCAACTTTACTATGAGGCCCCACAGTTGTTGGACCATAAATTTTAGCACCTAATTTTACACCTGCACCTTCGCAAAGTGCAAAAGGACCACGAATGACAGCGCCTTCCATAATTTCGGTATTTTTACCAATATAAATAGGCCCACTACTTGCGTTAAGTGTTGTAAATTCTAATTTTGCCCCTTCTTCAAGGAAGATGTTTTCTGGTGCTATAATATTATTACTTTCTGGTATAGATTGCGATGTTCTATCTTGCGTTATTAGAGTAAAATCCGCCTGAATAGCTTCTCCATTTTTAGAGAAAATATCCCAGGTGTTTTCTATTTTCATGATATCTTGATTAAACTCAATAGCGTTGTAGTTTTCAAAATTGATATCGTCTTGTCCTTCTTTAGCATAAAACGCAATAACATCTTCATCTTTAAAAATGGCTTGATTTTCTTTTAAATCACTAATCATATCTACCAGTTCTAAATTTGGGAGGTAGGATGCATTAATCATAATATTTTCTTCCATTTCTACCATCGGATATTTATCTGATAAATAATCTTCAGTTACCGTTGTAGTTACTGTATTTAAATAGGTTTCCCATTTTTCTCTAATGGTTAAAATACCAACGCGGATATCGGCTACAGGTCTTGTATATGTAAAAGGCAACAAGTTGTTACGAGAAGGGCCATCAAATAAAATATAATTCATAAAACAGTTAAGAAATTAAAAGTTAAAAGACTTGAACTTTTATCTTTAAACTTATGATTAACAAAATATAGCCTTGTAAAAATAAAAAAGCCTTTCTACAGTAGAAAGGCTTTTCATAAATATATTTTGAGCTAACTTTATTTTTTAAACTTAGCGTACTTAGTTTTGAATTTATCAATACGACCTGCTGTATCTACTAATTTAGATTTACCAGTGTAATATGGATGGGATGTTCTAGAAATCTCCATTTTCACTAATGGGTATTCAACACCATCAACTTCAAGAGTTTCGTTAGTATCTGCTGTAGATTTTGTTAAAAACACATCATCATTAGACATATCTTTAAACGCTACTATTCTATAATTTTCTGGGTGTATACCTTTTCTCATCGCTAAATGCTTTTATTCTTTTCAATTTTGGAAGTGCAAATTTAAGCATTTTTTATAAATTCACAATATTTTTTATAATTTTTATTTCTTAAAATAAATAAGTCTATTTGGTATATTTGCTCGCATAGTTTACAACTTTTAAACAACCTAAAAATATGGATGAATTACTAAAATCTAATGCAAAAAACTTTGGCGTCTATTTGGGTATTAGTTTATCAGTATTATTTTTTTTAGCTTATTTTTTTGATTTAGATATGTTTGTTAATTTCTGGTACGGGATTTCTATCTATTTTATTTCCATAGTTTTTGGTACTATAGCCATTTTAAAAACAAAAATGAATTTAGATGGTTTTTTATCATTTAAAAACGCTTTTTCAGTATATTTTTTAACTGTTTTAATTGGTTTAGCCATAATTACATTACTAAGCTACATTATATTTAATTTTATAGATACCGATTCTGCCGATATTTTAAAAGAGAAAAGCATTGAAAAAATGGTTGAAGTTCTAGAACAGATTAAAAAACCTCAAGAAGAAATTGACACAGCTATTAATATTGCTAAATCTGGAAATCTATATTCTATATCAAATGTTTTTCAGGGATTAATGTTTAATTACTTAGCCCCTTTAAGCATTATTGGTCTTTTGATTGCTGCGGCATTGCAAAAAAGTAAACCAGACACCAAATAAATTCAGTATTTTTGGAATAATATTTTTGAAACCATTCTAAATGCAAATATCTGTAGTTATACCACTACTAAACGAAGAAGAATCTTTAACCGAATTATTTGATTGGATTACTAGCGTTATGCAATCCAACTCATATTCGTATGAAATTATTTTTATAGATGATGGTAGCACAGATAACTCATGGGAAATTATATCAACATTATCTAACCAAAATGAATCTGTAAAGGGTATTCGTTTTTTAAGAAATTTTGGTAAATCTCAAGCTTTGCATGCTGGTTTTGAAAAAGCTCAAGGTAACGTGATTATTACTATGGATGCTGATTTACAAGACAATCCTAATGAAATTCCAGAACTTTATAATATGATTGTTAAGAATGGATTTGATTTAGTATCGGGCTGGAAAAAGAAACGATACGATTCGGTTATCTCTAAAAACTTACCTTCAAAATTATTTAATTGGGCAGCAAGAAAAACATCAGGTGTTAAACTTCACGATTTTAATTGTGGTCTTAAAGCGTATAAAAAAGACGTTGTAAAAAACATTGATGTTAATGGAGAAATGCATCGCTATATTCCGTTACTTGCTAAAAATGCTGGTTTTTCAAATATTGGCGAAAAAGTAGTTAAACATCAAGCTAGAAAATACGGCGAAACTAAATTTGGAATGAATCGATTTATTCATGGGTTTTTAGACTTAATTACTATTTGGTTTTTATCTCATTTTGGTAAGCGCCCAATGCATCTATTTGGAGCATTAGGTTTTATAATGTTTGCAATTGGTTTTGCTTTTGCACTCTATTTAGGAATTGATAAATTATTTTTAAATCCTATGGGCAGACTTATTACACAACGCCCTCAGTTCTACATTGCACTATCTACTATGATTATTGGCACACAGTTTTTTGTTGCTGGCTTTTTAGGCGAACTCATTTTACGCAATAGAGCCGATAAGAAGCGATATCTTGTTGAAGATGAACTTAATTTCTAAAAACACCTTTTAGTTTTTGTTAATTTTGTTTTAAAATGGCAACTTTATTAAATGTTTTTTTTCAAATGATTACTTTTGTCATTCAAACCTAACACTATTATTACACCTATATGATACACATAGAACCAAAAATTTTAGACAGAATAAATGCATGGTTAACTCCTGCTTTTGATGAAGACACACAAACTATTATAAAAAATAGTATTGCAAACAACCCAAAAGATATTCAAGAAAGCTTTTATAAAGATTTAGAGTTTGGTACTGGTGGTATGCGCGGTGTAATGGGTGTAGGTACAAATCGTATCAATAAATATACTTTAGGAAAAAGCACTCAAGGTTTGAGCGATTATTTGCATAAACAATTCCCAAATGAAACTCCAAAAGCTGTAATAGCTTATGATTGTAGACATAACAGTAAAACACTTGCAAAAGTAGTTGCTGATGTGTTTTCTGCAAACGGCATAGAGGTTTATTTATTTGAAGATTTACGTGCTACTCCAGAATTGTCTTTCGCGGTAAAGCATTTAAATTGCCATTGCGGTATTGTTTTAACAGCATCACATAATCCCCCAGAATATAATGGTTATAAGGTGTATTGGCAAGATGGCGGTCAGTTGGTTCCTCCACATGATAATGCTGTAATTAGCTTGATTAACAATATCGATTATGCAAAAATAAAATTTGAAGCTAATGAAAGTCTTATTCATTTTATAGGAAAAGATGTAGATGATGTTTTTATTGATGCTTCAGTAGAAAACGGATGCGTTGGTGCTACTCAACAAGCAAAAGATAATTTAAAAATAGTATTCACCTCACTTCATGGCACCTCTATTACGGCAGTTCCTGAAACATTAAAGCGAGCTGGATATAAAAATGTTTCTATCGTTAAAGAACAAGAATTACCAGATGGTGGTTTTCCAACAGTAAAATCTCCAAATCCTGAAGAACCTGCTGCCTTAAAAATGGCTTTAGAACTTGCTGAAAAAGAAGGTGCTGATATTGTAATAGGTACAGATCCTGATTGTGATAGATTAGGTGTGGCTGTAAGAAACTCTGATGGCAACTTACAATTACTAAACGGTAATCAAACCATGATAATGATGGTAGATTTCTTATTAAAAAAATGGAAATCTGAAGATAAAATAAAAGGCAAAGAGTTTATTGCAACAACAATTGTTTCAACGCCAATGCTTAATAAGCTTGCCGAAGCATATCATGTAGATAACAAAATCGTATTAACCGGTTTTAAATGGATAGCTAAACTCATTGTAGATTTTCCTGAACTGGACTTTATTGGTGGTGGTGAAGAAAGTTTCGGTTTTATGGTAGGTGATTTTGTTAGAGATAAAGATGCCGTTACCTCTACCCTATTAGCTTGTGAAATTGCTGCCATAGCAAAATCAAACGGGAGTTCTTTTTATGAAGAACTTATAAAACTATATGTTGAACACGGTTGTTACAAAGAAAAATTAGTTTCATTAACTAAAAAAGGGATAGAAGGTGCCGAAGAAATCAAAAAAATGATGTCTGATGCTCGAGAAAACCCTCTTAAAATAGTTAATGGTTCTAAGGTTGTAAAAATTGAAGATTATGATTTATCAACTTCAAAAAACATGGCAACAGGTGAAATATCGCCAATTGATATGCCTAAATCTAATGTTATTATTTATTATACTGAAGATGGCAGTCAAGTCGCTTTAAGACCTAGTGGAACGGAGCCGAAAATAAAGTTTTATGTAAGTGTTAATTCTAAATTAGATGCCATAGAAAATTTTAAATCTACTGAATCTAAACTAGATGCCAAGGCAGAAACCATCTTAAAAGATATGAATCTCATTTAATGAGTCATTTCACTAATATATTAAGTTACGCCAAACCATACAAAAAATATGCTTTAGGTCATGTTATAGCCAATATATTTTATGCCTTATTTGGTACGTTATCATTCATTGCATTAATGCCGATGCTTGATGTTATATTTGATAATACTAAACAGCCCCCTAAATCCATTCCAGAATTTACTGGTCTTGATAATATCAAGGGTTTTGCAGAAGACTTTTTATCCTTCAAAATGCATGAATTTACTGGAGGCGACAAGGCCAAATCACTAGTTTTTGTTATTATACTAATAGTCATCATGTTTTTACTTAAAAATATTGCTGGTTATTTAGCAAATTACTTCATGGTGTTTTTACGTAATGGTGTTATCAGAGATATCAGAAACAAAGTTTACAAAAAAACGGTAGAACTGCCACTTTCCTTCTTTTCAGAACAAAGAAAAGGAGATATTATTGCAAGAGTAACTGGCGATGTTAATGATTTACAATACTCTTTCCTACCAGTATTAGAACTTATTGTTAGAGAACCATTAACCATAATATTTACATTAATTGCCATGCTACTTATAAGTCCGCAATTAACCTTATTTGTTTTTATTTTCATTCCAATAATGAGCTTTGTTATTTCAAGAATTGGAAAAAGCTTGAAGCGAAAATCTGGTCGGGTTCAAAAAGAGCAAGGTGTATTTTTATCAACCTTAGAAGAGACTTTAACAGGCTTACGAATTATTAAAGGGTTTAATGCTGAAGATCTTTTTAATGACAGGTTTCAAGAATCTACTAATAGATTTTATAATTTTTCAAATAAACTTTTAAACCGCCAAAACTTAGCATCACCAACTAGTGAAATTCTTGGTATTATAATGGTTTCAGGTATTCTGTGGTATGGTGGAAACTTAGTGCTAAGTGGCGACCCAGGAACAGTTCTTGACGGCAGTGCGTTTTTAGTGTACATGACACTTTCCTACCAAATACTAACACCTGCAAAAGCCATTACACGTGGTATTTACAATATTAAAAAAGGCGGTGCAGCAGCAGAACGTATTCAAGAAATTATAGATTCTCCAAACCCTATTAAAGACAAACCTAATGCTATTGATTTACAAGGGTTTGATAGTAAATTAGAATTCAAAAACATTTCATTTAAATATGATGATGAGTATGTTTTAAACGACTTTTCATTAACCATTCCTAAAGGAAATACAGTAGCCCTTGTTGGTCAGTCTGGTAGTGGAAAATCTACTATTGCCAATCTTATAACACGATTTTATCATGTTAATAAAGGAGAGATTTTAATTGATGGCATCAATGTAAATGATTTAACAACTAGCTCTTTGCGTAAACAACTAGGTTTAGTTACTCAAGAGGCCATTCTATTTAATGATAGCATTAAAAACAACTTAAAACTAGGAAAAGAAGACGCTACCGATGTTGAGATTATTGAAGCTTTAAAAGTTGCCAATGCCTGGGAATTTGTTAAAGATTTACCAGAAGGTATAAATACCAATATTGGAGATGCAGGCGGTAAACTTTCTGGTGGACAAAAACAGCGTTTAAGTATTGCCCGTGCCGTTTTAAAAAGTCCTCCTATTATGGTTTTAGATGAAGCTACCTCAGCATTAGATACTGAAAGTGAACGCGTGGTTCAAGTGGCTTTAGAAAACATGATGAAAAACAGAACATCAATAGTTATTGCACACAGGCTCTCTACCATTCAAAATGCAGATAATATTGTAGTACTAAATAAAGGAGAAATTGTTGAACAAGGAAAGCATACCGAACTTATCACTAAAAAAGGTGTTTATAAAAAATTGGTAGACATGCAAAGTTTCGAATAAAACAGCTTAAAAAAAGCTATTAAAACTAAAAAAGGATAGAGATTTGGGGGCTTCTATCCTTTTTTTTGTTTTGTTAGACTTGGGGAAGACTAACAACATAAGTAGGTTTCTGATACAAAAATAGAACATAAAACCTTCTCTTACAAGAAAAAATGTATTTTATCGTATTTAATATACACTTAGTCGATAATAAATCATTTAAACACCTGATTAATAGCGTTCTAATATTATCAATAAAATTAAAAAAATCCACGCTTAAACTTTTAGTATATTTATTAGTCTAAATACTAAACAATTGTTTGTGATTGACGAAGCACAACTATTAGATGAACTCAAATCTGAAACTCATAAAAACAGAGCTTTCAAGGTATTATTAGAACTTTATAAAGAGCGTTTATATTGGCATATCCGAAATATTATAAAATCTCACGATGATGCAGACGATGTGCTTCAAAACACATTTATTAAGATTTTTAAAAACATTGATAAATTTAATGGAGATAGCAAACTATTCTCATGGATGTATCGTATTGCAACAAATGAATCCATAACATTTATCAACAAAAAAGCAAAACGATTAAAAGTAAGTAATGAAGAAGTTCAAAAACTTGCTTTAAGTAATTTAAAATCTGATGTTTTTTTTGATGGCGACCATATTCAACTAAAATTACAAAAGGCAATTGCTAGATTACCACAAAAACAACAATTGGTGTTTAACATGAAGTATTTTGAAGATTTAAAATATAAAGACATGTCTGAAATACTAGACACCAGCGAAGGCGCATTAAAAGCTTCATACCATATAGCAGTAAAAAAAATTGAAGCCTATTTATCTAATAATTAAACCTTTCAGTTCTGTATTAGTCAAATAAATAATATTAAAAAAGAAATGAAAAACAAAAAATTAGATCATATTAAATCTACAGGCTTTAAAACACCTAAAAATTATTTTGAATCTTTTGATGAAAAATTGTTCAGTAAATTGAATATTGAAACTCAGTTAAATTCCATTAAAGACACTGGATTTAAAATTCCTAATGATTATTTTGAATCTCTTGATGATACCATTTTAGAGCTTACTTTGAAAGATGAAAAATCAAAAGTAATTCAATTATTTAGTAAAAGACATTTGGTTTATATATCTGGTATTGCTGCTGCAGTTCTACTATTATTCAATCTTTCAATATTTGATAGCACACCTACATTTGACGATTTAGAGACAGAAACCGTTGAAAATTATCTTATTGATGAGAATATAACGTCTTATGAAATTGCTGCATTATTAAGTGATAATCAAATTGAAGAAGATATTACCGTCGACCTTAATTTGGACGGAGATTATATTGAA
Source organism: Algibacter sp. (assembly GCF_029245835.1). GTDB lineage: Bacteria > Bacteroidota > Bacteroidia > Flavobacteriales > Flavobacteriaceae > Algibacter_B. Next base: position 9,432 of record NZ_JAQWOO010000052.1, on the reverse strand, counting down.
GAATATCTATTAAACAATGCTGATATAGAATTGTTAATGATAGAATAACATATAAAAAAATGAAAAAACTACTACTAATAACCCTGTTATTATTCTCATTGAACATAACAGCCCAACATAAACATAGAGAACGCATAAAAGCTTTAAAAGTATCTTTAATTACTAAAAAGCTAGATCTATCTGAAAAAGAAGCTCAAAAATTTTGGCCTATTTATAATGCTCATGAAAAAGAAGCTTTTGCAATTCGATTTAATGAAGTGAAAGCTATTAAAAAGGAAATACGAGATAACATGAGCTCTATGACTGATGAAAAGGCAAAAGAACTTTTGGATAGACTCAAAAAGGCAGAAATTAAAATGCATGAATCACGTATGGAATTTGCAAATAATCTTTCTGGTATCATATCTACGAAAAAAATAATCCTTCTTAAAATGGCTGAAGAAGACTTTAAAAACAAAATGCTAGAAGAGTATAAAAAAAGAAGAAAAGAGAAAGAATAGCCTTTCTCTTTTCTATTTAAGATTATCAAGTAAATATTAAAAACTGTTAATTTTTAATTATTTTTTTTGTTGCCACATTTCCATTCTGTAGTAATATATTTACTAAATAAATACCGTGTGGCAAAGAGTTTATATTAATCTTTTTATCTCTTGTAGATATTATTTTACTTCCTACAGCATTAAAAACAGTTATAAAGTCTACTGCTAAATTGGATTTTACTGTAATGTAATTCGTTGATGGATTTGGAAATACTTCTAAAGAAATCTCACTCTTATTTGATATATCACTTGCACTTAAAACATTATTATAATTATAGGTAGTTTTATAATTATTGCCGGTTGTTGAAAGTATTTTGTTGAAATAAGGAAAATCTTCATATAAATACTCCAAGCCATTATAATCTGCAAATGGGTTATCAAAACTACTCATTAAAGCAGACATATCATAAGTGTATGTGGTTACAAATGTTGTAGTTCCCCCGTTATAGGTTTCTGTCTCAGAAATTCTATTTCCATTACCATCTAACACATATGTTACTGTAAAACTTTCTTCCCAAACGGCACCGTTTCGATTATCATATTTCACAGAACTTATTTCATTACCGTCATAAGTAAAAGTATCTCTACCGTCTAATTCCCAAGTAGACCCATTCCATTCTTCTTCAATTATTTCAGAAATATTTCCATCCTCATAAGAAACAGTAGACTGAAAAGTATTAGTCCAAACAGACCCATCATAATCCTCAGAAACACCGCCTGTAAGTGTAGTACCCATATACGTTAATGTAGACATAGATTCAATACTCCAGGCGCCATTATCCCAAATATAACCTTCAATTTTAAACAAATCACCATTTCCATTATAAGTATATACTACTCTATCTTCTTTTTCAAAACCATTTGATACATCATAACTTTCATAAATTTCTTCAGTAGCTTTATTATTTGCATTATAATTATAGGTAAGTCTACCTGATATTTCCCAACCCGAACCTGTCCAAGATAGATCAGTTTCAGTTTTTAAATTATTATTTTCATACGTGTAGTTAATACCAGAACTATTAATCCAATTACCACCACCAATATCTACCTCCTCAAGCTCAGATAATAATTGAGTTTGACTATAAATATTTACAGCAAAAATTAAGAAGCAGAAAAGTGTAATTTTTTTCATAATATTTCAGTTTTTAATATGGACAAATAATTTACTTAAAGGTATAAAAAATAATTATTGAATTGACAAACAGGTATTTAAAAAAATACATTCTAAAATTTTATTCCTTAAAATATAATTTTGATATTTTTCCAGCTCCAGCTGCATAAGCCACAGAATCATTCAAAAAACGAATGGTGTAAAACCCGTCATCATTTAAATGTTTCCACGTACTCCCCGAATCATTACTATAGTCTATGCCTTTAAAACCTAAAGCGACTAACTCCTTCCCTTTTCTGTTTGGGATATATTGCACACAACTTCTTTATCCAGGATTTTGATTTTGAGCAACTAACTTCCAAGTTTTCCCACCATCTTTTGTTCTTATTTTATTAGCTGTATTATCATCTGGTTTGGTGTAGTCACCGCCAATAGCAAAACCATGTAATGCATCATAAAAATCAATAGAATAAATCCCTTCTGTATCTTTCTCTTTAATTATTGGCGTGTCAAATACTTCCCAATGTCTTCCTCTATCTGCGGAATAAAATACGCTTCCCGTTGTTGTAGCCACCCAAGTGTTATCTCCAATAATAGCAATATTAGTATCACTTGCTGCAAAAGCGCCTTCGTTTTCTGTTCCTTTTGGCAAATCATCGCAGGATAATTTTGTCCAAGTTTCTCCACCATCTCTGGTAATTATCAGACTTAGGCAACCATCGGTTGAATCACCAATAGCAATGCCTTCATCGTCATTCCAAAATTCTATGGAATCGTAGAATGCTTTGGGGACTTACATCAAGGTAAAATGAACAGAGAGAAAATTGAACAGCCATTTCAATTCCTTTTTTGCGAAAGCAAAAAATGAATAAGAAAAAAAAGAGATGAGATGTTTCCGGAGTTTATCTTGAGCGCAGTCAAAAGGTCGACATAACAAAACACATCAAACTTTTAAACCCACAAACAAATCCACAATTAAACAATTAAACGTAACTTTGCCCACCGAATTTATTCGGAATAAATAATTTAAAAACTATTCAAAATCAACATTTGCGGAGTCACTGCAAACTGCGACTGAATACTGAATACTGATTTATGCGATTACACAGAAACCTCTGCTTTGCAGTTATAGACGGCCTAACCCTAATCTTCAACGAAGGCAAGTATGCCGATAAAGTCATACAACAACTATTAAAACGCGATAAACGCTGGGGCGCACGCGATAGAGGTTTCGTTGCCGAAACCACCTACGAGATGGTACGTTGGAAACGCCTATACGCAGAAATCGCAGAAGTTAAAGAACCTTTTGATCGCGATAACCTGTGGCGCATGTTTGCTGTTTGGGCAACCCTAAAAGGCATAAAATTACCAGACTGGAAATATTTTGAAGGCACACCACTGCGTAAAATCAAAGGACGTTATGATGAGCTTTCAAAAACCAGAAAATTCAAAGAATCTATTCCAGATTGGATGGACGAGATTGGCGTAAAAGAATTAGGAAAAGACGTTTGGAGCAAAGAAATTGCAGCACTAAATGAGCAAGCCGATGTTGTTTTAAGAGTAAACACCTTAAAAACCACTAAAGAAAAACTACAAACCGAATTATTCGATTTAGATATTGAAACCGAATTTTTAGATAAGCACCCAAGCGCACTAAAATTAAGAGAGCGTGCTAATGTATTTTCTACTGAGGCTTTTAAAAAGGGACATTTTGAAGTTCAAGATGCAAACTCACAGTTGGTGGCAGAATATTTAAATGTAAAACCTGGTATGCGTGTGGTAGATACTTGCGCTGGCGCAGGCGGAAAAACATTGCATTTAGCAGCCCTAATGGAAAATAAAGGGCAAATTATTGCCATGGATATTTACGAAAATAAACTCAACGAGTTAAAACGTAGAGCCAAACGCAACGGCGCCCATAACATTGAAAACCGTGTTATCGATTCCACAAAACCCATTAAAAAATTATATGATAAAGCCGACCGTGTTTTAATTGATGCACCGTGTTCCGGATTGGGTGTATTACGCCGAAATCCAGATGCTAAATGGAAACTGCAACCCGATTTTCTAGATAAAATAAAGATAACGCAACAAGAAATTATCCAACAATATTCTAGAATGGTAAAAGTGGGCGGACAACTAGTTTATGCCACCTGTTCGGTATTACCATCAGAAAATCAAGAGCAAGTCACAACCTTTTTAAAATCGGAAGCGGGAGCTAACTTTACCTTGCTAAAGGATAATAAAGTGCTGTCGCATAAATCTGGTTTTGATGGCTTTTATATGGCCTTGTTGGAGCGTAAAGCGTAATTAATTGTCATTCTGAGGAGCACCAAAGTGCGACGCGAGAATCTCATCACAAAAGATTACTAATTTGTTTTATACCTTTAAACCCTTATCATGCTTAAAGATTTAAAACAATACCTATCCAAAATACTAAAGGAAAACATCGCTAATATGTCATCCGTTTCAGGTGGCGATATTTCACAAGCCTATCGTATTGAAACGGCAAATAACAACTACTTTTTAAAATTAAACAGCGCGCCTAATGCATTAACCCTATTTCAAACCGAAAGCTATGGTCTGGATTGTATTGCGAAAACCAACACCATAAAAACACCAAAAGCTATCGCTTGTAATACTTTTGAAGGGTCTGCATTTTTGTTGATGGAATTTGTAGCATCTAAATCACCAGCTTCTGGAGACTTTAAAGTTTTGGGCAAGCAATTAGCAGCTTTACACCAGTGTACTTCTGAGCATTTTGGCTTAGATCAAGATAATTGTATTGGGAAATTACACCAAAGCAATACCCAACATAACACTTGGGTGGACTTTTATACTCATGAACGCCTATTACCGCAATTACATTTAGCTAAAAACAAAGGGCTTTTAAATCCAAAAAAAATCCCTGGGAGCTCAGAACTAAAATCCGTTTTAGACAGTTTATTTAAAAACGTTAAACCGGCATTACTACATGGCGATTTATGGAGTGGCAACTATTTAATTGCAACTGACGGTACCCCATATGTAATTGACCCAGCGGTATATTACGGACATCATGAAGTTGATATTGCTATGAGTAAACTATTTGGTGGTTTTGGAGATGCTTTTTATGAAAGTTATTTTTCAATTATTCCCGAGAATGAAAACACGTCTGCCAGAATAGACCTATCCCAATTGTATTACTTGCTGGTGCATTTAAATATGTTTGGACGCTCGTATTATGGTTCGGTGCGTGCTATTTTGAAGACCTATTTTTAATGTATAAGGTTTGTCATTTCGACAGAGCGAAGCATGAGCGACGAGAAATCTCATGAGAGTAATCTGTATATTTTTTTTAAGATTCCTCGTCGTAGCTCCGTCGGAATGACAAATAATTTGATTTAAAAACCTACCTTTAAGGGTTATCGCGGTTAGGGATTGAACGGTTCGACTGCGCTCACCGCGGGCTAAATGTTTTAAACCCTTTTAAAAACCAAACAAACCATAAATTAGCTTTATAAGGTGGGATTTAACAGATTGCCACACTTCGACTGCGCTCAGTGCAGGCTAACTTCGTTCTCGCAATGACGTTTTAAAAAGATTGAGTAGTGAAATATTTCTATTCATGAGTTCATTAATTTAAAATAGAAATCAACGAATAAAGCCCGACCCCTTTTCGGGGTAACGCCAAAATAATAAAAACAAAAAAACACCTGTTTATAACGCCTTAATAACTCCCATTTTCCGTGTTATTTTTTTGCTTAAAATTCCACTAAAAAGCAGTAAATTTGCCCTTTCTTTAAACACACACAAATAAAGATATAATGATTCATTTCTTTGGAAACGTAACCGGCAACCTATTTGCTGTACAGACAACAAAAGAATTATCGACTGAAACGACCCAGAAATTAACATGGCTTTTTGGCAACCAACCAAAAATTGAACAGGCATCTTTAGGTGCTTTTTTTGTTGGTCCCCGCGCTGCTATGATTACGCCTTGGAGTACCAATGCTGTTGAAATTACCCAAAATATGGGAATTGAAGACATTATTAGGATTGAAGCGTTTGAAGCGGTTACAGAAGGTTTTAATGATTTTGACCCGATGATTTCGGAGAAATTTAATGGTTTAAATCAAGAGTCGTTTACCATTGATATCGAACCTGAACCTATCCTTAATATTGAAGATATTGCGGGGTATAATAAACAAGAGGGGTTATCATTAAGCGATGAAGAGGTGGCCTATTTGGAAGGTGTTGCTAAGAAAATTAAGCGCCCATTAACGGACTCTGAAGTGTTTGGGTTTTCGCAAGTGAATAGTGAGCACTGTCGTCATAAAATTTTTAACGGCACGTTTGTGATTGATGGCGAAGAAAAACCGATCTCGTTATTCAAACTGATTAAAGAAACATCGAAACAACATCCTAACGATATTGTTTCGGCATATAAAGATAATGTAGCCTTTATAAAAGGCCCAAAAGTGGAACAATTTGCACCTAAACGTGCTGATATTCCTGATTACTACACGACACAAGATTTTGATTCTGTGATTTCGCTTAAAGCGGAAACGCATAATTTCCCAACTACGGTGGAGCCTTTTAATGGTGCTGCAACTGGTTCGGGTGGTGAAATTAGAGATAGACTTGCTGGTGGAAAAGGATCGTTGCCTTTGGCAGGAACTGCGGTGTATATGACCTCGTATTCGCGTTTGGAAAAAAACCGTCCTTGGGAACAAAAGTTTGAAGCCAGAAAATGGCTCTATCAAACACCCATGGATATTTTAATAAAAGCTTCTAATGGTGCCTCCGATTTTGGAAACAAATTTGGACAACCTTTAATTGTGGGTTCTGTTTTAACTTTTGAGCATAATGAAAATGCGTCTTCAAGCAACTCTAAAGCGAGACGACTAGGATTCGACAAAGTGATTATGCAGGCTGGAGGTATTGGCTACGGAAAAGCAGACCAAGCTTTAAAAGACACACCACAAACTGGTGATAAAATTGTGATTCTTGGTGGTGAAAACTACCGTATTGGCATGGGAGGTGCTGCGGTATCTAGTGCGGATACTGGTGCGTTTGCTTCTGGCATTGAGTTAAATGCTGTACAGCGTTCTAACCCAGAAATGCAAAAACGTGCTGCTAACGCGGTTCGTGGTATGGTGGAAAGTGATGAAAATTTCATTGTATCTATTCATGATCATGGTGCTGGTGGACATCTAAATTGTTTGTCTGAACTGGTTGAAGATACGGGCGGAAAAATTGATTTAGATGCTTTGCCTGTTGGTGATCCAACGCTTTCTGACAAAGAAATAATTGGTAATGAATCTCAAGAGCGTATGGGCTTAGTAATTGCCGAAAAACATCTTGAAACACTAAATAAAATAGCAGATCGTGAGCGTTCGCCAATGTATACCGTTGGAGATGTTACAGGAGATAATCGTTTTACGTTTCAATCTAAAACCAAAGGGAATACACCCATGGATTTAGCTATGGAAGATATGTTTGGTAGTTCGCCAAAAACGGTTTTAACGGATAAAACGGTTTCTAGAAATTATAAAAACCCGAGATATAAAACCAAAAACCTACACGTCTATTTAGAACAAGTGTTACAACTTGAAGCTGTGGCGTGTAAAGATTGGTTAACTAATAAAGTAGACCGCTGTGTTGGTGGTAAGGTTGCTAAACAACAATGTGTTGGCCCCTTACAAATACCACTTAATAATGTAGGCGTTATGGCTTTAGATTATAAGGGTAAAGAAGGTGTTGCAACTTCTATTGGGCACTCGCCTATTTCGGGGTTAATTAATCCGGTAGCTGGTAGTAGAAACTCTATTACCGAAGCACTTACCAACTTGGTTTGGGCGCCTTTAAAAGATGGTTTACAAGCAGTATCATTATCGGCAAACTGGATGTGGCCTTGTAAAAATGAAGGTGAAGATGCGCGATTATACGAAGCTGTAAAAGCGATTTCTGAATTTTCAATTGATTTAGGTATTAATGTACCCACTGGGAAAGATTCGCTTTCCATGAAACAAAAATATCCTGATGGCGATGTGATATCTCCAGGAACAGTTATTATTTCGGCTGGTGCTAATTGTAATGATATTACTAAGGTTGTAGAGCCTGTTTTTAAACAAAATGGCGGTTCTATTTACTATATTAATATCTCTCAAGACGATTTTAAATTAGGTGGAAGTTCTTTTAACCAAGTGTTAAACACCATTGGAAACGATGCGCCTAATGTGAAAGATGCAGGATATGTTAAAACGGTATTCAACACAATGCAATCTTTAATTGTTAACGACCAAATTACTGCAGGACACGATGTGGCTTCTGGTGGATTAATTACAACACTTTTAGAATTGTGTTTTGCTGATGTAAATTTAGGTGCAGATATAGATCTTTCTAAATTAAATGAAGAAGATTCTATAAAAGTGTTATTTGCTGAAAATTCAGGACTTGTATTTCAAGCAGACGCTGCAGTTGAATCTATATTATCCGAAAAAAATATTACTTTTTTCAATATTGGTTCAGTTAACAACTCTGGTAATGTAACTATTAAAAACAACGACGATAATTTCACTTTTGATATTGCTAAAACTAGAGATATTTGGTATAAAACATCATTCTTACTAGACCAAAAGCAAACCGCTAATGGATTAGCTCAAGACCGTTTTGATAATTATAAAAATCAACCACTTCAATATACATTCCCAAAACATTTTACAGGAAAGTTAGAGGACGTCATTGCGAACGCAGTAAAGCAATCTGCCAACACAAAGGATGAGATTACCACGTCGCAAACTCCTCGTAATGAAGGGAAACGACCAAAAGCAGCCATCCTTCGTGAAAAAGGAAGCAACTCGGAGCGTGAAATGGCAAACGCCATGTATTTAGCAGGTTTTGATGTTAAAGATGTACACATGACCGATTTAATTTCTGGTCGTGAAACTTTAGAGGATATTCAGTTTTTAGGAGCTGTTGGTGGGTTTTCTAACTCTGATGTTTTAGGTTCTGCTAAAGGTTGGGCTGGTGCTATTAAATACAACAAAAAGGCGAATACCGCTTTTCAAAATTTCTTTAAAAGAGAAGACACCCTTTCTGTTGGAATTTGTAACGGATGCCAATTGTTTATGGAATTAGATGAAATTAATCCAGATCATGAAATACATGGTAAAATGGGTCATAATGTTTCACATAAACATGAAAGTTCTTTTACTTCAGTAAAAATTCAAGAGAATAGTTCGGTAATGCTTTCAACACTTGCAGGCACGACTTTAGGCGTTTGGATTTCGCATGGTGAAGGGAAATTTAACTTACCTTATTCAGAAGACAAATACCATATTGTCGCTAAATATGCTTATGAAGGCTATCCGCATAATCCTAATGGCTCAGACTTTAACACCGCTATGATGAGTGATAAAACAGGGCGACATTTAGTAACCATGCCACATATTGAGCGTTCTATATTCCAATGGAACTGGGCAAATTACCCTGATGGACGCAAAGATGAAGCATCACCTTGGTTAGAGGCTTTTGTGAATGCTAGATTATGGTTAGAGAACAAATAATTTTAAGAAATAGAATAGAAAAGCCCCGAAATGAAAATTCATTTCGGGGCTTTTCATTAAAAAAAAACAAAAAAAATGAAAAATATTATAACCTGAGTTCGATTATTAAAACAGGCAAACTTGATTGGAATTTATAGTTTGAAATTTAATAGACGGTTTTTTAGGCAAGAAGCTATATGCGATAAGCCCTGAAATCAGGTTGCTAAGAAAGTTCCCAAAGCTTCTGTGT
>NZ_JAQWOO010000008.1 GCF_029245835.1 Algibacter sp. | reverse complement strand
TGGTGGGAGAAGACTTAATTGAGACTGACTATTCGTCTTCCAAACGATGTTGCTTTTCATACCTTTAAGATACGAAAACCAATACTTTTTTTAAAATCTAAAACAATAAAAAAGAGACTGCCTTTTTAGACAGCCTCTTTTCTAATTTTTTTAGTTTTAAGTACTAAAAATCCTTCAATATCTTAATGTCATCATTAATAACCCAACCCACTTTACCATCAGATAGTTGTATTTTTTTCCAATCTTCATAAGTTTCCAGAACTTGAACTTTTGTGCCTTCATGTAATCTAAAAGATTCTTCACTTCTAGAATTAGGATTGCTTTTTACTTTACTTTCTTGAGCAAAAATGATAGCGGGATTGTCTAATTTATCTAGGTTAAACTTATGAAAAGCAAATGCAAGAGTAATACAAACTAATACTAATGCAGAAATACTTCCCATAAAAGCTAAACGTTTTTTTGAGGTTGAGTAAGCAAAATAATAGACTAAAAACAATACTACAAAACAGAAAACTATGGCAATGGAAGTTTTTGCCCATTGATCAAAAGACATTTTATGAGTTGTTGTATTCAATAACTTTGAAAAACCAACATCAGGAACAATATCAATAGCATCAATAGTCATGTTTTTTGCAAACGCTATGTTGTTTATAATATCAGAATCTTCAGGATTTAATAGTAGTGCCTTTTCATAATAGTAAATACTTGGACCTACGTTATTGAGCTTATAATGTGCATTAGCTAGATTAAAATACAAATCAGCAGAATGATTTTCAGTTTCTAAAATAGCATTATAATTATCTATAGCCTCGGCGTATTTACCTTGATTATATAACGCATTTGCTTTTTCAAACAATTCTTGGTTTTGTGCAAAAAGCCCAAAACTAAATAAAAACGATAGTATGTAAAAAATATGCTTCATATTAACGCGCTTGTTTATCAATTAAAGCAATTGTTTTTGCTGCCTTATCATAATCTTCTTTCATAGTCACAATATCAATTGGTGTATATCGAGCCAGTTCACAGCTTTCTAAAATACTTTCAAAATCTTTAATAACAGTTTCGTTAACGCCTTTTTTAGTTAGTAAATCATGGATTTTATCTTTACTTAAATCACTAGTTTCAATATTTAGTTTGGCTTTTAGATAATTATGTAATGCCTTTTCTAAAGCGATGTAAAACGTATCTTTTTTGCCTAACGATTTTTTAGCATTCCCTAAATATTTACGTGCTAACCTATTCGCTTTTCTAATTTTATTACCATAAACATCAGCATCTCTAGTGGCTTTCTTTTTTCGAATAACAATAGCTAACGGAATGGCTAGAAATGGTAACAAAAGTAAACCCCAAAATGTATTGGTTTTGAAAAAATGACTTGTTTTAATTGTAAAAAAATCAGTTTTAGTTTTAATAAATGCAAATTGGTCACTATTTAAAACCACAGCTTGTTTATTATTACTTGAAGCCACATTATTGTTAGATGAAATGGTATTATTTGATGGCCCATTTAAAACATTAATTACTATTTCGTTTGAAGACAACCTTTTATAGCTTTCTGTTTGTAAATCAAAATATGAAAACGAAATACTTGGTATAGGGTATTTACCTTTATACTGAGGTACTACTGTATAACTATCTGAAATACTACCCTGCATACCAGATAAATTTGTTCTAACGGCTTCTTTATGTTCAGGCTCATAAACCTCTAACGAACTTGGTAATGAGATTTTTGGAAGTTTAAATAGTTTTAAGTTTCCATTTCCTTTTACATTCACTTTCAACTGAAACGACTCGGTAGCATCCAATTGGGTTTTTGATGAGGATACATCTAGATTAAAATTTCCAACAGCTCCAGTAAAATCAACTGGTTTTCCAACTTCAGGAAGCGCTTTAACATTAATGGTTTTGTTTCCTGCTGAAACCGTTTTGCTAATTCGTGTCATTAAAAGACTTCCAAAAATATCGCGTCTATTTGTAGGCACGCGCATGGAGAGATCAAGAGTTAATGGTTCAATATTTAATCTTCCTGTTTTTTGAGGATATAAAACTGTTTTTCTTAATACTAAATAACGATAATCTTCACCGTTATAAGTTCCGTTTTGAACTTTTTGACCTTGGGTGTTTATATTCTGGCTCCAAAAATCATTATAACGTGGCGTATCAATTTCATTCCAATTATCTACAGCTATTTTAGGCGACACATACAACTTATAGACTACGGTTATAGCCTCATTCAAATACGGGTTAGCTTTAGAAATCTCAGCAACTAAATGAATATTTTCTGATGCTAAATAATTTGGATCATTTGGGTCTTTTGGAATATCTACCGCAGCCGTTACCTGGATTTTTATGGGCGTTGTTTTATAAATTTCATCATCTATATTAATTGTGGCTTGAGAAATTTCAAAACTCCCGCGTTTTTTTGGTGCTAAAAAATAGGTATAGGTTTTTTTAAAAGAACGCTTCCCATTAATCCAAGAATTACTTACCGATTGGTTTGGACCACCAACTACAGTAAATCCTGAAAAACCTGGAGGGTTAAAATTATCGCCATCTTGATTCATTTCGAAATCAATTCGCAAACGTTCGTTTACACCAAGCTTTTGCTTGCTTACTTTGGCTTCAAATTTTACTTGTGCGGATATGATACTTGTAGAAAGTATGAATAGTAGTATGTATATGTTTTTAATGAATTTCATTATAACTTTTTCATTATGCCTACAAGGTTTTTAAAACCTTGTAGGAGTCTAACTGATAATGGAAGACGTTTTTTACCAATCTTTAGCGGTCTTAATTTTAACTCCTTTTTGTTTTTCAGCGTTCATTTTTTCTTGAACTTTCTGTTCTTGGTTATTCATAGCTTCCAATAAATTCTTTATTTGCTGAGGAGACAACTGGCCTTGTTGTGGTTTAGGTTTTGGCTGTTCTTTTTTCTTGTCTTCATCACCTTTATTCTCTTTTTCATCTTTAGGCTTACCTTTATCATCCTTTTTTTCGTCTTCTTTCTTTTCGTCGTCTCCCTTATCTTTTTTATCCTCTTTATCGTCGCCTTCTTTATCTTTATTCTCTTGGTTTTCCTTTTTGTCTTCGTTTTCTTTATTGTCCTTATCTTCTTTATTATCTTCTTTATTCTCTTTATCGTCCTTATTTTTGTCTTGTTTATCTTCTTGTTCTTTTTGTTTCTTCTTAGCCACTGCTAAGTTATATCGTGTTTCTTCATCAGTAGGGACGTTTCTTAATGCTTGTTTATAAGCCTCTACAGCATCCTTATACTTTTTATTTTTCATTAATGTATTACCTATATTATGAAAAGCCCGATGTTTTTCAGCTTTTGTAGTCGCCACTTCAGCAGCTTGTTGGTGTCTATATAAAGCCTCTTCATAATTGCCTTTTTCATAATAGGTGTTTCCTAAATTATAAGTACCCGCCACGTTAGAAGCTTGTTCTGAAATGGCTTTTCTATATTCCATTTCTGCAGAAACAAAATCATCATCTTTAGCTAAAGTATTTGCTTCGTAGATGTGATTATTAGCTTTCTTTAAAGCCTGTAATTTTGCTTTATCTTCTTGTGCAAAAGAAAATAAAATGGTAAACATTACTATAAAAAATACGATATGCTTCATTTTTATTTTATTCTAAATTCTAAGATATAAAACCCAAAATTTTTGTTCGTTAAAAATTTTATAAAATATGAATCGTTTAAATTTAAAAGATTTCTGTATGTGCGGAAATTAAAGATTTTCATTAAATAAATTCAACTTTTTTAACCATGCTGTTTTTCGTTCTAATAATAAAATATCAATCAACAAAAAGAAAATTCCGAAACCTAAAAACCATTGAAACTGATCTTTAAAATCTGCAAACTGTTTGGCTTCAAACTCCGTTTTATCCATGGCATTTAATGCCTCACGAATATTTTCAACAACATCTTTTGTGTTTTTACCATTAATGTAGGCGCCGTTAGCTTCAGATGCGATATTCTGAAGTGTTTCTTCATTAAGTTTTGTAATGACTGTTTCGCCCTGGCTATCCTTCTTATAATTTAAAACAACCCCATTACGCTTTTCTGGAATTGGTCCTCCTTTTACATCACCAACTCCAATAGTAAAAATACGAATACCTTCTTCACTAGCTTCTTCTGCTATTACTGCTGCTTGCTCACTATGATCTTCACCATCTGATATGATAATAAGTACACGATTGGTTTGTTCTTCATCATCAAAATACGTCTTAGCTAGTTTAATGGCTTCATCTATGGCTGTTCCTTGTGAGGATAACATATCTGTATTCATGCTTTGTAAAAACATTTTAGCCGAAGCATAATCTGTTGTTATGGGTAATTGCGGAAATGCTTTTGCTGCGTAAGCGATAATTCCAACTCTATCACTAGCCAAATTGTTAATGATTTGTGTAACGAGTTGTTTTGATTTCTCTAATCGATTTGGAGCAATATCTTCTGCTAACATACTTTTTGAAACATCGAGAGCAAAAACAATATCGACACCTTCTCTTTTTACAGTTTCAAGTTTTGTACCAATCTTTGGATTTACTAAAGCGATAACTAAACAAAAGAATGCTAAACTTAAAACACTAACTTTTAATACAGATTTAAATATAGACCTATTTGGACTTAGTCTTTTAAGTAATGCGATATCAGCAAACTTTTTTTGCGTTCTGTATCTCCAAAACTGAAGCACCAAAAAGAGTAGAATTATTACTGGAATAATTACTAATGCCCAAAACCATATTTTTTCTTCTAATTGATACATGAACTTGTTTAGTCGTTTTTGTTTATACGAAACTTCTAAAAAGGGTATAGCGTAATAGTAATTCTATAAGCAATAATAACCCTGCTAAAATTACTAACGGTCTATATTTTTCTTCGTAATTATAATATTTAAATTCTTCTATTTCTGTTTTTTCTAGCTTATTTATTTCCTCATAAATCTCTTCAAGCTTTTTGTTATTGGTAGCTCTAAAATATTTTCCGCCTGTAACCTCAGCAATTTCTTTAAGTAAATCTTCATCAATCTCCACTTGAATACGGCCATATTGAAAATTACCGTTTGGTAAAATAGCAACTGGAGATAATGCCATTCCATTAGTCCCTAAACCAATGGTGTAGGTTTTTATGCCATATTCAACAGCTAATTCGCTTGCAATTTTAGGGTCTATAAACCCTGAATTATTTACGCCATCCGTTAACAAAATAATCACTTTACTTGTGGCTTTACTATCTTTTAATCGATTTACCGATGTTGCTAAACCCATACCAATGGCAGTTCCGCCTTCAATAATGGTATTATATTTTATGCTTTTTAGCGAACGAATCACGATGGCTTTATCACTAGTAATAGGTGTTTTGGTATAGCTTTCACCTGCGTATTCTACTAAACCAATTCTATCGTTAGGTCTGCCTTTTATAAATTCTGCGGCCACTTTTTTTAGAGCTTCTAGTCTATTGGGTGATAAATCTTTGGCCAGCATACTTGCAGAAACATCAATAGCCATAACAATATCGATACCTCGCGTTGTTTTTGTTTTTGTTGATACATCAACAGATTGCGGTCTTGCTAAAGCTGTTATTAATAATGCCAATGCTACTAAACGCAGCGCAAATAACACGTGCCTTAGTTTTGGCAACCATGAGTTGGTTATTTTAAAGCCTTTTAAACTTGAAATTTTAAGTTCGGCAGTTTGTTTCTTATGCTTAAAAATATACCAAAGCACAGCTAAAGGAAGTGCTAATAGCAACCAGAAAAATTCTTTATTTACAAATTCAATCCCTTCAAACATTATTCTTCTGCTGGTTTAAGTTCAACTGAATTTAAAATACGTTCAATTATTTGATCTGCGTAAGTATCATCTTGTTTCCAAGATAAAGACACTTGCTGTACTACATTTTCTGATGTAAATGCTAAAAGTATATATTTCCCATCCTCAACACCTTCAGTACCTGGAATTGGCATTTGTAAGGTTCCATAAACCTTTAGCCCTTCGGCTCCATTAGGTGTAACAAACTTATCTTTTTTAGTAATTATGTTTTGAGCCCCTGCTGCTTCGTATGTCTTTAAACTACCATCAATAATTTGCTCTAAATCAATTTTATTTTCTCCTAAATTTTTATATTTAGATGTCCCCACAACAACATTGAACTTATCAATTAAACTACCATAACCAAAAATTGTAATATCTACTTGTTGCGCTACTTTCTCAGACAAACCAGCATCCATACGTTTTAAAACTTTAGGTGTGGTTATCATTATAGGCGGAAAACCATAGTCACTTCGTACCCAATTGCCCTCTAAAAGTTCTTTACTATCATGACCAATAATGGTGTCTTTAACTAAATCAAAGCCATATTTAATAGAAAGCCCTGTAAAGGTAGCTAACAGTAAAAAAACACTAATCCCAACGGTTAGCCAAATCTTATTACGTTTCTTTTTTCGCTCTTGTTCTGCTCTATATTTTTCGTCTAAAAGCTTTTCTTCTTCGGTAGGTTCTGGTAATGCTTCTTTTACATGATCTATCTCGACATCTATAGTTTCTCTATCTATCTTAGCCAACTCCACATCAGGAGCAGATTTTGCAAATTTTACTAAATCGGCACGCTTTAAAATTCTTTCAAGATTCTTAATGTCATCATTACTCAAATCGACTTGATTGGCTTCTTTAAGAATATTCAGCCTTGTAATTAATTCGTCTGTGGTACTTTCTAAAGCTTTGTTATACACTTTTTCATCAAGATATTTTCTTATGATAAACGTTAAATCAGAATAGTACTCCTTTAAATTTTGATTTTCTAAATATGGACTTTCGTCTAACTTCTTTAGTGCTAATTTTGCTCTATCGTAAGGCGGTAGCAAGGCAATTTCTTCTTCTTCGGTTAAAGGTTTCTTTCTCCAAATTAACCAATATAGTAAAGATGCTATACCACCAATAATTAATAATGTAATTAAAAGATACTTCCACCAATCACTTCCACTTTTCTCAACCCCAATAATTGGTTTTATATCGTAAATACCTTGCGTGGTATCAACCTCAACATTGTTAACCTCAACCTTTAAAGAATCGGTAAAAAAGGTTTTATCTCCTATTATTATTTTTTGCCTAGGAATAATATATGCCCCTGAATCAAATTGAGTTAATCCATACTTTTTAATCAGATTGAATTTGTCCTTTTTTTTAAGTGTATCAATCGCATAAGATTCAATCATTTCTAAAGGCGAAAATGTTTGCCCTTCAGGAAATACAACTAAATCTGTAGTATCTGTTTCAACTTGAATATGATAGGTGATTTGCTCACCAATTTTTATAGTTGTTGAATCGATTGTTGATGACACTTGGGAAAAAGAAACGAAAGAGCATAGAATAAAGACCAAAGAAAAGATATCCGAAGGCCGAAGACAGAAGACGGAACATTTAGATTTTATAACTCGTAACTCGTAACTCATAACTTTTTTATCCTCTTCTTTTAAAATACCCCAAAAGCTTTTTTACATAGCTTTCATCTACTCGACAATCAATAGCGCCTGCACCAGATTTAGTAAAACTTTCTTTATAATAATCCACTTTTTGATGATAGAATTTTCGGTAATTGAGGCGTACTTTTTTTGAAGATGTATTTACCAACATTAATTCTCCTGTTTCTTCATCTTGCATTTGTACCATCCCTAAATTTGGTATGTCTTCCTCTCGTTTATCATAGACTCTAATGCCTGTGACATCATGTTTACCGGAAACTATTTTCATGGTTTGATGGTAGTCGTCTACAATAAAATCAGACAAGACAAAAACAATCGCCTTTTTCTTCATAACGTTTTGCATGAATTTTAAAGCTTCTACTAAATTGGTTTGCTTGCTTTCGGGTTTAAATTCAATCAATTCGCGAATAATTCGGAGTACATGCGAACGCCCTTTTTTAGGAGGGATAAATAATTCAACTTTATCTGAAAATAAAATAAGCCCTATTTTATCATTATTCTGTGTTGCTGAAAAGGCTAAAGTTGCAGCAATTTCAGTAACCACTTCATTTTTAAATTGCTGCTCGGTACCAAATAACTCAGAGCCCGAAACATCTACCATAAGCATCATGGTCAGTTCGCGTTCTTCTTCAAATACTTTTACAAAAGGTTCGTTGTAGCGCGCAGTAACATTCCAGTCTATATTTCTAACATCATCACCAAACTGATACTGACGTACTTCACTAAAAGTCATACCACGCCCTTTGAAGGTGGAATGATATTCACCTCCAAAAATATGATCAGACAAACGGCGTGTCTTAATCTCTATTTTACGTACTTTTTTTAGTAATTCTTTAGTATCCATAGCCAGCCCTCTAGCCCCCAAAGGGGGTATTGATTGCGATTAAACTTGATTTTGAAATAATTGTATTAAACATTTTTTTATTAGCCCTTCTTTTTAGCACATATGAGTAAGTATTCCCCCTTTTGGGGGTTAGGGGGCTTTTTTATGGTACTTCTATTTCGTTTACTATTTTATTAATGATGTCTTCAGAAGTTACATTTTCAGCCTCAGCTTCATAAGTAATACCTATTCTGTGTCTTAAAACATCATAAACAACAGCACGCACATCTTCTGGAATAACATACCCACGACGCTTAATAAACGCATAGCATTTTGCAGCAGTAGCTAAATTGATACTTCCACGAGGTGAAGCTCCAAAAGAAATTAAGGGTTTTAAAGCTGGAAGCCTATATTTATCAGGATAACGTGTTGCAAAAATAATATCTAGAATGTATTTTTCAATTTTTTCATCCATGTATACTTCACGAACAGCTTCTTGAGCTTTTAATATTTGAGATATTGAAACCACAGGATTTACTTTATCCCAAGCGCCCTTTAAATTGGCTCTCATAATCATTTGCTCTTCGTCAATTTTTGGATAGTCAATAACTGTTTTTAGCATAAAACGGTCAACCTGCGCTTCAGGCAATGGGTACGTTCCTTCTTGCTCAACAGGGTTTTGCGTTGCCATTACTAAAAATGGTTTGTCAAGTATAAACGTTTCATCACCAATAGTCACTTGTTTTTCTTGCATTGCTTCAAGTAAAGCGGATTGTACTTTTGCTGGTGCTCTATTTATCTCATCTGCTAGTACGAAGTTTGCGAATATTGGTCCTTTTTTGATTGAAAAATCGTTAACCTTCATGTTATAAATCAACGTTCCAGTAACATCTGCAGGTAATAAATCTGGTGTAAATTGAATTCTACTAAAGCTCCCATCTACAGCCTGTGCTAAAGTATTAATCGCTAATGTTTTTGCTAATCCAGGAACACCTTCTAATAAAATGTGTCCTTGTCCTAATAAACCAATTAGTAACCGTTCTACCATGTGTTTTTGACCCACGATGACTTTATTCATTTCTAACATCAGTAAATCAACAAAAGCACTCTCTTTTTCAATTTTCTCATTAATTGATTTTATATCAATTGTTCCTGTTTCTTCCATCATTTTTTGTTTTATTAAAAGCTCGAATTTACGGTTAGTATTTGAGCACTGCAAAATGTTAAAAAAAATATTGTAAAGGTGTTAAAAAATGGTTAAAAATATGAAGGGAAGTCAATGTAGATGGCATTTAACAAATAATTATTATAAGTTTATCATAAATACTTACGGATTATAACTTTTATAATTTGATAAGTATCAGATTATAAATCCACTTTTAAGTAATTTTATAAACAGGATAATAATATAATACATGAAAAAAACAGCCCTAATAACTGGAGCTACAAGCGGAATTGGTGAAGCTACTGCATACGAGTTTGCAAAACAAGGTATCCATTTAATACTCTGCGGAAGACGTTTAGAGCGTTTAATTACGATAAAAAAAGCTTTAGAGCGTTTAACCAATGTACATGTTTTAAACTTTGATGTACGCGATAAAGACGAAACTTTCAAGGCTATAGGATCCCTTCCAAAAGGATTTAAAAATATCGATATTCTTATAAACAATGCAGGAAATGCTCATGGTTTAGACTCTATACAAACTGGAAATTTAGATGATTGGGATGCTATGATGGACATTAATGTGAAAGGCTTATTATATGTAAGTAAAGCTGTTATTCCGCAAATGACTGAGCGACAATCTGGGCACATTATCAATATTGGGTCATCGGCAGGAAAAGAAGTTTACCCAAAAGGAAACGTATATTGTGCTAGTAAACATGCTGTTTTAGCGATTACCGAGGGGATGCGAATTGATTTAAATGCGTTTGGAATTAAAGTTAGCGCAATAAATCCTGGTTTAGTTGAAACCGAATTTTCGAAAGTGCGATTTAAAAATGGGAAGGAAGCCGATTCAGTGTATACAGGTTTTAAAGCGTTACAAGCTAAAGATGTTGCAGAGGTTATTTATTTTGCGGTTTCTAGGCCTGCCCATGTAAATATTGCTGATGTTTTAATGTTTTGCACTGCACAAGCGAATAGTATAACTGTAAAAAAGGAATTTTAAAAATAAGATTCACGCCTTCGCGGGAATGACAAATATGATTAACAAACGCCTCCTCATAAAACACCTTTTAGCTCACAACGATGAGAATAGTTTTTATGATAAAAAGCGAAAAATTGACATTAGTCATAAGGAAGGAAAAGCGAAATTTTTAAAGCATATTTGCGCGCTTTCTAACAGTAATCCGAAAAATAATTCGTTTATCGTTATTGGTGTTGAAGATGAGGACAATAAAATTATCGGTGTCGATTTTTTTGATGATAGCAAAATACAAAACCTCATCAATGCTTATTTAAATCATCCGCCAATTGTGCAGTATGAAAACATTCCGTTTCCGCATTTACCCGATGATAAAGTTGTTGGTTTGGTAACCATAAGACCTACTGGGAAAATCACATCACTTAGAAAGAATATCTGGAAATACTATGGAGGTTCTGTGTTTTTTAGAGACGGAAGCATCAGTATGCCTAAAGTTTTTGATATCGAGATAATGGATGTTAATTCTAAAATTGTTGATGCTATTGAAAAGCATGCGCAAAACAATATGGAGCACACCTTAAATGGCGTTTTCGACTTTATGAATCACCGAAAAGACTTTAATGCGCAATACAAAGTCTTTAAAGAATATTTTGTAGTATGTTGGGCAGGACAAAAAAAATTAACAAAAAAAGAAGTATTTTATTCTAGAGTAGATATTGAATTGATTAATGAGCAGGTACGTTTGTTTTTTTCGGCTTTAGATGAAGTTTCTATTACTATTAACGATGATAGTTTTAAAATTATTGAATATGTTAACCTTGGGCTTCAAGATTCTAATAAATATTACCCATTAGAAGAAACCATAATTAAATTTGAAGACAACGCACATTATAACATAGAAACCAAATTATTATTTGAGCCACCTCAATTTGATAAAAAAGTTTTACATCATATATACAATAACAACAATGCTATTTTAGAAAAGCTAAAAAATGGGTTTACACTTTCAAAAAGAGAAGAAATCGATTTAAAAAACTTACCCGCTACATACTTAATTTGTTACCTTAATCTATTTCATGATGCTATTCATAAACTTCAAGAAGCTAAACCTTATTTAAAAGTCTATAATAGAGAGATTTATAATTTATATAAGGAATCTTTACGAATATTACGAAAAATGAAGTATAATTAACAAATGTTAATAAATATAAGCTTAAAATTTTAGAATTATAGAAAAAATACTACCTTTGCTACGCTATTAATCTTTATTTATAAAACCTTGTGTCGCCCAATAGGTGAATATAGGCACAAGGTTTTTTTTATGGCCAATTTTAAATTACTGTATACATTAATGCAGACTTGTTTTAGAGATTAACCATGTCGCTATGTCTACTAAAATAGAATAATTTCGTAATCGATTTTAATGTTAATGCGATTGCACCTTGACTTTATCAGAAAAACATAAAAATAGACCACGCATTTTTCGATATAAATACATCCTAATACCAATGCATAAGCTATAATTTTAACTGTATCTTTGCATTTTTATAACTTGGTATATTCCACAATACAGCTTTCTATGAAATTATATGTCCAAATTACCAAAAGAACATAAATTTATTGATCTTTCTGATTATGGAAGACCAATAGCTAAAGTTATAGCAAACTCACTTAAGCACACTAATTTCACTCCTATTCACGTTACTTTTGGTTTTATAATATCTGGCTTCATCGCTGTTTATTGTATTTTACAAGGTTATTATTGGCTAGCTGCATTCTTTTTAATTTTTAAGTCTATTTTGGATGCTGCAGATGGCGAATTAGCTCGCGTAAAAAACACACCCTCGTATACTGGTCGTTATTTAGATTCTGTAGCAGACATCATTTTAAATGCTTTATTTTTTATTTCTATATGGTATATTAACCAGGCATCCATTTGGATATGCTTTTTAGCATTCTTCGGCATGCAATTACAAGGAACACTTTACAATTACTACTATGTTATTTTAAGAAATAAGTTTAATGGCGATACTACTAGTCGTGTTTTTGAAAACGAAACACCAATTGCCTTAAAAGGGGAAACACAAAAGCACGTAAATATTCTTTTTGGTTTGTATAAACTATGTTATGGTGTTTTTGATAAAATCATTTATGCTTTAGATAGTAATGCAGACAAAGGTAGAATATTGCCAAATTGGTTGATGACAGTTGTTTCTACCTTTGGTTTAGGTTTCCAATTACTCATTATTGCAGCTATGCTTGTATTAGGCTTAAAAGCATTTATTCTACCTTTCTTTTTGGTTTATACCCTTATGATTTTTGTTTTAATTGGAATAAGAAAGTTTTTCTATTAAAAAACGGTTGGGCAAAACCATTTTACCTAAAAAAAAGGGTTTGAAAGGATTGCAGCTTCAAATTCTCAGAAAAACTAACTAAATTCGATTAACAATCCGTAAATTTCACCTGTTCTGAACTTGTTTCAGTATAGAAATTGAAACTTGTCTTTGTATTTGGCAACATTTGAGAAATGAAAAAACCGATAGAAATTGGAGAAAATAAGTTTACTTATAAGAAAGATGCACTTGATTTTTATAAAAGAATATTGAATTCTTATGAGTTTGGAGAAACATTGAATCCAACCGATTTTGAAAATGTTTATGGGTTAATAGAAATCCATCCTGAAAAAGAAAAAAAAATTGGTAGTGGTATTCAATATTTTAGAATTGGAAAGGCAAAATTTAATACGAAAAGTTTTGAGATTGTAAGAAAAGATGGAAGTTCTGAGTTTTTATCATACACTAAACAAATTAATAAACCAAAAGACCACTTTTCAAAATTTAGAATTGCTTGCAGGCAAGCAATTCAAGAAGATTTAATAAATGTAAAACAGAAATATTTTGAAATTAAAGCCAAAAAAAGCAAAGTGAAATGTCAAGAATCGGGTGAATATTTAGCTTATGAAGAATTAAATGTTGACCATCGACAACCAAATACATTTTCTGTAATTGTAGATAGATTTATTGAAATCAAAAACTTGAATATAAAGGAAATCGAATTATTACAAATTGAAGGAGGACCGAATGAAATTGCAGATGAAAAATTAAAAGCTGAATTTAGAGAATATCATAAGGAAAAAGCAAATTTGAGATTAGTAAAACGAGAGTTAAATTTAAGTAGAGCACATCAAGGAAGATTAGGAAAAACAATAAAAGATTTAACGATTGAATAAAAACGTTGCCTAACACCGGTAATCGTTGCACAAAGGGCTTAAAAAAATAAATATTAACTCAAAAGCGCCTTTTTAAGGGGCTTTTGTTTTTAGAGCAACCTTATTATTAACCCGCACAGAATAAAGGCTACTTAATTTTAAATAAAACCTAACGGATTAAAAGATTTATTAAGCACTATTGTATCATCTACCTCGAGCCATTTATCAAGTACGGTGGCGTAAATGGTTCTAAAATCTATTTCGAATTTTAAATCGCCATTATCATCTAAATCACTTAAGCTTGCCATATCATTATAAAAACCTTGGGTCTTTAAATTTTCGCCAATTACAAATACGTTATTGGCTGTACCGTGGTCTGTACCCACACTGGCATTTTGTTTTACACGACGACCAAATTCTGAAAAGGTTAAAATTAAAGTGTCTTTAAAGGTATCGTTATCTTTTAAATCTTGCACAAAAGCTTCAACACTATCGGCATAAATACCTAATAGTCTTTTTTGCCTGCTTAACTGGTTTACGTGTGTATCAAAACCACCCAAAGAGGTATAAAATACTTTGGTTTCCAGATGTGAATTAATAAACTGCGCGGTGGTTTTCATTTGATTTCCAAATTTATTGTTTGGATACTCTTTTTTGCTAGAAACAGTTTTACTGGTTTCAAAAATGTATTTAGCTGAAGATTCTGCAGCAATCATAGATTTATATAAATAGCCTAAATTATGCTCACTTAAATGCGCATCGTTTTGATGCCCATGAATGTTTTTAAAATATGGGTCTTTCGATAAGTTATATAGCGCTTTGGCATCTTGAGTAGCAATAGCGTTTAAATGTTCGCCTTTCATAGCTAAAGATAAACTTTCATCAACCTCTATAGCGCTGTGTGGGGTTTTGCCGTAGTTATCTAAATAGCGCCCTATCCAACCACTTTGAGAATATGTATCAGAATCTGTGGCAGTTTGCCAAATATCCATCGATCTAAAGTGAGATCTAATAGGATTTGGATATCCCACATTATTAATGATAGATAAATAGCCTTTATCGTAAAGCCGTTTTAGAGGCTCTAAACTGGGGTTTAAACCAACATCGTCGGTAAGCTTTATAATGTCATTTTTAGCTATGGCAAGCCTTGGTCGCTCCTTGTAATACAAATCGTTTCTATAAGGAATCACTGTATTTAAACCATCATTACCTCCTGAAAGTTGAATAATAACCAAGCGCTTGTA
Organism: Algibacter sp.; assembly: GCF_029245835.1. Taxonomy (GTDB): domain Bacteria; phylum Bacteroidota; class Bacteroidia; order Flavobacteriales; family Flavobacteriaceae; genus Algibacter_B. The sequence continues at coordinate 21,532 of NZ_JAQWOO010000008.1, read as the reverse complement.
GCCTAATTTACTACTTGCAACGTCTTCGAATGCTCTTACAAAACTTGGAACAAAAAATAAACTACTAGCTAAAGATGACTGTTTTAAAAATTTTCTTCTGTCCATAAGTAAATAATTTTTTAAGGCAAAATTCTTTTTTTAGATTCTCGCATTCGCGAGAATGACAATTTCAACGGATACACCAATGCTAAGCATCGGTAAAATTTTTTTATTAACACATTTGATATTCGGGCAATGACATAAGTTGTATGCAATACTCTTGTTTGGAGACTTTTTCTAAAGACTGTAAATATGCTTTTGCACTGTCATTAACGTCACAAGCTAATAGATGGTTTTGAAAATCGTTTATTCCAACATTTTGAAATTGATTATTGAAATATTTCCAATTAACTTCTGTTTTAAAACGCTTACCAAATTTTTTATTAAACATTGCTTTTTTCGCATCTATTTGCGCATCTTCATGTCCGTCTTTTACTTTAGAAATGTAAGCGTCATTAAGTAATAGCGACGGTAGTTTTAAGCGCAGCACAATAGTGTTACTATCTATCCAGTTTCGGCCCCCTTTCCAACCTGCAACATTTGGTGGGTTTAATAGAATTTGACCCAGTAATTTTTGAATGTATAATAGTTGTTTTGGTTCCTTAAATTCTGTAGGCACCATAGTTTTCATACCCACTAAAAACTCAATGGGCGATTTTATTTTTGTGCCCACATTATTGTCTTCATAAAACCAATTTGATTGCAATACAAATCGCATTAAATTTTCGATATTATAGTCTTTATAAAACACCTCTGTCATGGCATTAATATGGTTTTTATCACTAACATCGTTTACAAAGTAGCGGTATATTTTTTCACAAATGTATTTGGCACATTGTTTTTGTTCTAAAATAATATCGATAATATCTTCTCCAGAAAAGTTCCCGGTTTTTCCGAAAAAAGTTTTTTCTCCTTCATCATGAGCGCGTTGTTTAAAAACAAATTCGCCACGTAAGTTATGGCTGTAGCCTGTAAATGCTTTTGCACTTTCTTTTATATCTTCTTCGGAATAATGACCTACTCCAAGTGTGAACAACTCCATTAATTCTCTTGCAAAATTCTCATTAGGTTTTTGCTTTCTATTTTGTTTAGTATTTAAATATTTTGTCATGGCAGCTTCTTTTGAAACGGCATTTACAAAATCTCTAAAATCGCCTAAGGCATATTTTCTAAGTGTGTTATTAAATTGTTGAATGTAAATGATGCTATTATCTTCACAAACAAAATGATTGGCCCAAAAGAGTGTCATTTTTTCTCTTAAAACTTCGGGTGATTTAGTAAGTCTATTTATCCAAGCCGCATTTAATTCAATTTGTTTTTTACGACTTATTTTTTGAATTTTTCTAAGAGTTTCAGAGTCACGTTTTGAGGCGTTCATCATACCACTAAAAATGTCTTTTATTTCTGAAGTATCAACCTCAAGAAGCGTCATGCTTTTTGAAGCTTTAAAAAGAGAGTTAACAACATCCTTCTTTCTTTTCTTAGAAAGTTTTTCGAGTTCGGTTGGTAAAATCCCAAAACCAATACGTCTGTATAAATGTTGTATGTGCTTAGCTTTCATAGCGTGATGATTTTAAGAAATAAAACGAATCAAAAAATGATATGTGAATTCTTAGACTTCAATACGTTGAAACAGTTTAATATGAGCTTTGAAGATACAAAAAAAACCGTTTTAAAGATGAAACGGTTTTTAAACAATTTATATAAAATTCTAGCTTATAAATCAAACTTAATGCCTTGTGCTAAAGGCAACTCGTCTGAATAATTGACTGTATTTGTTTGGCGACGCATATACACTTTCCAAGCATCAGATCCTGACTCACGGCCGCCACCTGTTTCTTTTTCACCTCCAAAAGCACCTCCAATTTCAGCGCCAGAAGTGCCGATATTTACGTTTGCAATCCCACAGTCAGAACCCGCATAAGACAAGAATTTTTCAGCTTCTTTCATGTCGTTGGTCATAATTGCTGATGATAATCCTTGGGCAACTCCGTTTTGAAGTTCGATTGCATTTTCTACTTCTCCAGAATATGTTATTAGGTACAAAATTGGAGCAAACGTTTCATGTTGTACAATTTCAAAATGATTTTTTGCTTCAATAATTGCTGGATTTACATAGCATCCACTTTCATAACCTTCACCTTCCAAAATGCCACCTTCAACTAAAACTTTTCCACCTTCTGCTTTTGCTTTTTCAATAGCAGCTAAATAGGTGTTAACGGCATCTTTATCAATTAAAGGTCCTATATGATTGGTTTCATCTAATGGGTTCCCAATAGTTAATTGACCATACGCACCAACAATGGCATCTCTGACTTTATCGTAAACAGATTCATGTATAATTAATCGGCGTGTTGATGTACAACGCTGTCCACAAGTACCAACAGCTCCAAAAACAGCACCGGGAACAACCACTTTTAAGTCAGCTGAAGGCGTGATAATAATGGCATTATTTCCTCCTAATTCTAATAAAGATTTTCCAAAACGTTTAGCAACTGTGGTACCAACAAGTCGCCCCATTCTTGTAGAACCTGTAGCAGAAATTAAAGGGATTCTAGAATCTGTGGTCATCATTTCTCCTACTTTATAATCCCCATTGATAATACAAGAAATACCTTCAGGTAAGTTGTTATCTTTTAAAACTGCTGCTATAATATTTTGACAAGCAATAGAACATAAAGGTGCTTTTTCAGAGCCTTTCCAAACACACACGTCGCCACAAATCCAAGCCAAAGCTGTATTCCACGCCCAAACAGCAACAGGGAAGTTAAATGCTGAAATAATGCCAACAACCCCAATTGGGTGCCATTGTTCTCTCATAACATGTCCTGGGCGTTCAGAAGGAATTATTTGCCCGTTTAACTGACGAGACAATCCTACAGCAAAATCACAGATATCAATCATTTCTTGAACCTCGCCGTAGCCTTCTTGCAAAGATTTTCCCATTTCGTAGGATACAAGTTTCCCAAGAGGGTCTTTTAAATCTCTTAATTTGTTCCCAAATTGACGCACAATTTCTCCTCTTTGAGGCGCTGGAACATCTCTCCAAGGTTTGAATGCCTTTGTTGCTGCATCCATTATTTTATCGTAATCTGCTCTTGTGGTTGTTTTTACTTTTCCTATTAATTGTCCATCAACAGGAGAGTAAGATTCAATAATTTCACCATTAGAAAAATTATTTGACCCTGTAGAGGAGCCCTCATTTATAGCTTTTACACCTAAAGTTTTAAGAGCTTTATCTATACCAAAATCAGTCGCTATTGCATTCATTAATTATTGATTTATTGATTATATTGAAATTATTTGCGAATATACTAAATAATAGCCGTTTTTATTAAAATTTACTAACAGTAAAATTAGTAACTTAGTCTACAAATCAATCATAATTTTCATGAAAAAATGTATCTATTTAATCTTTGCTCTATTAATCTTTTCTGCTTGCAAAAATGAATCAAAAAAACCTTCAGAAGCTATTCAAAATGAAACCGAAAAAGTCGAGTTTTCGATTATCATACACGGTGGAGCAGGGAGTATCCGAAGAGATAATATGTCAGAAGAAAGAGAGGCCGAATATCGACAAAAATTAGAGGAAGCCATTCGTGTTGGTTATACTATTTTGAAAGAGGGCGGTACAAGTTTAGATGCCGTACAAAACACCATTAATATTCTGGAAGATTCACCACTTTTTAATGCAGGGAAAGGTGCTGTTTTTACACACGAGGGTTTTAACGAACATGATGCTTCCATTATGGATGGAAAAACGTTAAATGCAGGAGCTTCAGCAGGGACAAAAACCATTAAAAACCCCATTAATTTGGCACGAGCAGTTATGGATAATTCACCTCATGTTTTCCTTTCTAGAGGTGGGGCTGAAACCTTTGCTAAGGAACAGGGTTTGGAGATTGTTGAACCTAATTATTTCTCTACAACAAAGAAATTAAAATCTTTAGAGCGTGTTAAAGCTTCAGAAAAGAACAAAGTCGCTTCGTTCTATGATGCAGACTTACAAGATTCAAAATTTGGAACGGTTGGTTGCGCTGCTCTAGACAAACACGGGAATTTAGCAGCTGGAACTTCAACTGGAGGGATGACCAATAAGCGTTGGGGACGCATAGGCGATTCTCCTATAATTGGAGCAGGCACTTATGCCAATAACAATACTTGCGCCGTTTCAAGTACAGGTTGGGGTGAGTTTTTTATCAGAGGTATGGTCGCTTACGATATTTCCGCACTTATGGAATATAAAGGCTTATCTTTAAAAGAAGCAGCAAAAGAGGTTATTCAAAATAAACTTCCAAACATTGGAGATCAAGGCGCCACTGGTGGTATTGTAGCGATAGATAAAGATGGCAATATGGTAATGGAATTTAACACCCAAGGCATGTTTCGCGCCATTATGAATGCTAAAGGCGAGTTATATATTGGGATGTTTAAAGATTAATCTATAACAATTCAATATCTTTAAATACAAATAGTTAGTAAACCTCAAAGATTACCATCACCCCTAATTTACTTTTTAATGAAAGTAAATGATTAATTTTTTTTTGAAAAATCTGCCAAAATCCTCTCAAAGAAGTTAAAACAACCAAATACTTTAAATATGCATTGGCGAAATAATCCTTGTGTTGATTGGTGTTCTCATTGCATTACAGATTAATAATTGGAATGAAAACAGAAAATAGGCTACAGCAGAAGAAGAGTTTTATAAGGGTATAAAAGATAATCTTAAAAAAGATTTAGAATTTATAAAAAGTGTGCAAGCCTATACAAAACCTGAAATTAATGCTTATATCCAAAAAAAGCGTATTCAAAATATTATAAAACTATATAACTTAATTAATGAAGAGTTAACCTATGCGTATTCCATTGAGCGCTATCTTCAACCTGAAAAATCCTTAGCCCACAATCTCCATTTAACAATTTAGACATTTTTAAACCACTGAAATCTCTATTTTTTTGGGAGTACTTTAATAACTCTTTTCAAGTCTAAACTTAAAAAATTGAACGTATGTCCTGTTTGCAGAAGTGGTTTTATAACTAAGAGAAAAGGGAAATATGGAAACTTTTTAGGATGTACAAATTAACCTAAATGTAGAAACGCTATAAATTTGCAATAATGCCCAAAAACGTTAAGCGAACTTCTTCAAATAAGAATCAACTTTAACCATTTAACACAAGCTATTAAACTAAAGGTTAGGGATTGCAGCGACATCTTTTTAAAAGCTTAAATAACATAATACATGCGGGAGAACTGAAGTTAGGCAGATTGCCACCTCCTTCGTCCTCGCAATGACGTTTTAAAAAGATATAGCGAAACATTTATGTTCATGAATTCGATAATATTAAATAGAAAACCATGAATAAAAGCCCGACCCTTGAGTAACGCCCAAAATAATTGACTTTTAACATTTAAGCATCAATTTTTACTTATTTTTGCAGCGCTATGCAAGAATTACAACTTTCAGATTGGTTACCTACCACAAACAAAGAGGTGAAAATACGCGGATGGGATGCGCTAGACGTTATACTATTTAGTGGTGATGCTTATGTGGATCATCCATCATTTGGGCCCGCTGTTATTGGTCGGATTTTAGAGAGTTATGGCTTACGCGTTGCCATCGTACCGCAGCCGAATGTGAATGATAATCTTCAGGATTTTGTGAAAATGGGTAAGCCAAAATTGTTTTTTGGTGTTACAGGTGGTTGTATGGACCCGATGCTTAGCAATTATAACGCGAATAAAAAGCGCCGTGATAAAGATGCGTATACACCGAATGGCGATATTGGTTTTAGGCCAGATTATGCCACAACGGTTTATTCAAATATTCTAAAAGAAAAATGGCCAGATACGCCTATTTTAATTGGTGGTATTGAGGCGTCTTTACGCCGAGTGACGCATTACGATTATTGGAGTGACAAGCTTATGCCAACTATTTTAGAAACCTCAAAAGCCGATATGTTGGTGTACGGTATGGGCGAACAACCCTTGCGTGAAGTGGTGCGATTAATGCAAAAAGGGGTGCCGTTTTCTAGTATTACAACCATTAAGCAAACAGCTGTTTTGTTGGATGCTGGAGCAAAAATTCCTAAAAATAGTAATTGGGAAGATGTTGAAATTGCATCGCATGAGCTGTGTTTAAAAGATAAGAAAAAGTATGCGTCTAACTTTAAGATTATTGAACAAGAATCTAATAAGTTAGCAGCAAGACGTATTTTTCAGAAAGTAGGCGATAAAACCTTGATGATTAATCCGCCTTGTCCTACCATGACGGAAGCTGAAATTGATGCGTCTTTTGAGTTGCCGTATACAAGAATGCCACACCCAAAATATAATAAGCGTGGACCAATTCCAGCTTATGAAATGATTAAGTTTTCCATTAACATTCACCGTGGGTGTTTTGGTGGTTGTAGTTTCTGTACGATTTCTGCACATCAAGGTAAATTTATTGCCTCTCGAAGTCAGGAATCTGTATTGCGAGAAGTAGATACGGTGGCGAATATGCCCGATTTTAAAGGGTATTTATCTGATATTGGTGGGCCGAGTGCCAACATGTACAAGATGAAAGGCAAGGTGCAATCTATATGCGATAAGTGTGTGGCACCTTCGTGTATTTCACCTGTTATTTGTAGCAATTTAGACACCTCGCACAAGCCGTTAACAGATTTGTACCAAGCGGTTGATAGTCATCCGAAAGTAAAAAAATCATTTATAGGTTCTGGAATCCGACATGATATGTTGGTGCCAGAATTTAATAAAAATGCTGACCCAAAGGAACTAGACGATTATACTGAGGAAGTGATGACTAAGCATGTGTCTGGACGCCTTAAAGTAGCGCCAGAACATACCAGTGATCCTGTTTTGAAGTTGATGCGGAAACCATCGTTTAGTTATTTCCACAAGTTCAAGGAACGTTTTGATAAGATTAATATAGCGAAGGGCTTAAAATTGCAACTGATACCTTATTTTATTTCTAATCATCCGGCTTGTGAAGTTGAAGATATGGCTAATCTTGCTGCCGAAACTAAAGATATGGGTTTCCAGTTAGAGCAAGTACAAGGGTTTACTCCAACACCTATGACGGTGGCGACCGTAATTTATTATAGCGGGTATCATCCTTACACACTCCAAAAAGTAAAGACACCAATTACTAGAAAGGAAAAAGACGAGCAACACCGTTTTTTCTTTTGGTATAAAGATGAAAATAAAGCTTGGATTAAAAAAACGCTGAATAAACTTGGGCGTCAAGATTTACTAGATGTATTGCTTCCTGCAAAGACAGAGAAATGGCGTAAAAATAAGCCCACTGGTGAAGCAAAAAACACTTATGATGACGCTATTCCGTTTAATAAGCGGAAGAATAAGGCTAAGTTTAAGAGTAAGAAGAAGCGGAGGTAGGTTCATTTTTGATCTTTTATGCCAACACCACTAAAGTCGCCTCAAGGGGACAATTGTTCACGTTAATAAAAGTGTTATTTATTTATTTTGACAAACCTATAAGCTACGCTCGGTATCTTCAATAAAAACATATTCATTTCGATAATCCTCAAGGGAACAATTATAGGGGCATATCTTTGCGCACGATATAGAAGTGATCATTTCATAATTTATTTTTGTAACAATAATTTATACTAAAAATTTCAATATTTGGAATGTCCCCTAGAGGGGACTTTAGGGGTGTTTTTAGAACATACTTTAAGCTTCAGTCACTCAATTCTTTAACTTTTTCTTCAATAACCAACAACACACTAAACATATTCTTTTTAACGTCATCATTCGAAAACCTCAAAAATTTGACACCATATTTTTCTAATTCTCCTTGTCTTTTAGCATCATATTCAAAAGAATGCTCATGACTATGCCCATCAATTTCAATGGCTAACCTAATTTCATGACAATAAAAATCGACAATATAATGTAGCATGGGTACTTGTCTGTGAAATTGCACGCCATATGCGCGTTGTTTTATATGTTGCCATAAGAACACTTCTGGTAAGGTGCTGTTTTTTCGGAGCTGTCTGGCTAGTCGTTTTAATTCTGGGTGGTATGGAATTATTTTGTTTTTCATTTGTTTTGTGTATCCTACTCTGACACCCCTAAAGTCCCCTCAAGGGGACAAACCTTCGATTAAAGTTTTGGAGTAATAATTTAGCAGATTAATTGTTTTAATATGGCATTGCATAAATTTAGGAAAAGTATGATTTACCAATAATCGCTTGCTAGTTTTATTCAAATTTTTTTTAGCCTAAGTTTAATTCTGTGTTCACAATTATCACATTCAATAAAACTATTTTCGTTTAAGATTAAATCTATTTCAATTTCGAAATTACAAACAGGACAATTATATAAAATATCTTTAAGTTTAAAAGGTAAATCCAGAACAGAAGGAATAGGTAATATAGAATAGTCCATCATTATTTTTTTTATAGTTTAATTATGTAAATGATAAATTAACCGTTCGCGATATAATCGTAAATGAAATCATTAATTGTTTCATACTCTTCATCAAATTTTAAAACTATTCTTGACGTCAATTTATTTATCCAATTGTCAATTTCAACTTTAGAAGATATGTTTTTTATGAAAAATAGTCTAGGATTTGAAGTTTCAAAATTATAAATGAAAAAAAATATATCATTTTTAAAACTATCAGCATAATTGTCTTCAATATTTTCTAATTGCTTTTTTAAATAATCTACCTTTTCTTCAAAATTTAGAATTGCCATATTAAATATATTTGTTTAAGTAGTTAATTATTAAATACCAAATATAATAAAATGCTACTTATTGTATGTTGATTTGTGCATACAATAAGTATAGTTTCGATAAATGGTAAATGAATTTCTTCTAAAAGAATTTGGGCTACGAATTCGAGAGTTAAGACTTGAAAATAAACTAAGTCAAGAAAAGCTTTCTTTTAAAACAGGCTTTCACAGAACATATATTGGTATGATTGAAAGAGGTGAAAGAAATATTTCACTTACTAATATTGCTGTGTTTTCAAAAGCATTTGAAATAGATATTTCTGATTTATTAAACTTCAAAACTCAGAATCCAAAACTGAGCTATCAAGATTATAAACTTAAGACTGATAGTTAAATGAAGAGAGTTTACTACAATAATATAATCTCAGATTTTTTAACTGAAGATTCAATTTAATTTATTACCAACTAAGTTTAAATAAGAAATATGAGCATACAGAATATTAGAGAATTTATAAAAGCACAAGCCGAACAATTCGGTGCTAAGACAGACAACGAATTCAACAAGCCATATGTTGAAAGGAACAACACTGGACAAGAAGCACTAAATGACAATGGTGCATATTTTGGTTTTATTCACCCAGAAGAAGAAGCATCTGGACCATTTCACGACTTTTCATTGACAATATTTCCCAACGATAAGAATAAACCTTGGTTAATTTGTCTAGGAATTGGCTCCAGTGGTTTTAAAAATGACTACGAACTTGCAACCTATCCAGGACTAAGAAGATTGTTTATGAAGCTTATCAATGAAAAAGGCTTTTGTAAATCTGATTTCTCAGATATAGAAACTGGCTTGCCTAAATCTATCACTGGAAGCCAAGAATTACAGCACATAAAAAACACAATTAAGACTTACACCAAAGTTTTACCTAGTTGCCAAATTGTTGACGACCCAGAAAGTGAAGAAGGAAAACAAGTAATTTCAGCATTTGTAGCAGGTTATGCGAAGCTCAGGGATTGGCCTTCTAACAAAGACCACCGAAAAGCAATTACAGAGGCTTTAGAACCTTTTATTAAAACAGAAACTAAAGATGAAGAAAGAGAAATAAAAAATCTTCTAAACGAAAGAAAATATATTGTACTTCAAGGACCTCCGGGTACAGGAAAAACAAGAACAGCAAAAAGTGTAGCAGACCAAATTGGTACAAAGACATTTTTTACGCAATTTCACGCGGAAACTAGTTTTTCAGATTTTATTTTCGGAATTAGACCTGACACTACAAACGAAAAACTTCGATATAAAGAATATTTGGGGAGCTTCTCGGAAGCCTTGAAGTATGCAGTTGATAATAGCACAGAAAAGGTCATATTAATAATTGATGAAATAAATAGAGCAAATCTCTCAAATGTGTTAGGACCTATTTTTTACCTGTTTGAACATAAGATGGATGTTTCAAACGTTGAAATTGAAATTTCCCCTAATTTCAAAGTAAAAAAACTGCCCGATAATTTTTTTGTCATTACTACTATGAATACAGCCGATAGAAGTTTGGCAGTTGTAGACTTTGCATTAAGAAGAAGGTTCGCTTGGTATAATAAATCCCCGAGAATTATTAAGGGGTCAAGTAAAAGACTTGATAGTGTATCTGTGAATAAAATAACAGAAGAAGAATTTTTCTTTAAAGAAGATTTTGCTGTCATCGAGGAAATTTTTAATTGGTATGCGTCAAGTCCAGAATTAAATCTTCAGCCCGGGGAAGGATATTTCATTGCGAAAAATGAAGCTGAAATGCTTAATAGAATACGTTACGAAGTCTTTCCTTTGATTAAAGAATATTTACAAGAAGGGCTATTGCGGAGTGCGAAAGAGGAGTTCAATAACTATTTCTCAACAAGGCTAAATTTATCTCTTTTCGAATGACAAAACCATTAGATGTTTTTTATGAAATACCTTGCTTAACGGAAAAATCAAGACAGTTAAGTGGAATTGCATTGCAAAAAAAATGGTTTAAGTCAGCAGATAAAAGAGTTATTGGACAGTATCTTCAAAAGTTTATTGATTACAATTCCGAGCAATTTAAATTCCTGGGTGTGCAACCTTACATAATTGGCTCTGACAAAAGTACCGCACTATCGTTTCGTTCATCAGGTTTTATAGGTTCTATTCCTCTAAGAGCTTCTGATACTGGAAAGCAAATTGGAGACTTTGTTGTAGTGCCCAGATTTACCGGTAGAGATAGATTTGAAGATTATATTGAAATTTTAAACCTACTTGGAGCTGAAATAAGTCCAGAAGTCATTGATAGTTTGCCACTAGCGTCAGGAAATAATTTTAGGCCACCATTGTATTTAGAAGCTGTAAAATTCATTTCATCTCTTGAAATTCTGACAATGAGACCTTGGCGTAAGTTTGATAATATTGAAAAAATTTCAAATCAACCAATTGGACAAATAAACTGGACTAAATATATTAATTCGGAATACAAAGTTGAAAATAGTTTAAAGTTTCCAGCCAGAATCAATGTATTAAGCGAATTTCATAACGAATACGCTGAAATTAGATATGTTTTTGATATTTGTAAAGGCGAACTCTTATCAGCTAATACGCCACAAAGAATAAAAAACACACTTCGAAATAAGTTAAACTTTCTTGAAGAGCGGTTATATCATCATAAGCCAAAAGCAACTAATAAAACAATTATTAGGTTTTCAGATAGTCCAACAGTCAAAAACTGCAAGGAACAAGCTAATAAAATTCTAAACTTTAATCTTGTTGATAGTACATCTTGGCGTGTTGACTTCTCAGATGTATTTGAGAAATTTATACAACATATCTTTAAGGAAGTTGCTAAAGAAACAGGTGGGAGACTTTATTCAAATTTTAAATTCCATTCTAGCACTACGAAGCATTACTCTTGGGAATTAAAGCATATTGAACCTGACGCTATTTTTCAAAAAAAAAACGTTTTAGTTTTTATTGATGCCAAATACAAATCTAACCTTTATAACAAGTTTGTTCAGAGCGATAAACTGAAAGAAGATCATCGACACGACCTACATCAAATAATGGCATATTCGTCATTTAGTAAAACGGATTTTAAATATGGATTTCTTTGTTACCCATCAGACCAAATAGAAATAAAAAGTATACACTTTAAAAACGGATTAAATGAAGCAAGAAATACAATATTAATTTTAGGCGTACCTTTAAGAAAGGACAGCATAAAAGAAATAAAAAGATTGTTGATAAATGAACTTAATGAGATTGAAAGAAAAAACACTTCTCATTAACATTGTGAATGAGAACTATCTGGTTTAGTGAACAAGTGACAGAAATAGTTTTCATGTACAATCTTCTAATGCGCCTCCAACCAATTCAACCCCGTATCAACCTCCACATCCAAAGGAACATCAATCACAAAAGCACTTTCCATCTCCGTTTTAACTAAGGTTTTAATGGTCTCTAATTCCGGTTTATACACATCAAAAACCAATTCATCATGCACTTGTAAAAGCATTTTGGTTTTATAGTTTCCGGCTTCTAGCTTGTTGTAAATATTAATCATGGCCACTTTAATAATATCGGCAGCACTTCCTTGAATGGGCGCATTTACAGCGTTACGTTCTGCAGCACCACGAACTACGGCATTTCTAGAGTTAATATCTTTTAAATAACGACGACGTCCTAAAACGGTTTGCACATAACCATGATCGCGAGCAAAATCGACTTGTTGGCTCATGTAAGCGCGTAATTTAGGGTAAGTTTCGTAATAGGTGTCAATCAATTCTTTGGCTTCGGTTCTCGATAAATCGGTTTGATTGCTTAATCCAAAAGCAGAAACCCCATAAATAATCCCAAAATTAACGGTTTTGGCATTGCTACGTTGCTCTCGGGTGACTTCACTTAATGGGACATTAAATACTTTTGAAGCGGTTGATGCATGAATATCTTCCCCGTTTTTAAACGCTTCAATCATGGTTTCTTCTTGACTTAAAGCAGCAATAATACGGAGTTCTATTTGTGAATAATCGGCAGCTAATAAAATGTAGTCTTCATTGCGAGGAATGAATGCTTTACGCACTTGTCGCCCCCGTTCGGTACGAATAGGTATGTTCTGTAAATTTGGATTATTACTACTTAAACGTCCTGTAGCTGCAACCGTTTGCATATAATCCGTATGTACACGCCCTGTGACTTCATCTACCTGCGTTGGTAAGGCATCCACATAAGTGCTTTTTAATTTGGCGAGTCCGCGATATTCCAAAATATTTCGAATAATCTCGTGGTCTTTGGCTAAATAACTTAAAATATCTTCGCCAGTGGCATATTGTCCTGTTTTGGTTTTTTTAGGCTTGTCAACCAGTTTCAATTTTTCAAATAAAATGATTCCTAGTTGTTTTGGTGAAGCGATATTAAATTCCTCGCCTGCCGCGTCATAAATACGTTTTTCAAGCGTTGCAATATCACTGTTAAGTTCTTCAGATAATGCATTTAAGAAATCTTTGTCAAGGTTAATACCTTCTAATTCCATAGCGGCTAAAACGCGAAGCAACGGAATTTCAATCTCATCAAATAATTTCTGAGTATTGGCTTCGCCTAATTCATTTTGAAAATGTTCTTTGAGTTGTAAGGTAATATCAGCATCTTCAACAGCATATTCGGTTTGTTTTTCCAAAGGCACATCACGCATCGATAGTTGATTCTTTCCTTTTTTACCTATCAATTCTACGATAGAAATGGGTGTGTAATTCAAATAGGTTTCAGCCAATACATCCATATTGTGGCGCATATCTGGATTGATGAGGTAATGCGCTAACATGGTGTCAAACAATTTGCCTTTAACATCTACATTGTATTTAGCCAACACTTTAATATCGTATTTTAAATTCTGCCCCACCTTTTCAATGGTTTCGCTTTCAAAAAACGGACGTAATTGTTCAATCAGCTCTTGCGCCTCGTCTTTGTTTTCTGGAAATGGCATGTAAAAACCTTTACCCACTTCCCAAGAAAAAGCAATCCCAACCAATTCGGCAGTTAGCGGATTTAAACCTGTAGTTTCCGTATCAAAACACACGGAACTTTGATTCATCAAGTTTTTAATAAAAAGTTTGGTGGCCATACCAGGCGCCACACTTTGATAAAAATGCGACGTAGTTTCTGCTGTTTTTCGAGTAAACTCAGAAGTTGTTTCCGTTTGTGCTGCACTAGAAGGGTCGGCTCCAAATAACGAGAATTGTCCTGCACCTGCCGAAGCCTGCTCTTTAGGGGTTGTTTTGGTTTCTGAGGCTTTTGTTGTTGTTTCAGATGGCGTCGTTTCAGCCTGAACAGTAAATGTTTTTGTGAAATTATCAATCAATCTTCTAAACTCCAACTCTTGAAAAATCTCGGTTACTTTCGGAATATCAGGTTGGTCCAATTCGAAATCCTTGGCATCAAAAGTCACCGGAACATCAAGCATGATGGTCGCAAGCTTTTTGGACAAAAGGCCTAATTCGCCATTGGCCTCAATCTTTTCTTTCATTTTGCCTTTTAGCTCGTGGGTGTTTGCTAGTAAGCCTTCCATACTACCATATGCTGCTAAAAACTTTTTTGCTGTTTTTTCGCCAACTCCCGGGAGCCCGGGAATATTGTCACTAGAATCGCCCATCATCCCTAAAAAGTCAATCACTTGTAAGGGGTCGGTCACTTCAAATTTTTTCTGAACTTCAGGAATGCCCCAAGTTTCGTAACCGCCACCAAAAACAGGTCGGTACATAAAAATGTTCTCGCTTACAAGCTGTGCAAAATCTTTGTCTGGCGTAACCATAAACGTTTGGTAGCCTTCTTTTTCGGCTTGTTTTGCGAGCGTTCCAATCACATCATCGGCTTCATATCCTGCTTTTACCATAATGGGGATGTGCATGGCTTTTAAAATGTCTTGAATGATAGGAACAGCTATTGTTATCGCCTCGGGTGTTTCGTCTCTATTGGCTTTGTAAGCTTCAAATAGTTCCACACGGTCTGCGCTTCCACCTTTATCAAAACAAACTGCTAAATGGTCTGGGCGCTCACGTTTTATAACATCTAATAAGGAGTTCATAAACCCCATAATGGCTGAGGTATCAACACCTTTGGAGTTAATTCTTGGGTTTTTTATAAAGGCATAATAGCCACGAAAAATTAATGCGAATGCATCAACTAAAAAGACACGTTTGTTGTCGGACATTTTGTTTGTTTTGATGGAAAATCAAAGCTACAAAAAGTTAGGGCTAATTTTAAGTTATTACTTATTGGATATTTGTTTTATTAAAAATTTTTCGTTTATGTTGGTAACATATCAGTATTATTCAATTGTAATCCTCTACAAAAAAGCTTCAAAAGGTCATATTTGATTTTTTGCTGTAAGTCTAATTTATAAGTAAGTAGTTAATAGATTATGACATATTAGCCTATTTTGTATGAAATCAATTATCTTCTAATTTAAATTTAAGCAAATTATGGTAAAAATCATCTGTAGTATCGTATATGTTACCTCTATCATTTTCATGGGAAAATGTTACCAATTCTTTAGATTCTTCAAACCATATAGCATCTGTCAATGAATAATCATCATGCCCTAGAGAATCATCCCAATCTACAATACACAGATCTTTAGTTAGCCTTATAAAGATTGGTGTTCTCTCACCTTGTGCATATTGGATTGTACTATCGGCAGATAAGAGTAGGTTACCATCATCCATTTCAGCCATATTTTTACCATTTTGGTCGCTGAAAAAGCCAATAGGTTGTTCGTCAATTAAATTTAAATTGGTATCCACTTTGAGTACCCATATTTGAGAAAGACCATAATTTTCATTTTCGCTTACATCTCCATCATTACCTCTGGTAGCTCCTGTTATTATGTAATTTCCATTACTTAGCTGTAATATATGATTTGGTCTATCCCAATCGCTTGAACCAAAAGACACCTCTTTTAATATTTCTCCATCAGTTCCTACTTTATCAATAGTAAAATCAGAAGAATAATATGCCACAATAAAATTCCCATTATTGTTTACTACCATATCTAATGGAACATAGACATTACTTAATGGTTTCACCCATTGTTGCTGACCTGTTTTATTTAATGAAAGAATAAATGACTTGTCGCCAAAGTCAAATAGATTTGAATTATAGGGAGCATCACCAGCAATAATATATTCACCATTAGGGCTTTCTACGATTGTAGTTGCAAATGCTCCTAGGTTTTGTTCATTAGAAGTCTCAACAGTATATTCCCAAATAAGGTCTCCGTTAAGTGACACTTTTACTACGTAAATTTTAGAAACATCTCCATCTCCTATACGACCAACAGCGACATAATTATTGTCTGATGAATGAATCACATCATAAAATTCACCCGGTTGTTCTGGAAAAGTCCAAAGAATCTCAAAGTCATTATCTACTGCATATAGAGCCAAATTCCCGTTCTCGGAGTTGTTCGTTTCGTTAAATGTGCCTGTACATACAAATACTCCATTATTATGAATAAATTTTCTTGAAAAATCATCACCGTTACCTTCTTCTATTTGTTTCCAACCAAGAAAATCTGCGTCAAATAATTTATGATTACGATTATATCCTGAACCTGTTGGATGAGCTACCATTTCTCCTGTACAACTAATTTCAGTATAATCAGAATCGTCCTTATCTTCAGTGTCATCATTTGAACACAATGCTAATGGTAAGGACATAAGTGTTACGAATAAAAATTTGTAAGTGAATAGTAGTGTTTTCATGGTTTAAGTTTATTAATTTAATAGTTTAATGACTTTATCAAAAAGCACAAAGGGATTGTTTTCAGAAAGTCCCGTAGCTAAAGCTACTTTCTTATTCCCGTATAGAAACTCGATTTTGTAACTTGCTTTATGAATGGCACTATTCATTATTTCTGATGTAGCTCTTGCTCCGGGTGATGCTACCGATGCTGCACCAACCGCAACAGCACCCATGCCTGAACCTCCAATGATGAATCCTGAACCACCATTGTTTGTTGTTCTGTGAAGATTCCCTTTAGGGTCTTTGATGTAAATTTTTTTGATATCTGCTTTTGCATAGTTATTTCCGTGGGCGCCAATAAAATCTTTACCAATTGTAAAAGTTTTGTCCTTTCTTGATTTTTTAATCAGGTACATTATCAAAATAGTGAGAGTAATAGGCGCAACAATCCAAAAAGCAACTGAATCTGTAGTGCCTAGCATGTAAGATAGGGCTGGAACAATACCAATAGTGACTAAAAAGAAGATACCACAACCTAAGCCAGCTCCAAATTTATCTTTGGAATAAGTAATATGGTAATCATCACCTACTTGGTTTACTTCAAAATTATAATTTGCTTTAGTTGTTTTGTTAATAATAGCAGTTTTTATTAATATTATTGCAGTATTGGTTAATGTATAGAATCCATACTTAATTATTTTATATATGTATACCAAGCAGAATCTTCGGTAACACCATCCCCATTCTTAATTAGAATTGTGTTGTCGTTTAGAACAATAGTAGCATCCCAGAACAAATATCCATCACCAGGTTCGGTAATTTGATCAAAAGCTATTTCATCTCCATCTATTCTAAAGCGTCTATAAGAAATCAATATCAAACGATTGTCTTCTTCAATATAAGACCATACTCCTGAGTTTTGAAATTTTCTATTGATTTTTTCAAGCCAAACGGGGTTGCATTGTTGTTTTGTAGCTATGTAATCTAGAACATCTGTTGTTGAATTGTCCTCGTACAAATAAGTACCATCGCTATTTAATACCAACTTTCCAGAGCCCTGTACAATTTCTCCGCTATATTCATACCTAAGACCTGCTTCTGCACAATCCGCACTTCCACCAATATTTATGACAACATCTCCTACTTCATACGTAAAGGGTTCTGTTATGCCATCTGAAATAGCAAAGGTTTCTCTTTTTAGAAAGTTCCATTCATTAGCCAAAACAGAGTTTTTTCCTAAAGGACTTACTTCTATACAGATCCTTTGCGGCGCACTAATGTTCTGTGCTTCATCATAAACACAAATGGTGTAGCAAAATTTAGCCGGTGGTATATTTTTGTTAAAATCAACATCAATGCTAGATTGCTGGTTGAAATTTATGTTGTTTTTAATATTAGATGGTTTTCCAAGTAGGTTTGCTTTAATGTTAATATCAAAATAGCCAGAGGCTGGTGTGCCATCATTATGTTCAAATTGAATATAGGCACCAACAATTGGCTCTTCGGTTTCTAAAGGAATATCGAACCCCTCCAGAGGAATGGCGAATTGGTCTTTTTCCAATAATTCAAAAGATATCTTTTCATTAGGATTGGGTAACTTACCGTTTATATAGTTGCTACCCGCAATGATTACATTCTCAGATACCTCATCAGGGTCTAAGAAACTGCTATTCGTTTCCTTGTTGGTTTCTCCAGAATCACTAGAGCATGATACAAATAGTATACTCAACAAGGCAGACAAAACATAATGTTTTAAATTTTGTAATTTCATAATAATTTAGATTTTATTTCAATTCATTAATAATCTCTAAACATGCATCGTTTTTTGGGTTTAATAAATAGGCTTTTTTTGCGTTTTTTAAGCTTTCATCATATTCGCCATTAAACATTTGCATTTTTGCTAGATTATAAATTGCGAAAGACATTGCTTTTTCGTCTTTCATGTTTTTTGCAATTTCTTTTATTTGGGTAAAACCACTTTCAAAGTCATCAATTTCTAATAGGGTTATGGCTTTTTTTAGGTCATTGTTAAACTTTCTATGTGTTTGAAAATCAATCTCATATTCTTTTTGATGTACAATAAAAAGTTCTTTAAACTTTAAGCCTATATCTTCTTTTGCGTCTTGGTAAAATTCTGTAGGGTCTAACTCTGGGGGATATTGGTTGTTAGAACTTGAGCCAGATCCTTTTATTTTTGATTTTAGATTCTGAGAAAAAAGAATACTTGCTGTTTTTAGGTCGATAATTTTAAAATTAACATCAAGGTTATAAGTACCTGTTCTTTTCCAACTCGGAGAACTGTTAAAAAGTCCATCGGTTTTTTTAACAGTCTGACTAAAATTATCTGTTTGTATTCTAACAAAAACTATAAGTCCAGAACTGTAAAATTTACCTAGTTTTTTAATTTGATTTTCATCAACATAACCGCTTTCTTGAAAATTAAACTCTTTTAACAATGATTTTGTTTTACTTCTATCTACCAAGGTTAATCCTTTTATGCTTGTAATATTGTTTGCTAGCTCATCATACATATCTATACTGTGTGAATCAGCATAATTTTGACGATTAACAACTTCAGATATAATTACTGTTTTTATGTTTGAAATATCAAAAACAGGTTGTTTATCTACTTTGTAGGTAATTTTACTCCAGCTTTGATTGAAGGCAGCACCTATGCTATTGTTTTGAGCATATGAAAACGAATAGAATAATTGTAAAAAAAGTAAAACACAGGTAAATAATATTTTTTTCATAATTGGTTTTTAATTAGTTAGCTAGAAAAATAAAAAAAATACTTACAAGGATGTAGTGAATTCGATTAAATGTAAGAAAAATGGTTAAAAGGTGTTTTAATAATTTAGTAAGATGTTGAAAATACAAACTATAATTTAAGATTTAACTCAGATATTATAAATTTATAATACGGTAATTTTTGAATAAAGAATACTGGAACACTCAGTAGTTTAAATAGATAATAAAACTTAAACATCAAGAAACAAGAAGGGGATTTATACTGGCTTAATTAACTCCTGAAGTTAACAAATACAAGCTTTAACAATTTGATAAGAAAAAAGGAAAACATAATCACTAACTTTGATTAAAAAAGAAGTATGCTCCGTTGGGTGATTTTTATATTGTTTTATCTTTTCATCAGTTTTTATGGTTTTCAAGCTATTAAAACGATTACAAAAAATGTTTGGTTGCATTATTTGTTTATTGCTGTCGGGCTAATTATAGCAGGTAATTTTATCATTCAGTTTACGGTATATTCAGAAGGGCGGGTACTAAATCCAGCAAAAAGTTATGCCTTTGGGTTTCTATTGGCATTTATGTCGTTTGGCTTAGTTATCATTCCCATTTTATTGGGCGAGGATATTATTAGATTTATTTTAGGACTTTACGATAAGTTAGTAACTAAAAATGAGGCCTTTTACTTGCCTTCAAGACGAAAGTTTATTAGTCAAATAGCTTTGGGATTAGCAGCTATTCCTCTTGCATCACTCTTATACGGTATGTACAGAGGGAAGTACCGTTTTAGGGTTTTAAATTATACCTTGCATTTTGAAGATTTACCAGAAGCCTTTGATGGTTATAAAATCACACAAATTAGTGATATCCATTCGGGTAGTTTTGATAACCGTGAAAAAATTGAATATGGTGTCAATTTAATTAATGAGCAGCAGTCGGATGCTATTTTATTTACCGGAGATATGGTAAATAATAAGTCTACTGAAATGGAACCTTGGAAGGCCTTATTTGGAACACTAAAAGCCAAAGATGGGGTGTTTTCGGTATTAGGAAATCATGATTATGGCGATTACGTAAGTTGGCCATCACGCGAAGACAAAACTAAAAATTTAGAAAATTTAGTCAGTTTACAAAAAGAAATGGGCTACGATGTGCTTTTAAATGAAAGTCGGTTTATTGAAAAAAACGGACAACGTATTGCCATTGTAGGTGTTGAAAATTGGGGTAAAGGCGGTTTTAAAAAAGCGGGCGATTTAAAAAAAGCAGCCCAAGATGTAAACGCTACAGATTTTAAAATTTTAATGAGCCACGACCCATCGCATTGGGAAGAGGAAGTTATTAAAGACGATTATCACTACCATTTAACTTTAAGTGGACACACCCACGGTATGCAATTTGGTATAGAAATACCTGGATGGATTAAATGGAGCCCTGTAAAATGGCGTTACAAATACTGGGCAGGTATTTACAAAGAAATGGGGCAGTATATAAACGTAAACAGAGGTTTTGGTTATTTAGGTTATCCTGGGCGTGTTGGTATTTGGCCAGAAATAACCGTTATTGAACTTAAAAAAGGGACAGCAACTTCATAATTTTTGTTACCCCTTGTTTTTGTGAAGAAATTGCTTATTTTTATAAGAATACTTATAGATGTGTGCGATATGCAGTTGCGATAATATGTAATATGAAAAAATTACGTAGGTTTGTAATAAGTGCACTTGACTAATAAACAATAAAGTATGTCAAAATTTGGGGAACTTATAGATGTAGAAATTCCAGTTTTACTAGATTTTTACACAGAGTGGAGCAATCAATCTAAGACGATGCATCTTATTTTAAGAGATGTTGCTGCGGCTCTAGGAGATAAAGCTAAGGTTATAAAAATTGATGTTGAAAAAAATCAAGAACTTGCTGAAGCTTTAAGAGTGAAAACCTTACCAACACTTATCATTTACAAAGATGGTGAGATGAAATGGCGTCAAAGTGGCGAGCAAGATGCCAATACACTTATAAGTATTATTCAAGAATATTTCTAAATACTCAAAGTAGTTTTATAACTATTTGGGCGTTACCACAAGGGTCGGGCTTTGCACTATATCTTTTTTGTTTGGCACCTTGAGCCTATTTAAAAAGGGCTTTTCGTAAAACAAAAAAGGATGCCGTTTCAATCCCTAACCTTTAGTTTGTAATTGAAATAAATTTTTAAATTTATTCAAAAGAAAACAGAGGTGAACTATATCCCTAACTAGGTTAGCCCTATCGTGCGTATCAGTCCTCTGCTTTCTGTTTGAATAACCGTTGAAA
>NZ_JAQWOO010000079.1 GCF_029245835.1 Algibacter sp. | reverse complement strand
AGCAAAATCCGTAGAAGACTGTCCATTAAACACGGAAGCATCAAACTGTGATAAATCTATAATTTCTTTACCATCGTTGGATTGGTCATCACAGATAATATAATCAGCCACTTGTCCTGCGGTAGGCTGAGAGGTAACTTCTATATAAAACGATGTGATATCATAACATGTGGCATTTACCAAATTCTCTACTCTTACAAATATTTCTTGTGAACGGGACTGATTCTCAAAGTTTTCATCTAATGGTAAATTCCCTGTATCTGCATCTAATTGCGAAGCATGGAATGTCACCTTACCGGTTTGGGAATTTAAAATTGCTGATTTTTGTGAAGCCAAATCAAAAAATTCTTTTCCGTCATTCGAGGCATCATCACATAAATATAGATCTGATGGTTGATGTGCCGAAGCTTCATTAATTATAATTTTAAAATTGGTAGTTGTAAAACAACCTGCTTCACTATTTTCTAAACGGGCATATATAGTTACACTATTATTCTTGATTTCAAAATTTTCAGGTACTAAAACATCTGTAGCACTATCGGCTTTAGCCTGAGACAAATGATATGTTATAATATAATCTGAATAAGGCGTTACAACATTTGGCGAATATATCTTATCATCAAATTGATTTAAATCTACGACTAACTTAGCTGCATTGCCGTTGTTAATACATAAATTGAAATCTTCAACGTCTCTAGCAATGGCTGTTTCTACTATTAATAGAAAACTTGAAATATCATAACATTCACTATTCAGACGATTACTTATCCTGGAAAATATTTTTTGATAATTTTTTTTGTTGATTATTTGACTATTCAATACGTTCTCATTTGCTTCAGCATCCTCGGAGCTTTCAAAATATGAAACTTGAAAATCTGCATCAGATTGACTACCTAAAATTTCACTATCCTTACTTTTTAGATTAAACGATTCAAAACCATCATTTGCACTGTCTTCACATATCACATAGTTCTCTGCTTTATATGCAATTGGAGATTCATAGATAACGACTTCTTTAGTGACATTTAAAATAGAATTTCCTGATTTAATTTTAGCTTTTACAGTATAAACTCCTGTAGTCTGGTAATCATGAACTGGTATTTCTTCATTGGAAACCGTAGCATCGCCAAAATCCCATAATATGTCATCAATGGGTTCATCCGTTTTTATAGAAAATTGAGTTGCACCTGTTAAACAGGCATTATCAATTTCAATATTTGCCACAAAAACAGACTGTATAAAAGTAGGTAAACCATAAACTGCAGACTTGTTACCCAAACTTATTGCACCTCTTTCATAATTACAATTTGGAGCAATTATATTTGGATTATTTATCACACTAAGAAATCTGGAAAACGCATTACAAACGTATATTTTACCATCAGGTCCCAACTGAATAGCAGCCAAAACATCTCTGCCTTGATAAATTAAAATATTTGAATTTATTATAGCAAGTTTATTATAATCAGTTAAATCAAATTGGTACAATTTACCGATATAAGTAGTTAAATTTATTTCTGTAACGTATAACAAATTACTATTTAGAGAAAACTCAATTCCATAAGCTCCATTTTCATAGTCTCTACCAAAAAAGTTATCCAAAATAATAGGATTTGAGATGAGCCCTGAACTACTATCAAAATCAAAGATTTCTACAGTACTGTCAACACCCCACTTAGCCAGAGCTAATCTTTTCCCATTAGGCGAAAACTTCATATACCCAATACCATTGAAAGATGTAATACCATGATAACTTCCAACTGTAGATTTTACAGCCGTAGTATCTACACCACTTTCTGTAACCTTAAATACACTAAATTCATCACTATTCCATCCATGTGTAGCTACCCAATAATCATTTCCATTAGCGTGCTTTACAGCGGAAATTTTCTCAGTTGAAGGGGTTGCTAAAAGTATATTTTTATTTGAAGTTATGTCTCCATTACCATTGTTTAAGGTCATATCCACTTCAGAATACCTAACGCCTTCGATATTACCTGCATTAATAACTGTAAAAATATAGTAAATTGAGTCAGATTTAGGCTTAGGTACAATAACTGCGGATTGTGTACTTGATTTGTGACCTAATAGATCACTACCATTTGGCATAATATTATGGTTTTTATCCCAAACTAAAACACCATCAGTATAAAAAAGAAGTTCACCCTTACTGTTGGATATAGATGCACATCCTTCATTGGTTTTAATTGCTCCATCTTCAAGAGATTTAATAGAGCCGTTATTAAAATTAATACCTGCATTTCTTCCAAAATACCAATTTGCTGCTTCTCCTTGCCCATAATTAATAGTTGTTGTAAATAAGAATATGGTCACACAAAGTGCAAAAAAACAAGTATTCCACGTATTCTTTTTTAACATGCTATTAATCAAAATTGATACTATAAGGTAGTTATTAATTAAAACTATCTTTTTGAAGAATTGGGAACATCAAATATGTTAAATATTTATTAGATAAATAGAATTTTTACACCAAACAACCTTTATTAACGTTGAAATTCATAATAAAGTTCTAATTGTAAGTTAAATTAGCTTGAATTTCACCATATTGTTCATTAGTTTACTATTTTTATAAAAAAAATTTAATGAGAAAACTTCTCTTATTTCTTACCATTTTTCATTTTGTTTCTAGCTCTATTATTGCACAGGAAGCTGACAAGGTATTGGGTGTTGTAATTAATTCTGCAGATGATTCTGTTCTTGAAAGTGTTAACATTGTTAATCTTAACCAAGTTATTGGAACTACAACCAATAAGAAGGGAGAATTTAAAATTTCTGCAAAAGTTAATGATACACTTCACTTTTCATATTTAGGTTTTAAATCAATTAAAGTCCGTGTTACTAATGACTGGTTGAAATTTGGAAGCGCAAATATTGAACTAACTGAATTAGCTTTAGCTCTTGAAGAAGTTGTAGTGAATCAACTAAAGCTTACGGGGTATTTAGAAGTAGATATTAAGCAAGTACCAGATATTAATACAAATTATCGTTATAGCATTTCTGGATTGGAAGGCACTGGTTATGAGGCAAGCAAAAAATCAGGTTTAACCAGAGTTATTGGTTCTATATTTAACCCTGCCGATTTCTTACATCGTATGTTTGGCAAAAAGCCTAACGAGTTACGAAAGCTTAAAAAGATGAAGGAAGATGATGAAATTAGAAACTTATTAGCTTCTCGTTTTGATCGTGAAATGCTTACCGTTTTATTACAAGTTGAACGTGTAGATTTAGATGAAATTGTAAGTCAGTGTAATTATTCTAAAGGATTTATACAAACTGCTAACGACCTTCAAATATTAGATGCTATTAGCGAATGTTATGAAGAATATAAGTTATTAAGTAGAGGTAGAAGCCGTAAGATTTAATTCCTGGGCGTTACCACTCCCGATAGCTATCGGGAGGTCGGGCTTCCACTATATCTTTTTTTAACCTCATAGCGAGGACGAAGGACGTGGCTATCTGTTAAATTAAAGTTTCAAACAAAGTATATGTTTATATTTTAAAAAAAGGATGCCGTTTCAATCCCTAACGCACTTAGCAACTTCTTTTCAACTTGACTAATCAATTATTTGCATAATAGCGTTCAATGATGTCGTCATAACTTTTGATAGTCTTTTTACACCAATCTAAACGTTTTTCAGCCATTTCATCATCTGTTAATTGCCAATACAAATTAGTATACCTCAGTTTGGTTGTAACATGTTGAAGGATAATTGCCGCAGACACTGAAATATTTAAACTTTCAGTAAAACCCACCATGGGGATTTTTAAATAACAATCTGCTTCATCTAAAACGGCTTTAGATAAGCCTTCGGTTTCTCTTCCAAAGAAAAAACAAGATTTTTTAGTCACATCAAAATCATGTAATTCACAATCATTAGTATGTGGTGTAGTGGCAACTATTTGATAGCCTTTTTGTTTTACATCTGAAATGCAATCTTTTACTGTTTGATATCGATTCAAATCTACCCATTTTTGAGCTCCCATAGCAATTTCTCTATCAATACGCTTTGAGTTTTGCTCCTCAACGATATTCACTTCTTGAATCCCAAAAACATCACAACTTCGAATTACAGCACTTGTATTATGAAGTTGATACACATCTTCTGTGGCAACTGTAAAATGCTTGGTGCGTTTTGATAATACCTCAGCAAAACGTTGTCTACGATGTTCTGTAAGATAGCTTTCTAAATATTCAAGAAGGTTTAAATCAATCATGTTTTCAAAATTAAGAAAGTTTTTAGATTAAAATTGATTTCGTTTTCGCTTTCGCAGAAATGAAAAAAAGGTATCTTTAGTTTATGAAACACATTGTTGTACTTACAGGAGCAGGCATGAGTGCTGAAAGTGGTATAAAAACCTTTAGAGATGCTGATGGTTTATGGGAAGGGCATGATGTTATGGAAGTAGCCACACCCCAGGGGTTTGATGCAAACCCTGCATTGGTTTTAGACTTTTATAATCAGCGTAGGAGACAACTGTTTGAAGTTGAACCTAATCAAGCTCATCTAGAATTAGCAAAACTTGAAAATGAATATAAAGTGACTATAGTAACTCAAAACGTAGATGATTTGCATGAACGTGCAGGGAGTAATAATGTGATTCATTTACACGGCGAACTACTAAAAGTTAGAAGCACATATGATACCAGTGATATTCAAGAATGGAAAACTGATTTAGTTTTGGGTGATGTTTGTAACAAAGGCCATCAATTAAGACCTCATATAGTTTGGTTTGGTGAAGATGTACCTATGATGGAAAATGCTATTGAAATTTGTAGTACTGCTGATAGTTTAATAATTATAGGCACCTCTATGCAAGTGTATCCTGCTGCAAGTTTAATACATTATATACCAAACCATACACCAACTTATTTTATAGATCCTAAACCAAATATTTATAGCAAAGAAAACTTAACTGTAATTGCAGAAAAAGCTACGGTTGGTGTTAAGAAAGTGATTGAATTAATAACTCACATTGATTAGTCTTTATTTTTCTCCTCAATCCATTTACTCATAAACTTCGTGCTTTGCAAAGTGTGATGTTGAAGTATTTGTCCTGTAAAATTATTAAGTCTGTGTTGGTTGAGTTTTTCTGTTGTTTCAGTTATTACATTTAAAAACTTTTTTTGATATTTTGTATTGTTGAAACGTAGATTTATAATCTCAAATCCATGTTTCTGTTTTGATTTCCATATAGCTTCTTTTTGAAATAATTTGATGGCATTATTTGCAAATAACTCTGGATGATCTTCAACAAATCCATTTGGTTCTAAATTTCCAAATATGCCTTCTGCCCCAACACTTGTTGTAACGCAAGGTGTCCCATTTTGCATCGCATCAATCAACTTTCCTTTTAATCCTGCTCCAAATCTTATTGGTGCTAAACATACTCTAGCTTTTCGCATCACTTCATTGACATCTCTAACAAAACCTTTTATTAAAAACCCCTGCTTTTCATTATGTAATTGATTTACTTTTTGTGAAGCATAAGCACCATAAATATGCAACTCTGCTTTTGGCAATTGCTTTCTAATTAACGGCCAAATAGTCTCTTTTAAATATAAAACGCCGTTATAATTAGGTTCATGCAAAAAATTTCCAATGGTTATAAAATGATTTCTACTTTCAAATTTTGGAAGTGTTTCAATGTCTTCTTCAGAAATAGAATTCAACATAAAAGGCAAATACAGCAAAAGGGCTTCATCAACTTTAAACTGACGTTTCAAAATATCCATTTCAGCTTCAGAAATAATCAAACTCAAATCGCTTCTATAAATACTAGCTATTTCTCGCTTTGCAATATCACTAAACAAATACGATTCATTAAACACTTTTCCATCTTTAAAAGCTTGTTGCCTGCCTTTTCTTAAACCATGTAAATCTTCAGTATCTAAAATTCTTAATGCGTCAGGGCATTGTTCTGCAACACGCCACCCAAATTGTTCTTCCATCATAAAACGATCAAACAGCACTACATCTGGTTTTAGTTTTTTTATAAAAACATCAAAAGACGCATTATTTAATACTATAGAAATTTGAGACACACCAATACTTTCCAGATTAAAAGCATTATCACTTTTAGCACATGGACTAGCAAATGTAATTTGATAACCATTATTTTGAAAAACTTCAATAAGTTGCATCATTCTACCTCCAGCTGCAGAACTTTTAGGCTCAGGCCACACAAAACCTATAATGAGTAAATTTTTCTTCATAGAATTTTAAAATCCTGCTTTCACTTCCCCCTAAGGAGAAAGATAGGTTTAGGCTTTTAAGAATAGGTTGGGGCTTTTCTTTTATTCAGGCTTTGGTTCCAATCCATATTTTACGCGTACTAATTTTGCCCAATCAATTACAGCCTTTCTTTGCACATCAGTAAGTTTTGCTTCATCATGCGTCCAAGTATAAGAATTTAAAGGCATTTCTTTGTCTTCAACCATTTCTATTAGTTCTTCAAACTTATGGTCTTTTCTTTTTACAGAATTCCCTTCCCAGTTAGATAGGTTAAAATGCTTTTTTCCATCTTTTATATGTCCAGCCAACCAATAATTTACTGGAGTAATATTATTGTACCAAGGATACTGGGTAACATCACTATGGCAGTCAAAACAGGTTTCCTTTAAAATAATTTTTACATCTTCTGGCGGGTTCGTTTCAGCCATAAAAGCGTCAATTGAAGCTAAATCACCTTCATTTTTATCTGGTCCAAAAAATTGAGCTATTATTAATGCAATTAACAATACTAGTAACACTTTTTTTATTATTTTCATTTTGAGTAAATTTAAAAACTAAAAATAAGAAAACCTTTTGACTACAGAGCAACTCTACAAGGAATTAAATTACGTAAATCATTCTCGTGAAAAACGTTTGTTTTATGCTCATTTAATGCAAGACAATCCAGACCTGGTTCCTAAATTATTAGATATACTTTTTAGAGTAGATGATAAAATTTCACCACGTGCCGCTTGGGTTTTTGAGTTTATGTGTAATGATGATATTGATACTATTATTCCGTATTTAGATACCTTTACTAAAAACATGCATAAGGTGCATTTAGATTCTGCGGTTAGACCTGTAGCTAAGATTTGCGAATTCCTAGCAAAAGCTTTTACCTCAAAATTAGATAACAACATTAAAAAAGCCTTATCTGAAACCCATAAAGAACGTATTATTGAAACCTGTTTTGATTATATGATTAATGATGAGAAAATAGCGCCAAAAGCATATTCAATGAATACCTTATATTTATTTGGAAAAACATATGATTGGGTGCACCCAGAATTAGCTTTAATACTAGAACGCGATTTTCAGATGCAAAGTTCTGGTTTTAAAGCTAGAGCCCGCCATATTTTAAAGAATATTAAAAATCATTAATCTTTAAAACCACAAAAAAACATACGTCTTCAATTTTCCGACTTAGGTCATAAAATCCTATCTTTGCCACTCCTTAAAACCAAACATAAATTATGTCATTATCAGCATTAAATGCCATCTCTCCTATTGATGGGCGCTATCGAAGTAAAGTAAGTGAATTGGCTCCATATTTTTCTGAAGAAGCCTTAATAAAATATCGTGTTTTAGTAGAAATAGAATACTTTATCGCTCTTTGTGAAATCCCTTTACCTCAACTTCAATCTGTTGAGCCTACTGTTTTTGATAGTTTAAGAGCTATTTATAAAGATTTTTCTTCTGATGACGCTACGGTTATAAAAAAGATTGAAAGCATTACCAATCATGATGTTAAAGCTGTTGAATATTTTATAAAAGAACAATTTGATGCGTTAGGCTTATCTGAATATAAAGAGTTTATACACTTTGGGTTAACCTCGCAAGACATTAACAACACAGCTATTCCTTTAAGTATTAAGGAAGCTATGAATGATGTTTATGTTCCTGAATATTTCATTGTTTTAGAAAAACTAAAAACCTTATCTAAAGATTGGGCGCATATCTCTATGTTGGCTAGAACACACGGACAACCAGCATCTCCTACCCGACTTGGTAAAGAAATTGAAGTTTTTGTGGTGCGTTTAGAAGAACAATTTAATTTACTAAATGATATTCCAAGTGCAGCTAAATTTGGTGGTGCAACTGGTAATTTTAACGCACACCATGTGGCGTATCCAAACATTGATTGGAAAGCTTTTGGGAGACAGTTTGTACAAGAAAAATTAGGATTACAACACTCATTCCCTACAACACAGATTGAACATTACGACCATATGGCAGCTTTGTTTGATACGTTAAAGCGTATTAATACCATTATCCTTGATTTAGATAGAGATATATGGACTTACGTTTCAATGGATTATTTCAAACAAAAAATTAAAGCTGGTGAAGTTGGTAGTTCTGCCATGCCACATAAAGTAAACCCTATAGATTTTGAAAACTCCGAAGGAAACTTAGGAATTGCAAACGCTATTTTCGAACACCTTTCTGCCAAACTACCTGTTTCAAGATTACAACGCGATTTAACCGATAGTACTGTTTTACGTAATGTTGGCGTACCTTTTGGCCATACACTTATTGGGTTTAAATCCACTTTAAAAGGTTTAAATAAATTATTACTCAATGAAAGCAAATTTGCTGAAGATTTAGAAAACAATTGGGCAGTTGTTGCCGAGGCTATTCAAACCATTTTACGTAGAGAAGGCTACCCCAATCCTTATGAAGCTTTAAAGGGTTTAACCCGAACAAATTCTAAAATAAATCAAGATTCTATTTCTAATTTTATTGACACATTAGATGTCTCAAACACAATAAAAGAAGAATTAAAACGTATTAATCCTAGTAATTATACAGGAATTTAGAATTATTATGTTAAACGACAAACAATCATTAGTGCTTACCGGATTCATGGTTGTTTGTATTTTTGTTTTTGGACTATTAGAAGTTTTAAATAATTTTATTGTTTTAACGGTTCTTACTATAGTCTTTTTTATAATTATTATTAATCTGTGTTATACTAAATTCAAATCAGAAGATTCAACTCAAAATAAAAACAATACAAATTAAAAAAAAGGATTCTTTCAGGAAACTCAAAATACTTTAAAAATAAACTTAAAAAAACCCTAGACGTAAACATCTAGGGTTTTTAACATTAACATAATTACTATACGTTATTTAAAGAAGTTCATAATATTTTCTATTTGACCCTCTCCAATATTTGCATCTTGCATTGCACTAATTAAAGTAACCATTTTTTCAGGGTTCATATCATCGCCTAAAATTCGAACAATACCAAAACCCATGTCTTTAGCACTTCCAAAAACTACAACTTCATCTGCTTCATCATCTGTTCCAATATACTTTACATATATTTTATTGCCTTTATCGCTAAACTCCATTAAGTCATTATACTTACTATCACTTAAAATAGTTTTTACTTTAGCTACTTCTGCTTTATAAAATTCAGTATCTGTTTCACTAGCCTTATATCCTAAAAAATTCAACTTATCTACCGAATTATAAGCTTCTTCTTGTGCTTCAGTAAAATTAGATTTATCAATCTCAATAAGGGACAATGGAAAGTCTTGAGATATGAAGTTCTTAGATTCTTGGTTATCTACGTAATAGCGTTGTAAACTAACATTATCACCGCAGCTAGTAAAAATAACTGCGATTAATAATGTATATGCTAAATATTTGATTGTTCGTTGCATGGATTGATGTTTATTTGTCTTTTTCTAAATGCTTGCCTCCTGGTATGTTCATTTTATCAGTAAGCTTAGAAATTTGATTAAGATCTATATCGCCCGTAAGAGATACTACAACAGTTTCTATTTTACGTTCCTTACCATTAATTTCAATCTTATCATCCATCATTTTATCAATACCATTTACAAATATTAATAGTTCTTTAACATGGTCTGCATCCTTACCTTCTTTTACATAAAATTTAACCTCTGTGCCTTCGTCTTTAACTTCCATTAACTCTTCTAATCCTCCAGAACGAGACTTTACCCATTTAGCAATGTCGGTAGAAATATCTTTGTTATCGGTCACAATAGTTTTAAAACTTGTAATGCTTTGTACCATATCCATATATGCTCTTGCTTCGGCATCCTCAACATTAATTCCCATTTTTGCTATCATTTGAAACATTTTCGGTTTAATGGACACATAGGTAACATCAGAGTTATCACTGTATTTTTCAAATACATTTTTTTGAGCCATTCCGGTTAATGGTAATAACATAATGGCCATTACTAATACTATTAATTTATTTTTCATCGTTCTTGTTTTTAATTTAATTGTGTTCATTGTTTTTAATTAATTCCTTTTAAAAATTATACTTGTTGTGTTCTCAACTTCATTAAGATATCCTAGAGTTGAAGTTCCTTTATTCACCTCATTAAGATAACCAACCGTTGATGCACCTTTATTGAATTTAGAAGAAATCATTTCCATAGATTTCGAAAACTCATTAAAAGCTAATTGTGGGTCTTCATATGTTCCTAAATCACTATTGCCTAGTGAAGTTCCAAAATAAAACCCTAACATAAGCACTGCTACTGCTGCGACAGAAATCCATTTGTAATTAAAAATTGTCTTAGTTTTTAATGGAACGTCTTTAGTAAATTGCTCTTGCTTATTTACCAAAAAATACATAAACATGGGCTTATACATTTCTAAATGTGGCGCTACAGTTTCTTGCGTAAAATAGTTTTTTAACTGCTGCTCTTCTTTAAGCGATGTCTCACCGTTTTCGTATTTTTCTAGTAATTTCTCTATATTATCTAACACCATAACTGTGTGTATTTGTTAATTTTTCTCTTATTGTTTTTCTTGCTCTCGATAAGGCCACACGTACCGCTGTATTATTCATATCCAGCATTTTTGCAATCTCCTCAAAGTCATAATCTTCTATATCTCTTAACTGAATTATCATTTTCTGTTGTTCTGGTATATCTTCAATAATTTTTGCTACCCAACTTACACTATCATTTAATTCAACTTGCTTTTGTAACGGTGTATTTTTCTCCTCATAATTACTATGTACAATTTTCAAATTTTTCGATTGTTTCGATTTTAACCTATCAAAACAATAATTCTTTGTCATAGTCATCGAAAAAGCCTCCACATTTTTATACTCAGCAATCTTCGTTTTATTCTTCCATAATTTCAATAACACTTCCTGTGTCGCGTCCTCAGCCTCTTCTCTAGATACCAGCAATCGTTTTGCTAACCGAAATACTTTATCCTTAAACGGCATTACAATATTTAAAAACTCTGTTTGAGTCATTTTGGTTTGGTTTAAATAAAACAGCTTAGTTACGGCTATTTAATATTACGACGACTATGTATTTGTTTTGTTACATTACAAATAAAAATAATTAAAATTTGGGCGTAACCCACAAGGGGTCGGGCTTTACATTACAAGTCCTCGCTCCCCTACCGGGTCGCTGTGGGCTTTCCTCTGCAATCCCTTACGCGGGTTTATCCGCTAAATTACAGCCTAAAAACAACTATTATCTTAATTTTTAAATGAGAATAGGTTTTATACAATAATGTAAGTAAATTTAGGGTTTTACAGACTACTTATATAAAATTGCAAAAAATGAATCCGCAATGAGTGAAAATAATCTTCAAATGCACAATCAGAGGTGATTATTTTCGTCATGTAGGTTACATAACACATTTGAAAAAACAAGAAATAACATATGAAAAAGTTAAACGTCCTAGTACTCATACTTGCTTCCCTATTTTTAACCAGTTGTTTCGAAGATAACGATGATATTGGCGTTACAGGAAGTCAAATAAATGATTTTGTTTGGAAAGGTATGAATCTATTTTACCTATATAAAGACGATGTACCAGATTTAGCAAATGATCGTTTTTCTGGTGATAATGAGTATGCATCATATTTAAACGGCTTTAACTCACCAACAGATTTATTTGAAAGCCTAGTATACCAGCCACAAAGCGTAGATAGATTTAGTAGAATATTTACAGATTTTATTGCCCTAGAACAACTCTTAGATGGCGTTTTTATAACAAACGGTATGGAATATCAAATATTTAGATTTTCATTAACAGACACAAACAGATACGGTATTGTAACCCATGTTCTGCCAAATTCGAGTGCAGAGACTCAAGGGATTAAACGTGGCGATATTTTTTATGGTATCGATGGCACACAACTAACTGGTACAAATGGTTCTCAACTTTTAGGCCAAAACAATTACAATATCAATTTAGGAATCTATAACGATAATGAAACGCCTAACGACAATACGGATGATTTTATTGATGAAACTGCAACATCTATTTCTTTAAGTAAATCTCAATATTCAGAAAACCCAATATTTATAAATACCGTTCTTAATATTGATAACAAAAAAATAGGGTATTTAATGTACAACGCGTTTACCAATGATTATAACGCTCAATTAAATAGCGTATTCGGTGATTTTACAAATTCGAATATTGATGAGCTTATTCTAGATTTACGATACAACTCAGGAGGCTCTGTTAATAGCGCCATATTATTAGCAGCATTAATCACTGGGCAGTTTACAGGAGAAATTCTCAGTACTGAAGAATGGAATTCAGAATTTCAAGCAGTCTTTGAACAAAGAGACCCAGAATTATTAATAAATAGATTCCCAAGTAGCTTAAATGATTCACCAATAAATAGCTTGGGCTTAACAAAAGTTTACATCTTAACAACTGCTAGAAGTGCTTCTGCTAGTGAATTAGTTATAAACTCATTGCGCCCATATATTAATGTTGTACAAATTGGCACAAATACTACTGGAAAATACCAAGCATCAAGAATTGTTTATGACTCCCCAAACTTTGGAAGACAAGGCGCTAACCCAGCTCATACTTATGCCATGTTACCTTTAATATACAAATCTGTAAATTCTGATGGCGTTACAGATTATTTTGATGGATTAGACCCTGATATTACTTTAAGAGAAGATCTTAATAATTATGGCATTTTAGGCAACGAAAACGAACCCCTACTTGCAGCTGCAATTAGTGATATCAATGGAATTATACCACGCTCAATAAACCAAAAAACGAACTCCATTAAAATTACGAGTCATAGTAAAGATTATATTCCACCTCAATTAGGTATGTATTCGGATAAGGAAATACCAGAAGATTTATTAGAAATAAAATAATTGAATTTCATAATAAAAATGAGTGCTAATCTTTTAAACTTAGCACTCATTCTTAGTAATCACTACAGGTTCAATAACATTCCTACTCGGTAGTTTCTACCTCGTGTAGAAAAACGATAAACTTCCTCATAATCCTCATCTAAAATATTACTAATTCCTGCAAATAATTGCAGCTTGTTATTCAATATTTTATGATTCATATTAAAATTTAATAAGCTATAAGACTCCAGAGTCCTTCTGTTTATAAAATCTGGTTCAAATGCAGCGGCAGTTCGTTTCCCTGTATATTGGTAATCTAAACTCATAAATGTTTTGTCGCATAGTTGATACCCTAAATTTGCATTTACTTTTTGCTTAGGTACACGTAAAATAACATCATCCTGCCTTTCTGTAAACGTGTAGTTTGCATTTAGAACAATAGATTTAATAGGCGTAAAACTTAATTCAACTTCTACCCCATTTACTTTAAAAGTGTCTTCCACATTCTGATATTCACTTTCAAAAGTCGTAAAATCTAAAGTCACAAAATCTATAAAATTAGTTTGTTCTCTATTAAAATACAAAGCACTAAAACGCAACTTTTTATTTAAAATTATCACCTCAAAACCAGCTTCAATAGTAGTATCCTCTTGTGGTTTTAAGTTCGTGTTTCCATAAGCAGGAACAAACAATTGATATAAAGATGGAGTTATGAATGCTGTACTATAAGAACTTAAGAGTTTAAAAATATTGTTATCTATCTTATACGAATAACTTGGGTTAATATTATAAACAAAATGACTACCATATTCGCTATGATTATTTAAACGTACACCCGAATTTATATTTAATCCAAAGTCTGTTAGATACGTTACATTTAAATAAGGGTCTATATTTTCATCATTGGCAGTATTAGCTTCAATATTTGTAAAATCGTCTGTGTTATTCATTTCAGATTTTACATAATTAAGCCCTAAAATGGTATAAAACTTATCATTAATAGTATATTTATTAAACACATCTATAACCTGAGAACGTGCATCAAACTTTCCAGGAAAAAGAGACTCAAATTCACGTTCAATATTATTTATAGCAGCATTTAAAGTAACACTCCCATTCTTGTACATATATTCAGAAGATATTCCAAATCGATATTGCTTGTTTCTTGATAAAAAATTTGCATTATTTAGGAAAAAACTATCATCATAACCTGTTTTGTAGTTATCTAAATTAGCATAAGCTGAAAAATTAAATGTATTGCTAAACTTATAACCTAATTTAACTAGGCCTGAGTATTTAGAAAACTCATCACTATCATTTTCTGGTTCCCCATCTGTTGCTCGTACTGAGGATAAACCATCTGTAAATTTATTGCTAAAGTTTACTTGATAATTAAAATCTTTTAGTGCACCATTAACGGCTATAGAATTTGTAAAATCAGCAACACTTGTATTTGATTCATTTTGAGCATTATTAGTTCCTAAAAATGTAGAAAATTGAGCTTTTATTTTTTCTTTAGAAGTTGTTTTAGAAGTAATATTAATAACAGCGGTAGATGCCCTATTTCCATATAGTGCACTGGAAGCGCCCTTTAATATTTCAACAGATTCAATTTGGTCTAAAGACAATAAATTCAAATCAAAATTATTTTCAATTTGAGACGGATCATTAACCGCAATGCCATCAATTAAAACTAAAACTTGCCTGTTTTGTCCGCCACGAACATACGTACTTAAAACACTTCCGGCTTGACCGTAAGCGCCATTAATAGTTATTCCAGATTTCGTATTAATAATCTCAGACAATGTTCTACCAGAATTTTGTACAAGCTCTTGGTTTGAAATTTTAATAACCGTTTTACCAGAATTTTCACGTTTTAATTTAAATCGTGAATCTGAAATTACAACTTCATCTAGTTGCTCTACTTTTGTTGAATCGATTTGCTGTTGCGCAAAACCAACTAATGAGAACCCTAAACATAGGACTCCAAAAACATGTGTTTTTTTCATTTAAATGACTAATTACTCGGAATGGTAAGGTGTTAACCATACGCAAACTTTTATCCCGAAAGTTTAACTTATTTTGTTTTGAAAATGGCAGGTCTCCTGACTTGCGTCTTCATGTTGGTCTTCCCAAAGAATAATCTTCAGTGACATTGAAGTTGAACATGAAGCTTTATAGCTCACAGTTGCGGGAACAGTTCTGGTTTCTCACCAGATTCCCTTTTAATCCGATTTGTATGATTACAAATCGAAACCAAATTTCGATGTAAAAGTACTTTTTTAAAATAGATGATGATTAAAAAATCTACTTTTTCTTATTCATTTTATAAATGAGATAAATAAACCCTATAAGAAAATGAGCTATTATAACTCCACCTACTATATATATTGTTAAATTTGAGCCGTCTCGCATGGTCTTATTTTTTTTCAAAAATAAATATCTATTAAATAAATCAGCGTTACAAATGTCACATTACATTTATGAAGCATAAAAATTTTCTTATTCTCATTTCAATCGTTTTATTGAATTGTAAAAACGAAACCAAAAAGCAATTAAAAGAACCTGTTGATAGTGCATATATTAATCTTAAATATGCAAAAGGGTTTTCTGTCAAAGATTTTGGAACACATAAAGTGCTAGAAATAATAAATCCTTGGCCAGAATCTGAAAAAAGATATAGCTATGTTTTTACAGACGAAATAAAGGCTTCGAAAACCACTTTTTCAAAAAATGAATACGACGGCATTCTTAAAGATTCAATTAAAAAAGTAGTAGTAACATCAACAACCCATATTCCCGCTTTGGAGTTATTAGGTGTTGAACATACATTGGTTGGGTTTCCCGGAACTGAATATATTTCTTCTGAAAGTGTAAGACAGCAAATTGAAAACGGACATATTAGAGAACTTGGTAAGAATGAAGGATTAAACACCGAAGTGCTTTTAGAGCTTAATCCAGACCTTGTGATAGCTTTTGGAATAGATGGCGGAAACCGCTCTTTAGAAACAATTAAAAATTCAGGAATCCCAGTAATATTTAATGGGGATTGGGTTGAAGATTCTCCTCTAGCTAAAGCAGAATGGATTAAATTTTTTGGCGTATTATATGGTAAAGAACAAAAAGCAGATGCCATTTTTAATAAAATTGAAAAAGACTATTTAGAGGTGAAAAAATTGGCAAAAACTGCGAAAACACAGCCAAAAGTTATGAGTGGCGCCATGCATAGTGACATTTGGTATTTACCAAATGGAACGAGTACGGAAGCGCAACTTTTAAAAGATGCCAACGTAAATTATTTATGGAGTAACACAAAAGGTTCTGGTAGTTTGAAGTTAAACTTTGAATCCGTTTATGTGAAAGCTAAAGAAGCAGATATATGGTTGAGTCCTTCAAATTATGCAAGTCTTGAGACTTTAAAAAATGGTAATGAAAATCACGCCATGTTTAACGCCTTTCAAAATAAACGCATTTACACATTTACAAACACTACTGGTGCAACTGGCGGTGTTTTGTATTATGAACTAGGCATGACAAGACCCGATTTAGTACTAAAAGATATTACTAAAATTTGCCATCCAGAACTACTAGAAAATTACGAACTTTACTTCTTTAAACCTCTGAAATAATTGCAAAATAAAAAAACATATCAAATACCATTTTTAATATTGATAGTTATTTTGATAGCTTGTTTTTTTATGAATATAAGTTTGGGTTCAATTTCCATTCCTTTAACAGATATTTTTAACGGACTTATTGGTAATCCTACGAAGCAAGAGCCTTGGCAGCACATTATTCAAAATTACCGATTACCAAAAGCATTTACAGCCATCATTGTTGGTTCTGGTTTAGGCATTTCTGGTTTATTAATGCAAACCTTATTTAGAAATCCATTGGCTGGTCCTTTTGTTTTAGGTATTAGCTCTGGAGCAAGTTTGGGAGTCGCTTTAGTCCTATTAGGATCTATTTTTTTTGGAGGCATTTTAGCGTCTTTACTAATTTCTAAATGGGGCATTGTTATTGCGGCTAGTCTAGGTAGTTTCTTAGTTTTATTAGCAGTTCTTATGGTGTCTTTAAAAGTTCGCGATACTATGGCAATCCTTATCATTGGGCTCATGTTTGCTAGTATTACCGCTGCCATTGTTAGCGTGCTTTCTTATTTCGGTTCTGCAGAACAATTGCAACAATACATTTTTTGGGGCTTTGGTAGTTTAGGCAATTTATCGTGGGAAGATCTTGGCATTTTATTTTTAATTTATACTTTAGGTATTATTCTCGGTATTGCGGCAATCAAATCTTTAAACACCTTACTTTTAGGAGAAAATTACGCTAAAAGTTTAGGCTTAAACATAAAACAGAGTCGATTAGTAATAATTATAGCGACTAGCTTATTGGCAGGTACTATTACTGCTTTTACTGGTCCAATTGCCTTTATTGGTTTGGCGATTCCACATTTGACTCGACAAGTATTTAACACTTCAAATCATAAAGTTTTATTACCCGCAGTCTTTTTATTTGGAGCTATTGTGATGCTAATTTGCGACAGTATTGCTCAACTCCCGAATAGCGATTTCACTTTGCCTATTAATGCAATAACTTCATTAGTTGGTGCTCCTGTTGTAATTTGGCTATTAGTTAGAAAACGAAAAATGGTGTTTTAAATAAATTTACAGGTGACGGAAGAACATATATAAAAATTAAAAAGTGAGTTATAATATTGAGTAATCACGTAAGAGTAATATATCCCCTTGAGGGGACTTTAGGGGTGTTTGTATTCCTAAAAACCATCAATTAAATTAAAGTGGCAAAAAAAAACCAACATATCATTTTAAAAACCAAAGATTTATCAATTGGATATGCATCGAAAAACGAAAAAACCGTAGTTGCTTCAAACATTAATATCGAATTAAAAAAAGGAACCCTTATTGGTTTAATTGGGGCAAATGGTATTGGTAAATCTACCCTTTTAAGAACGCTTACTAATGTACAAAACCCAATTAGTGGACACATTTTAATCAATAACACTGATTTGTTAAAATACGCGTCAATTGATTTAGCCAAGGCAATGAGTTTGGTTTTAACCGAGCCTTTAGCTTCAAGAAACTTATCTGTTATAGAGCTTGTGGCTTTAGGAAGGCAACCTTATACAAATTGGGTGGGTAATTTATCTAAAAAAGATATCGATATAGTCAATACAGCTCTTGAACAAACTAATATTACTGACTTAAAACATAAAAAATGTTTTGAATTAAGTGATGGGCAATTACAAAAAGTAATGATTGCCCGTGCTTTAGCTCAAGATACCGATTTGATTATTCTGGATGAACCCACCACGCATTTAGATATGTATCATAAAGCATACATTTTAAAATTGCTTCAGAAACTGGCTAGGGAAACCAATAAAACTATTTTGTTTTCCTCTCATGAAATAGATTTAGCAATACAATTATGTGATAATTTAATTGTGATGACAGATACCGAAGTCGTTTCAGACGAACCCTGTAATTTGATTTCTAAAGGCACTTTTAAAACTTTATTCCCTAAGGATTTAATAGCTTTTGATGATAAAACGGGGAGTTTTAGAGTAAAAAAATAAGAATTTATAAAAATAGAATCAAAACCTAAAAACAATAACCTTGAAGCTTCTGTCTTATTTTTAAAAAAATTATCTTTGGTTATATTTATTCTCTAAATGAACGACAGTCTTATTCTTATCATATCCATTTTAATTTCGGCAGCTATTGGCAGCTATTTAGGCATGCTTTTTACAAAACTTAAAAGTAAAAGTGAA
Source organism: Algibacter sp. (assembly GCF_029245835.1). GTDB lineage: Bacteria > Bacteroidota > Bacteroidia > Flavobacteriales > Flavobacteriaceae > Algibacter_B. The sequence goes on along the minus strand of NZ_JAQWOO010000079.1, from coordinate 5,956 downwards.
CAAAGCACACTTGAAGAACGCCAAAATCAAATGCAATTAACTATTGAAGATTTAAAGCAAAATTCAGCTAAAATTGAAACAGATCGGGAAGAAATCCGAAGAGAAAAAGAATTTTTAAATACAGAATTAGCTAGAAAAAATTCAGAATACGAAAACCTACAAGAGCAAAACCTAAAACGTGATGCTGAAATAGAAGAACGTCAAGAACAACTACGTAAAGATTTTGAACTTTTAGCTACTAAAATTCTAGATGAAAAGTCTGAAAAATTTACACTTCAGAATAAAGAAAATATTAAAAATATTTTAAATCCACTTCAAGAAAAAATTAAAACATTTGAGGAAAAAGTAGATTTAACCCAGAAGGAAAGCATCAGTATGCATTCGGCTTTAAAAGAGCAATTATTGGGTTTAAAAGACCTAAACCAACAAATGACTAAAGAAGCCACCAATTTAACCAGAGCCTTAAAAGGTGATAGTAAAATGCAAGGGAATTGGGGCGAATTAGTTTTAGAACGTGTTTTAGAAAAATCTGGCTTAGAGAAAGACAGGGAATATTTTGTGCAGCAAAGTTTTACATTAAATAGCGGCTCACGTGTATTGCCAGATGTTGTTTTACATCTCCCAGATGGCAAAAAAATGATTATAGATTCTAAGGTTTCTTTAACAGATTACGAACGTTTGGTAAACGCTGAAGACGACGATAAACCTCAATTTTTAAAAGCCCATGTTAATTCTATCAGAAGACATGTAGATCAACTTTCAGAGAAAAACTATCAAGATTTATATGATATTGAGTCACCCGATTTTGTATTAATGTTCATTCCAATAGAACCTGCTTTTGCAGTTATTGTAAATGAAGATAATGCGATTTATAATAAAGCTTTTGAAAAAAATATTGTTATCGTTACACCATCTACTTTATTAGCAACCCTTCGTACTATTGATAGTATGTGGAATAATGAAAAGCAACAACGTAATGCTATTGAAATTGCACGACAAGCGGGAGGACTTTATGATAAATTTGAAGGTTTAGTTAGCGATTTAACAGGCGTTGGCAAAAAGATTGACGCCGCTAAAAACGATTATTCTGCTGCTATGAATAAATTAGTAAGCGGAAGCGGAAACTTAATAAGTCGTGTTGAGAAAATCAAAAAAATGGGAGCCAAAGCTAAAAAATCACTCCCTGAGGCTATTATTAAACGTGCCGAAGAAGACGATAATTAGACACATCATTTTATGAAATTCTTAATTAAATTTTTTATAATTATTCTCTTAATAATCTCAGGCTTTTTTAGCTTCATTTATTTTGTGCATTACAGCGAGGGTGTAAGAGCAGGTAAACTCGTAAAGTTTAGCAATAAAGGTGTTTTATTTAAAACTTGGGAAGGTGAAATAAGTCAAGGTGTTTCTGAGGCTCAAACGTTTATATTTTCTGTTGAAGACAAAGAGAAGAAAGCTATTGAAGACCTTAATAGATTGCAAGGGAAATTTGTAAAACTTCATTATTTCGAGCGGTACAAAACACTATTTTGGCTTGGAGATACTAATTATTTTATAACTAAAGTTGAAGAAGAAAAAAATTAAATATGTTTAAACACGCCAACGAATCAAAAGTAATAATCACACAATTAATGCTTCCGTCACACTCTAATTTTAGTGGCAAAATACATGGTGGGCATATTTTAAATTTAATGGACCAAATAGCATTTGCTTGCGCTTCTAAGCATTCAAGGCATTATTGCGTAACGGCATCTGTTAATAAAGTTGATTTTTTAAATCCTATTGAAGTTGGTGAATTAGTGACGCTTAAAGCTTCGGTAAATTACACCGGAAAAACTTCTATGGTTATTGGCTTACGTGTAGAATCTGAAAACATACAAACGGGTAAAGTAAAGCATTGTAATTCATCATATTTCACAATGGTTGCTAAGGATGAGCATGGTAAAAACGTCCCTGTGCCTGGTTTAATTTTAGATACAGAACAAAGTGTTAGGCGTTTTGCAAGAAGTATTGCTAGACAAGAGCAATCTAGAAAACGTACTTCTCGCTTTAATGCTTCAGATTTTAAAATTGAAGAGCATATAGAACAACTAAAGTCTCAAAATGCTAAAATAGAAATATAAGTTTTGTGAGTTTTGTGAGTTTTAATTAACTTAACAGAGATTACTAAAAAAAATAATGCGCAAATACCTAACGCTTTTAATATTATTGATGCTGGTTGTAATAACGGCGTATAATTATTTATATCAAGCGCACAGAAATATAGAAACTGAAACACCTGAATTTGTAGTTTCATCACAATCTTTATTCCAGCAATTCGCTAAAAACCCTTCTAATTCAGAAATAAAATACCTAAACAAAACAATAGATGTTTCTGGTGTAATATCAGAAGTTAATAAACAGTATTTAGTTTTAAATGATAATATATTTTGTAAACTAGAAAAACCTCATGATTTATCTAACTTAGCAGAAGACCGGATATTGATAAGAGGGCGACTTATTGGTTATGATGATTTGTTGAATGAAATTAAACTAGATCAGTGTGTAATATTGAAACAATTTAATTAAACGTCTAAGAAAAATTAAGAACTTATATTTTGAAGCCTAACAATTAACCAATGAAAATTATTTTAGCCATACTTTTATTAACTCCTGTATTTACATTTTCTCAAGATGACTTACTTGATGAGATTGATAAAAATTCCAACAATATAGAAAATGTTAATGCTGTTTTTAAGGGTCTTAAGATTGTAAATTTTGAATCTACTAAACTAGTAGCAAAGAAAGAGTTAAATTTTATAGTGTCTCACAGATTTGGTTCTATAAAAAATGGAATAGATACATTTTTTGGGCTTGACAATGCTGTAACACGATTAAACTTTGTTTATGGAATTACAGACGCCATAAATTTAGGTGTATCTAGAAGTTCGTTTTTAAAAGTATACGATATAACAGCAAAGTACAGATTAATACAACAGCAACATAATGGTTTTCCGTTTACCATTGTAGGATTTAATGCTGTTTTAATAAATACAGCGTTAGACAAAAACAATTTACCCCTTTTAGAATTTAAGCACCGACTGGGGTATACCATGCAATTTTTAATATCTCGTAAAATAAATCAAGATTTATCTCTTCAACTAGCGCCAACTTTTTTTCATGATAATTATGTCTTAATTGATGAGCAAGACAACTCTCAGTTTGCCTTAGGCCTAGGCGGTCGTTATAAATTGGGTAAACGCTGGTCTATTAACGCAGATTATGGCATACATCTAAATAGAGCCGATAATTCACTATTTAGAAATCCGCTATCTGTAGGTTTTGATTTAGAAACAGGAGGGCACGTTTTCCAGATGCATTTTTCAAACGCTCAAGCGATGAATACCAATGGCTTTCTTGGGCAGGGTAATGGAGATTGGTCAGACGGTAATATTTATTTTGGATTTAATTTAAGCAGAACTTTTTAATAATTTATAATAAAAAACTTTTAACTATGAAAAGATTGACATTGAGAAAATTTGTTTATTTGCTACTAGCCTTATTAGTATTTAATTGCTCTAGTGATAGTAGCGATGATGTTCAAGAACAGGAAGAAGAAAACCAAAATTCAGCAGTAACTTATAATAATACAGTTAGAGCAATTATTTCAAACAATTGTACAAATTGCCATGGGAACCCTACAGCCAACGGTGCTCCAACATCTTATACGACATACACACAAGTAAGAAATGGTATTGATAATATCATTAGCCGTATCAATAATGCCTCAAACCCAATGCCACAAAATGGACTAATGACACAATCATTAAGGGATGATATTCAACAATGGAAAGACGATGGTCTATTAGAAAACTAAATAAAAAAGCTAAAAATTCACAATGAAGAATTTGATTATTTATTTTTTGCTTTGTTTTAGTTGCAGCTTAGTTTCTCAAAACAAGTACATTACAAAAACTGGCAACATAAATTTTGAGGCTTCTGTTCCTGCATTTGAAGAAGTGAAAGCTGAACATAAAATAGTTACGGCCATATTGAATTCTGATAATGGCGAATTTGCTGCCTTAGCTCTTGTTAAAGGATTTCGATTTAAAAATGCTTTAATGGAAGAACATTTTAATGAAAATTATGCAGAATCTGACACCTATCCAAAGGCTACTTTTAAGGGAAAAATAATTGATTTTGATTTATCAAACTTAAATCTTCAAGCATCTTCTTTTGTGATTAAAGGTGAATTGACTTTTCATGGAAAAACAATACAATTTGATAATTTGGATATATTAATTTCGAAAAATAAAGATATTATTTCGATATCTGGAAGCTTTAAAACTAAAGCTGCTGATTTTGATATTAAAATACCTAAAATTGTACGTAGTAAAATAGCTAAGAATATTGAAGTTACTTTTAATTATCTGTTAAAAAGGAAATTAAAATTTAATTAGCAAAAAAAATATTTACTTAGAGCATTTAAAAAAAATTAACTTAAAACCTCTAATCCTTTATAAATTTACTCATTAGATTTAAGGTATCTGTTTTTACTTTAAGAAAATAGAGTCCACTAGGAAGCCCTGAAGTATCAATTATGTTACTATCGGTTTTTAAAGTAAGCATCACTTTTTTGCCAGTAATATCATAAACTTCATACCCATCTATTCTGCCATTGTTTTCTAAAGAAATAGTTAATTGGTCTTTAACAGGATTTGGAAAAATTCTAAATGCAGAATTAGACTCAGTAAGGTCACCAATATTTAACACATTAGAAACTATTACCCCATAATCATCCGCTCGTTGAACAAAACCACTACCACATTTAACTGGTGATTGAGTATAATCAGAGACAACGCGCATTCTTAATACCGTATTTAATACTGCTGTAGAAGGAGGCGAAATACTTACTGATGGTGTTCCTACAGAACTTAAATCAATATTATCAGATAAAACTTGTTCGTTCACAGAATTAGCATTGGACGTATCGAAAGTCCCACTGCTATCCCAATCTATCCAAACTTCTAAATATTGACTGCCATCTGTTCTAGATTGGTAAGTAACATCTAAATCGTAAGCCGTACCCAACTCTAAAGTTGTCGTGTTTTCACAAATAAAATCATTTTTTGCATTTGCCGGAATATAGGTACTGCTAGCATTGTTTATGGTATTGAATGAAACATTTGTAACACCACAATAAAAATAATCATTTGAATTCAAACTTGTAACATCACATACTACAGCTGTTTTTTCATAGCCAATAGTAATGGTTTCAGTGTCTGAACAACCGTTTTCCGACATAACAATAACGTTATAAGTACCAGGCTCTGTTATGACTACCGATGCATTATTACCAAGGTTATTACTCCAAAAATAGTAATCACCTCCGGTAGCTGTCAAACTTATTAATGGTGTTTCACAACTTACAACGGTTGATTCACTATTGTTTGTGATACCCGCATTTGGAAAATCTGTACATGCAGGTTTTACATAAACCCCATAGTCGTCTGCTCTTTGGCCTGTACCAGCTCCACATAGATTTGGTTCTGCACCAAATTCTGATACAACACGCATCCTTAATAGGGTATTGAGTTCCGCCGATGCAGGAGGGGTAATACTAGCAGAAGGTGAGCCCGCACTACTTAGATCGATATTATCTGTTAAAACTTTTTCATTAGCCCCTTTACTATTGGATGTTTCAAATGTACCACTATTATCCCAATCAATCCAAACTTCCAAAAATTGCCCTCCTAAAGGCCCAGAGATATAATCTACACTTAAATTGTAGGTAAGTCCTAGATTAATTGCTACATCTTTATAAAAAGTAAAATCGTTTAATGAATATCCGTAATATATCACAATTAAAAATTTATTCATAAATTAGCTAAAAATTCCACCATATGAATATCTTCAGTTTTACAGCAAATTTTGATAGTGAAGCTTCTTGTATCGCTCACTTTAAAGCACATCGTGA
>NZ_JAQWOO010000074.1 GCF_029245835.1 Algibacter sp. | reverse complement strand
AAGTGAGTTTGGCGATATAGAAATCGCTTTGCTCTATTTTAACAACATTATTATTTACTATTAAAACAAAGAGCGTCAAAATAAAACCTAAATGACCAAAAATAAAAAGATCGCCTAAATTGTTTTTAGACGACCTCTTTTCTTTTTTAAAATTTTAGACATATCATTCAATTATTCGTAAATTTATAAAGCAAAAACTGAATAATAATGATTAATAAAAAAGTAACAGATGTTCAAGAAGCTTTAAAAGGAGTTTCTAATAACATGACTTTTATGTTTGGTGGATTCGGACTTAGTGGAATACCTGAAAATGCCATTGCAGAATTAGTAAAATTAGAGGTAAATGGTTTAACCTGTATTTCAAATAATGCCGGTGTTGATGATTTTGGTTTGGGGTTACTACTTCAAAAAAAACAAATCAAGAAAATGATATCGTCTTATGTAGGCGAAAATGACGAATTTGAACGCCAAATGCTTTCAGGTGAATTAGATGTTGAATTGATTCCGCAAGGAACCTTGGCAGAACGTTGTAGAGCGGCTCAAGCTGGGTTTCCTGCTATCTATACACCAGCAGGTTATGGGACTGAAGTTGCAGATGGTAAAGAAACGCGAGAATTTGATGGAAAAATGTATGTTTTAGAACATGCTTTTAAAGCAGATTTCGCTTTCGTAAAAGCATGGAAAGGCGATGCAGCAGGTAATTTACTTTTTAAAGGAACTGCACGAAACTTTAACCCTAATATGTGCGGTGCAGCAAAAATAACAGTTGCTGAGGTAGAAGAAATGGTACCGCTAGGTGAATTGGATCCAAACCAAATTCATATTCCAGGCATATTTATACAACGTATTTTTCAAGGTAAACATTTTGAAAAACGCATTGAGCAACGCACTGTTAGAACAAAAGTATAGTATTGATTATTGAACCTGCGAGGTTTTTAAAACCTTGTAGGTTTAAGTTATAAAAATAATAAGACATACCTTAAGGTAGCCTTTGTAGTAATTAAGAAATTAAGTTTCAATTACAAAGATTCTCGCCTTCTCGGGAATGACAAAATCGATTAAAAAATGTTAGACAAAAACGGTATAGCAAAACGGATTGCACAAGAAGTACAAGATGGGTTTTATGTAAATCTCGGGATTGGGATTCCTACACTTGTGGCTAATTATGTAAGAGATGATATAGAAGTTGAATTTCAAAGTGAAAATGGGGTTTTAGGTATGGGACCTTTTCCTTTTGAAGGTGAAGAAGATGCTGATGTGATTAACGCAGGAAAACAAACCATCACTACTTTACCAGGAGCAAGTTTTTTTGATTCAGCAATGAGTTTTTCTATGATTAGAGGCAAGCACGTTGATTTAACTATTTTAGGCGCTATGGAAGTGGCAGAGAATGGAGATATAGCCAATTGGAAAATTCCTGGGCGTATGGTAAAAGGTATGGGGGGCGCGATGGATTTAGTGGCTAGTGCAGAAAATATTATTGTTGCCATGATGCATACTAACAAGCGTGGAGCGTCTAAATTATTAAAGACCTGTAGCTTACCCTTAACAGGCGTTGGTTGTGTAAAAAGAATAGTAACTAATTTGGCTGTAATAGAAGTTACAAAGCAAGGTTTTAAGTTGTTAGAACGCGCCCCAGGAGTATCTGTAGAAGAAATTAAAATTGCTACTGAAGGGACCTTAATTGTTGAAGGGGATATTCCGGAAATGGATATTTAGATAAAATACAGATGAGTAAAAACATAAGAAAATTCGATTAAATGTTAAATTAAAATGTATTATGTCGATTTTATTTGTTTTTAAACGTGTATTTTGAAAATGTATACTATCTTAGTTGTCCCCAAATAGACCAAATAATTATAGATTTCCCCAAATCTACCATAAACTTTAAAACTTATGAATATTGCAACAAATCTACCTGAACTACCTACAAATGACAAAAGCAAATTCAAAGAAACTTTAAAAGAGAATTTGCAATTTTTAAAAAGCTTAGTTTATTTAACAAAAAAATTATTCATGCTATAACCCTTTGGGTATGGCATGGATTAGCTTTTTAGTATACTCTTTTTTCGGATTATTATAAATAATATCCGCATCATCTAATTCTTCAATTTTACCTTGGTTCATGACCAACAATTGATCAGACATGTACTTTACTACTGCTAAGTCGTGAGAAATAAATATATAGGTAAATCCAAAGTCACGTTTCAGTTCGTTAAGTAAATTTAAAACTTGTGCTTGAACGGAGATATCTAGAGCTGAAACCGATTCATCACAAACAATTAATTTAGGCTGCAAAGCAATAGTTCTAGCTATACCAATACGTTGGCGTTGTCCACCAGAAAATTCATGCGGATATCTATTGAAATAATCTTCAGATAGACCAACTCGATTTAAAATTTCTATGACTTTTTCTTTTCTTTCTTTGTCTGAAGCATAGAGCTTATGAACTTTCATGGGCTCCATTATGGCTTCACCCACTGGTATTCTTGGGTTTAATGATGAATAAGGATCTTGAAATATAATTTGAACATCTTTTCTAAGCGCCCTAGTTTCAGTTTTTGACAGTTTAGTAATATCAATACCATGGTATAAGATAGATCCAGATGTTGCTTTGTCAAGCTGAAGAATCGCATTACCTAAAGTTGATTTTCCACAACCAGACTCACCTACCAGACCTAGTGTTTCACCTTCATATAGTTTGAAGCTTACATTATTTACGGCTTTAAAATGCTGTGGTTTAGTAAACCAGCCAGATTTAGTAATATATTCTTTTTTAACATTAATAACTTCTAAAATAGGTGGGTTACTATATAATTTTTCATGGTTTTTTTTACGTTCGTTAGAGGTAACTACGCCATTTGAAATCAAATCATTCAAATAATCTTGTATGGTTGGTAAGGTTTTTAATCGTGTATCTAAAGAGGGGCGCGAATTTATTAAGGCTTTTGTATAATTATGTTTCGGGTTGTTAAAAATGGTTTTAACTAAACCCTGTTCAACAATTTCCCCCTTGTACATGACAATAACGCGATCTGCAATTTCGGAAATTAAAGCCAAATCATGAGTAATGAATATAATACTCATTTTTGTTTCGAGTTGTAAATCTTTCAGCAGGTTTATAATGTCTTTTTGTACCGTAACATCTAAGGCAGTTGTGGGTTCATCAGCAATTAGAATATTAGGCTTACAGGCAATAGCCATAGCAATCATAACCCGTTGTTTTTGCCCTCCAGAAATTTCATGAGGATGGGCTTTAAACACACGTTCTGGATTTGGAAGCTTTACTTTTTCAAAAAGTGATACCGTTTCCTCCTTAACTTGTTTATTTGATAAACTAGAATGTTGTAATAATATTTCTTCAACCTGTTTTCCACAAGTCATAGACGGATTTAAAGAGCTCATGGGTTCTTGAAAAATCATGGCGATTTTATGTCCTCTAATTTTTTGAAATGCTTTTGAAGAAAGTTGGGTTAAATCATGATCGTTATAATGAATTGAACCATTATTTATTTTTGAGATTTTCTTAGGAAGCAAACCTAAAATAGCCAAAGAAGACACCGATTTTCCTGAACCAGATTCACCTACAATCCCTAATATTTCGTTTTTATTGAGTTGATATGAAATGTTATGAATAACTTCATTATCCCCAAAGGATATAGATAAATTTTTAATTTCTAAAATAGTATTTTCTTTCATCTAAATATGAATAATTTCGTCCGAAGTCAAAAGCGCATCACCTCGTAATCTCAGAAATATTTGAGCGACTGCAATCGTATCTTTTTCACAATACGTAATAATTCGGTCTATTTCATTTTCTTCGTAATAGACACGATACACTTCGCTACCATCAATATCATCTTTTGGCGAAGGTATTCCTAAAACATTAGTCAATAGTTTTAAAGACGTATAGGTTTTATAATCACCAAACTTCCATAATTCTAAAGTGTCTAAATGTGGAACTTCCCAAGGTTTTTTCCCAAATAAGTTAAGTTTATATGGTAATTCAATATTATTAATTATCATGCGTCGTGCTATATAAGGAAAGTCAAATTCCTTTCCATTATGGGCACAAAGTAAATGTTTGGTATGGCTATAATGCGAAATAAGTAAGTTTTTAAAGTCTTTCAATATTTTAATTTCATTACCATAAAAAGACGTGGTTCTAAACGTTCGTAAATCGTTTAAAATATTAAAATAACCCACCGAAATACAAACTATTTTGCCAAACTCAGCCCAAATACCAGCACGATCGTAAAATTCTTCAGCCGTAAAATCGTCTTTACGTTGATATTTGGATTTATGTTCCCAAAGCGCTTGTTTGGTTTCATCTAAATCAGAGAAATGTTGTGTTTCAGGAACGGTTTCAATATCCAGAAATAAAATATTTTCAAGATCTAATTTGCTAATCATAATTTAACATATTATAAGCTTCTTCAATATACGTGGTAATATCTGTTGTAAATTTACCAACTTCTTTATTAGACCCTTTAGAATGACCTAATCTTACAATAATTACATTATCGTTTGGTTCAACAATTACGTATTGCCCTAAATGCCCGCGCATCATAAAAAAGTGTTTCGTACCAATGGTTTTTAACCACCAACCATAGCCATACATAGGGCCATCGCTATGAACAGGTTTTAAAGATTTTGTTACAAAAGTAGAGTCTAAAATCTGTTTTCCATTCCACTTTCCATAATCTTTATAAAGTTTACCAAAGCGGGCAAAATCTTTGGCATTACTTGCAATACAGCAATAGGCTTTAACTAAATCGTGTGTTTCACTATCAACTTGCCAAAGTGTTGGATTTTCAGAATTTAGAGGTTTCCAGAAGCTTTCGGTTAAATAATTATACAATTTTTTTCCTGTGGCTTTCTCAATTACCATAGCCAACATTTGGGTATCGCCACTAGAGTATTTAAAGCTTTTTCCGGGTTCCTCAACAGTTTTTAGCCCTAACATTACTTTTTCTAGGTCATCATCAAAGTAGGCTCGTGTTGTAATGGATAGCGGAGAATAATATTTTTCGTCCCAATTAGTCCCAGAAGCCATACTAGATAAGTCGCCAACAGTCATTTTAGCCGCTAAACCTTTATTAAGTGTTGGTAAAAAATCACTAACAGGTTGGTCTAAGCTTTTTATGTGTCCTTCCATAAGGGCTTTTCCTAAAAGACCTGAAACATAACTTTTAGCCATGGAAAACGAATTGGATTGAGAGTTTTCATCAAAACCATCGTAATAATTTTCAAACCAAATACTATCATTTTTTATAATAACGTAGGCAATAGTTCCGTTGGCTTGATTTATTGAATCTAAACCTTTTGTTTCTTTAAATGAATTATAGTTTTTGTGATTTGGCCAAGGTTGAGGAGTCCCATTTTCAATAACTTGGTTGTCAAATTTCTTATAATCTTCTAAATAAGCTGTGGTATAACCTTGAAGATATATGGTTCTTACCGCTTTAATAAGATAGTCTGTATCCGTAATATATAATACAATGATTAGTAACCCGAATAAGATTATTATCCATTTGAAGCCTTTTTTTAAGAATTTCATTTCTTTAGTTTAAAGTAGAAATTAAAGATAAGAAAATTCTTTGCAATTAAGATTGAAAAAGAGATTGTTGTTTATATGGGCTTTCATGTTCTAGCAACCACTTTTTACGATGCAAACCTCCAGCGTAACCAGTAAGAGCACCATCGCTACCAATAACCCGATGACAGGGCACAATAATCCACAATGGATTTTTCCCGTTGGCATTAGCAACAGCACGAATTGCTTTTACATCTCCTAATTGTTTTGAAAGTTCTAAGTAGGAAATTGTTTTTCCGTAGGGGATTTGTGCAAGTTTTTTCCAAACGCTCTTTTGAAAATCGGTACCTTGAGGATTTAATTTAAGATCGAATTGCTTTCGTAATCCGTCAAAATATTCGTTTAGTTGAATCACACAATCTTCTAATTCAATAGGGATAATATCGGTTACTTTTTCTTCAGAATTAAGAATGGTTACAGAGGTAATACCTAGGTTATTACCAATAATTTTAGTAAAACCTAGAGGCGTTTTGATTATGCAAATTTCCATTGTCAAGGCGTATCTTTATCGTCGAAAATACCTAATTTTTTTGCTCTAACTTCCCAGCTTTTTCTAGCAAGATGCTGAAGGTCTGAAACATTATCACTCTCGTCCATAATTTCTAAACCTAAAAGTGTTTCAATAACATCTTCCATAGTTACCAAGCCACTTACTGAACCATATTCATCAACTACTAGTGCCATATGATTTCTACTTTCCACTAATTTTTCGAAGAGTGTTGGAATAGGTAGATTTCTATCTACAACAATAATACTACGCTTTAATTCAGATAATTTTTTCTTGTTATTATCAAGAGCCATTTCCTTAAAGATTTCGTCTTTTAGAACAAGACCAGTGATGTTATCGGAGTCATTAGTATAAACAGGAATTCTAGAAAAGCGAAGGTTTAAATTTCGTTTGAAAAAGTCCTCAACAGTAGTAGCTTCATCTTCTGTCTTCATAACAGTTCTTGGCGTCATCACGTCTTTTGCCAAAATTAGTTTAAAGTTTAGTAGATTTTTTATTATTGTGTTTTCGTTTTCTTGAAAAACACCTTCTTCATGAGCCATATCTGCCATGACTAAAAACCCTTCACGACTTAAAACACTACCGTGACCTTTCCCACCTATAAGTTTTGTTGTTAGTTGAAGCGACCATAAAATACCTGTCCATTTTAATGGAAAAATCAATACAGTTAGTGCTTTTGATGTGAAATTTGCTAACTTTTTCCAGTAGGTTGCTCCAATAGTTTTGGGAATAATTTCCGAAGCAACAAGAATTAAGAACGTCATAATTGCAGACACTATACCTACGGTATTTATACCAAAAAGTTCAATTTTATATGGCAAACTTTCAGCTTCAATACCTACCATCATAGCGCCTAAAGTATGTGCTATAGTGTTTAAAGTAAGTATGGCAATTAAGGGTTTATCAACATCTTTTTTTAATGATTCAAGAGTTAAAGCATAGTCTTTTCCTTCTTGTTTTTTAACATTTATAAAGGTTGGGGTAATACTCAATAAAACAGCTTCGAGTATTGAACATAAAAAGGAAAAGAAAATAGAAACAGTTGCCCAAAGAATTAATGCGCTCATTAAATAGGTTTTAGTTAACGGCTAATTTACGAAAGTAATTTAACAACATCCTTTGCAAAGTAAGATGCTATAATATCTGCGCCAGCACGTTTCATTGCTGTAACCTGCTCCATCATAACAGCATCATGGTCTAACCACCCTTTTTCAGCAGCAGCTTTTAACATGGCATATTCGCCAGAAACCTGATAAACCGCAACAGGAACATCTACTTCATTTTTTATTTCGCGTACAATATCCAAATAGCATAAACCTGGTTTTACCATGACAATATCTGCGCCTTCATCAATATCCATTTCGGTTTCCCGAATAGCTTCAAAACGGTTAGCGTAATCCATTTGATAGGTTTTTTTATCTTTTGGAATATCTAATAAATCTACAGGAGCTGAATCCAAAGCATCTCTAAAAGGGCCATAAAAGGCAGAAGCATATTTAGCCGAATAACTCATGATGCCTGTGTTAATAAACCCTTCATCTTCTAAAGCTTCACGAATAGTAAGAATGCGACCATCCATCATATCGCTAGGCGCAACAAAATCTGCACCAGCTTGTGCGTGAGAGATGCTCATTTCTGCTAAAAACTCAGCCGTTTCATCGTTAATTATCTGTCCGTTTTCAATAATACCATCATGTCCGTAAGCTGAATAGGGGTCAAGAGCAACATCCGTCATCACTAACATGTCTGGACATACATTTTTAACCGTTTTTATAGCGCGTTGCATCAATCCGTTTGGGTTTAGTGCTTCAGTACCTTTATTATCCTTTAAATTATCAGGGACTTTTACAAAAAGTAAAACCGATTTTAAACCCAGTTTCCAAAGCGCTTTTACTTCGCCTTCCAACAAATCTAAGCTATAACGAAAGTAATTGGGCATCGACGGAATTTCATCCTTTATACCTTTACCTTCAACGATAAAAAGAGGCACTAAAAAATCGTTTGGTGTAATTATGGTTTCTCGAACTAAGGAACGTATGGCTTCGTTGGTTCTTAATCTGCGGTTTCTTCTAAGTGGATACATTGTTAAAATGTTTTTTGTTTATTTGTTCATCCAGTCTATTGGATTTTTCAATACCTCAATTAATTTTTCTTCATCACTTCCAGCTTCCGGATGATGGTCGTAAACCCATTGTACATGCGGTGGCAAACTCATTAAAATACTTTCAATTCTGCCGTTTGTTTTTAGCCCGAAAAGCGTGCCTTTATCATGCACTAAATTGAATTCTACATAACGACCACGACGAATTTCTTGCCAATTACGTTGTGCTTCTGTATATGGTAAATCTTTCCGTTTTTCAACTATCGGCACATAGGCTTCCAGGAAACTATCACCAACTTCGGTTACAAAGTTATACCAATTTTCCATAGTCATACCATCGGATGCTTTACAATAGTCAAAAAACAAACCACCTATACCTCTGCCTTCATTTCTGTGTGCGTTATAGAAATACTCATCACATCGTTTTTTGTAGGTTGGATAAAACTCAGAATTGTGTTTGTCACATGCTGTTTTACAGGTTTTATGGAAGTGTATAGCATCTTCTTCAAACAAGTAATAAGGCGTTAAATCTTGTCCGCCTCCAAACCAACTATCTATAATTTTTCCGTCTTTGTCATACATCTCAAAATAACGCCAATTCGCATGAACTGTAGGCACCATTGGGTTTTTTGGGTGCAATACCAAGCTTAAACCGCAGGCAAAAAAATCGACTTCGCCTACTTTAAAATAGGCTTGCATAGATTTTGGTAATTTACCGTGAACACCAGAAATATTAACACCTCCTTTTTCAAAAACGTTTCCATTTTCAATCACACGGGTTCGTCCACCGCCACCTTCTGGTCGTTCCCAAAGGTCTTCTTGGAATTTGGCTTTCACGTCGATGGCTTCAAGTTTTGACGTAATACGGTCTTGTAAATCTTGGATGTATTGGTAGAATTTGTTTTTGATGGTTTTTGGTTTATTTTGATTATTAAGACCTGTCAGGTTTTCAAAACCTGACAGGTCTGATTTGTGTGCATATCTAAAGTTGTTAATATCTTCAAACAAATTTAGAATATATTTTTTCTCCTCTGAAAGTAACTTTAAATCCTCATTTACATAGGAGTGATATGATGAAAACTTATAATCTTTAAAGTTTTTAACAACATTATGCAATTCAGGGTTTTTATGAATATATAGAATCAAGTTCTTTAAGTATGTTTCATTTTGAATTTTAATTCTCTTATAAGGTCTTTCAAAAAGAGTTCCAGTTCTATTTTGTTGTTTGTTAAATGCTTTAGCATAAGCATTAAAAAGGTTTGAGAATGATTGTGTAGCTAAGGATTCTTCTGAAATGATTTTCACAACCAAATGAAAATGATTGTTCATTAAGCAGTAAGCAATGATATCAACGTTATTTGTTAAATGTTTTTCAGTTAATTTTAAGAAATAAGACATATTATCATCACCCTGGAAAATAATACTGCTATTAATTCCTCGATTAAAAATATGATAGTAGTGGTCTTTTTCTAATTTTTCCATTCAAACTATGCTTTTGTTTTTTTTATAGACCTGTCAGGTTTTTAAAACCTGACAGGTCTCCGTTACGTAACTACTCAATCTCGTTATACAACTCATAAAGCTCCATGTTTAGTGCGTTTCCTTCAGGAGGTGTAAACTCATTTTTAAGTGTTTTAATCCAAGTAAAATTATTATTTTCAGCCACTTTAATACTGCCAATATTACTTTTATGCGAAATGATTTGTAGTGTTTCTAAACCCAATATGTCAAAGGCATAATCTGATAATTGCTGTATAGCTTCCGTTATTAATCCTTTACCCTCAAAATTGTAATCTATACAATAGGCAAATTCACCTTGCTTTTTGTCCCAATCTACTTCTTTAACATACACTAAACCAACCAATTTACTGGACTCATTTTTTTTTAAAGTGAATAAAAACTCTTCTTTAGCTTCAAATTTCTTAGCCTTTTTTGCGACAAAAATATTTGATAAATCGGGGGTTAAGTTTTGTTCTAATGTTAATGGGAAATAGCTTTTTAATCGGTCTTCATTAGCTACAATAAAGTTGCACATGTTCCAACCATCTTTGGGATGAATTGGTATAATATGATATGAGCCGAAATTAAGCCGCATGTATAGGTTTATTTTTAAGTTGAAGTGCCTCTACTGTTCTAGTTGAAGCTGCTGTAACCGATAAAGGGAGCACTAAAATTACGCCTATTATTGGAATTAATAAAAATAGAATGAAAACAATACCGTTACCTATGGCTAAACCACGATGTTTACGGACAAATTGTAAGCTTTCTTTATACTGAAAATGACGTTCTAAAGTATAATCCATATTACCAAAACCTGCATAATATGCCTGCACCATAAATAGCAAAATGGTTGAAAATATATTGACTACTGGAATGAACTTTAAAAGTAAAATGGGTATGGTTAGTAGTAATTCCATCAACAAGTTTCGACCATTAATACGCATACCTCTAGATAGTTGTTGCATAAAGGAGGTGTCTCTATGTGAATGCGGAGGATTGCCAGTAAAATGCACTTCTATTTTTTCTGAAACGGGGCTCATGAATGGCGCAGATAATGCCATTATGATGTGTTTAAAAAGTATGAGCCCGATGACTAATACTAATAATCCACCAATAAAATTACTAATTGAAGAAAATGTGTCGTCTCCCCAATCCCAAACCCATATTTTGGAAATAAAAGCACCAATGTTATCTGATAATCCGTAAGCTGAACCAAAGACAACAATTGCTGTTATGAAACTAATTAGCATAGGAACTGCAAAATACTTCCAAAGTTTTAATTTTGAAATTAAACTGAAAGCGCCGAAGTATGCTTTAATTCCTGAAATGATGTTTTTAATCATAGAAGCTTCTCCCTAGCCCTCTCCAAAGGAGAGGGAATTGATTACGTTAAAATATTGAAATTCATCAAATATTGAAAATTTTAAGATTCAATTTTATTCAACCATAATTTATCTTACAAAATCCTGAGTAAGAGTGTCTACCCTTTGGGGAGATTA
Organism: Algibacter sp.; assembly: GCF_029245835.1. Lineage (GTDB taxonomy): Bacteria > Bacteroidota > Bacteroidia > Flavobacteriales > Flavobacteriaceae > Algibacter_B. The sequence goes on along the minus strand of NZ_JAQWOO010000074.1, from coordinate 47,334 downwards.
AGAGGGGCTTTTATATTCTTTAACGGCATCAATAAAAGCCTTGGCATTATCTAAAGGGATGTTGGGTAATATACCGTGGCCAAGGTTTACGATGTATTTGTCTTTACCAAATTCGTTAATCATTTGGTGCACCATTTTTTTGATTTCTGCAGGTGGAGAAAATAGGCGCGTTGGGTCGAAATTACCTTGTAGGGTAATGTTTCCACCCGTTAAATAGCGCGCGTTTCTTGGAGAACACGTCCAATCTACACCTAGAGCCGAAGCACCAGATTTTGCCATTTCCCCCAATGCAAACCAACAGCCTTTACCAAATGCAATTACCGGAGCATCGTCTTTTAAAGCGTCTATAATTTGTTGGATATATTGCCATGAGAATTCTTGATAATCGACTGGAGAGAGCATGCCTCCCCAAGAATCGAATACTTGTACCGCGTTACATCCGGCTTTTACTTTCTCTTTAAGATAGGCAATGGTTGTATCGGTTATTTTCTGCAATAATTGGTGAGCAGCAATGGGGTTAGTAAAACAAAACTCTTTAGCTTTATCAAAGTTTTTACTGCCTTGACCTTGCACACAATAGCATAAAATAGTCCACGGTGAACCCGCAAATCCTATTAATGGAATCTCATCATTAAGTTTTTCTTTTGTGGCTTTTATGGCTTCGTATACGTAGCTTAAAGATTCTTTTACGTCTGGAACGATAACATTATCCACATCTTTTTGAGAGCGAACCGGGTTTGGTAAATACGGACCAAAATTAGGTTTCATCTGTACCTCAATATTCATGGCTTGAGGAATAACCAAAATATCACAGAATAAAATCGCAGCATCCATTCCGTATCTTCTAATAGGTTGCACGGTAATTTCACTTGCTAATTCTGGAGTTTGGCAACGCGTAAAGAAATCGTATTTAGCCTTAATTTCCATGAATTCTGGAAGGTAGCGTCCTGCTTGACGCATCATCCATACTGGTGGACGGTTTACGGTTTCTCCTTTTAGTGCTCTTAAAAATAAATCGTTTTTAATCATAACTGGCTTTTAGCTGTTTGCCTTTAGCTTTTGGCTTGGGGTTATCAGCTGTTTTTGATTTTATTTATTAAACTGTTTATCATTTTTGCTTCTTTTTCGATTAAGCTAAAAATGTTTTCTAGTTTTTTTGTTTTTATAAACTTTAGTTCTTGGGCTATTATGAGTTGTGTTTCAACTTCAAATAACGAACCTATTGCTATTTCCAAAAAACGTTTGAATTCAACTTCACTATTTCGACTACAACCTTTTGCAATATTTGAAGGTATTGAGACGGCAGCTCTTATGATTTGACTTTTTAAACCGAACTTTTCTTCGGAAGGAAATTTGTTCGAAATTTGATAAACTTGTTTTACAAGTTCAATTCCGTTTTTCCAAATTTCAAGTGTTCTAAAGTCTCTCATGTTTTTAGCGGTTAGCCTTTAGTTGTTGACTTTAATTTTGTTTCCATATGAGTGTGCGCCAATAGCCAATAGCTATCACACATAATGTTCGTTCACTAATTCAATGACACTTTCTACAGTTGGCACTTTCGCTACCCTAACATCATCAAAGTGTTTTTTTGCTTCTTTTGCAGTGGTTTCACCAATACAAAAAGCAATGACTTCTCCTTTATTACTGCGCACAAAACTTTCAACGGTTGATGGACTATAAAACATAACACTTTCAACAGAGTCATTTAATTTTACACCATCATATTTAGTTTGGTAGGCTTCAACTTCATTTACTTTTATATGATTTTCAGCTAATATAGTTGGTAATGCATCTAACCTAATATCGCTACAAAAATACGTGACTTCGGTACCTTCTATGAAATCTACTAAATACTCAGCAAGCTTTTTAGCATTCTTTTCAGTATGCTTAACTTTTCCTATTTTGTTTTCAACTAGTCGTTTGGTTCTGCGCCCAACGCAGTAAATATTTTTAAATTGTAATTCTATTGCTGAATAGTTTGTTGTTAATGATTCAACAGCATTTTTACTGGTAATCACTACATTCTGAATTTCATTTTTCAAGAATCGAGGGTGGATACGATTTAAGCTTATTTTGATAAAATCGCTGCTTTCTGCAACCACTTTTTCATGAAATAATAAACGTTGATCTTTGGTAAAACTCTTTGTGGAATACACATTTGTTTTTTTAGTGGAATTTTTGATTTTATCCATCAAACGTTTGCCTCCACGTTCTATAACAAAATCGGCACAATACTGCGCCATATCGTTATGTTCACCTAATTTTTTAACTCGCGTTACATCAATTCTTTTGGTGCCATCAGGACTTAATAAAACGCCTTTAAAGTTGATTTCCTCATCTTTAATAAAGGCTAAAGCTCCAATAGGAGCTGTACAACCGCCTTCTAATTTATTTAGAAACTCACGCTCTATGGTTGTGCAAATTTCAGTTTCCTCATGGTTTAATTCAGCACATGCTTTTTTTACAAACTCGTCTTCGTCTAAAGCGGTAATCATAATAGCGCCTTGTGCTGGAGCAGGAATCATCCAATCTAAATTTATGGCTTCTTCAGGTCTTATACCTATTCTGCCAATACCGGCTGCTGCGAAAATAGCACCGTTCCAGTCATTATCTTCCAGTTTTTGCAAGCGCGAATTTACGTTGCCACGTAAATCTGTAATAGTATGGGTTGGAAAACGGTTTAACCATTGTGCTCTTCTGCGTAGACTACCGGTTGCAATAACGGCATCTTTAGCGCCTAAAAACTCTTCATTGTCCTTAAAAACTAAAGTGTCGTTAACGTTGCCACGTTTTAAAACCGCTGCTTGAATAATGCCATTTGGTAAAACTGTAGGTACATCTTTTAAAGAATGTACAGCAATATCAATGTCATGATTTAACATGGCGATATCTAAAGTTCGAGTAAAAATACCGGTTATGCCTAATTTATAAAGCGGTTTGTCTAAAACTAAATCGCCCGTAGATTTAACGGGGACGAGTTCGGTTTTATGACCAGCTTCTTCGAGTAATTTTTTTACTATGTTGGCTTGCCATAGTGCTAATTCACTATCGCGCGTGCCAATTCTTATGGTTTTAGACATTTGTTTTTTGAGGTTCTTCTAACTGAAATACTTTTTTAATAAGTTCCAGACTATCATCTGTAGAAACGGCATCATCTTTTAAATGATGCGCAAAATGATTAGTGATTTTTTGAATGATATTGTTGCTAATTAATGTTGCTTGCGCTTCGTTAAAATCAGCATTTTTTTTACGTTGTGTATCTAATTCTGCAGTTGCAAAATCAGCTAATTTATGTTTTAAAGCTTTAATTGTTGGGGCAAACTTTCTGGTTTCTAACCAACTATTAAATTCTGCTTTTACGTCTTCTATAATCGCTTCCGCGGAAGGAATATGAGCTTTACGAGCCTCTAAAGTTTGATCTGTAATTTTAGATAAATAGTCTAGATGAACTAAGGATACATTATCTAATTCCTCAACATTGGCATCCACATTTTTAGGTATGGATAAGTCTAAAATTAAAAGTGGTTTATCAGTCTGAATGATATGTTTATCTATAGTTGGGCGTTGTGCACCCGTTGCTACTATTAATATATCAGACTCCGTGATTTCTTCTTGTAAATTGGCATAATCTTTTACCAATAAATTGAACTTTCCAGCAATTTTTTCTGCTTTATCTTTTGTTCTGTTAATAAGTGTAATATGTTCGTTTTTGGTATGTTTTACTAAATTTTCACAAGTATTTCTTCCTATTTTCCCCGTTCCGAAGAGTAAAATATTCTTATTTGAAACATTTTCTACAGAATTAAAAATATACTGCACAGACGCAAAGGATACCGAGGTAGCACCTGAGGAAATTTCAGTTTCCGTTTTAATACGTTTACTTGCTTGAATAACAGCATTTACTAAACGCTCAGTAAAATGATTCAGTAAACCGTGTTTTCGAGATAATTTAGCACTTGTTTTTAATTGGCTTATAATTTCAAAATCACCAAGAATTTGGCTGTCTAAACCAGAACCCACACGAAACATATGAGATATGGCATCTTTGTTTTTAAAAACGTAAGCCACTTTTTGAAATTCTTCTACTGTGCCTCTAGTGTTTTCACAAAGTAATTGAATGAGTTGAAAAGGGTGTTGTGCAAAACCGTATATTTCGGTTCTGTTGCAGGTAGAAGTAATTAATAAGCTTTCTATTTCATTTTCTTTAGCTTGATTTAGCAATGCTAGCCTAGATTCTTCATCCAAACTAAAACGCCCTCTTATATCTGCATCGGCTTTTTTATAACTTAAACCAATGGCGTAAAAGGAACTACTTTTACTAATATTATACTTTTGCATACTTATACCTGAAAATGTGTAGCAAAAATATATGGATGGTTTGTTAAAAAGTAACGCTCAAAGAACTTTTAGTGTCGTTTTTGGTTTTTTAACATCGTTTTTTCGTAATACATGATAAATATCATATTTTTGTACTGAATTACGCAGGTTTTAAACATTTAATTTAGAACCAATCTAAATAAAAGAGATATGAATCAAGAATTAAATACTAATAAAAGTATCGCTAAAAGTTCTTTTGAAGAAACAAAAGTGGATGATGGTGTTTTTGTATTGGCGCATAAGAATGAAGATAACCTTGTGCAATCAATTGCAAAAGAAATAGATAGCGATTATATTCAATTTCATTTTTGTATCAAAGGGTCAAGTCAATTTGTTTTTAATGAAGGTAGATATCGATTAAATATTCTTGAAGAGAATTCATTATTATTATATAACCCACAACGCGATCTGCCAATAAATTTAGAGATCAATCCACATTCTTGGATCGTATCTGTTTTAATATCTATTAAAAAATTTCATGGTTTTTTTTCTCATGAAGCAGATTATATAACATTTTTAAGTGAAGATAATAAAGATAAAAAGTATTACAAAGATGGTGTTATATCGCCCTCAATGGCCATTGTATTAAATCAGTTAATTAATTATAATCTAAACCAATCTATAAAACCTCTATATTTTAAAGGAAAGGCTTACGAGTTGTTAAGTTTGTATTTTAACAGAAGTGAAGATGCTGATATTGAGCAATGCCCATTTTTAGTTGACGAAACTAATGTGATAAAAATTAGAAAGGCAAAAGATATTATAATAGGTCGTATGGCAGAACCACCAAGTTTACAGGAATTAGCAGATGAAATAGGATTGAGCCTAAAAAAATTAAAAGAAGGTTTTAAACAAATTTATGGCGATTCTGTGTTTAGTTTTTTATTTGATTACAAAATGGAAGTGGCTAGAAAACTTTTAGAAGCTGGGAATGATAATGTAAATGAAGTAGGGCATAAGATTGGATACAGTACATCTAGTCATTTTATTGCTGCTTTTAAAAAGAAATATGGCACAACACCTAAGAAATATGTGATGTCTTTGGGTTAACATTTGAAAATGTAAGCTATGAGATGTCGCTTAGACTAATTTATAAAGAAACCTCCGTTAAATTATGAAATACCTAACTCCGGAAATAGAAGCTCTATCAAAAAACATGACTGTTAGCAAATCGTTAGCGCGTACTAATGTGTCTTGCGGTATTTTTCAAGATTGTGATTATACTGAGGAGCGACCTAAGTTATATCATCAGCAAAGAGCTGAAGAGAAAGAGTCTTCAAAGTAACCCGTTTCGTAATTATTTCTCACTAGATTTTATGATTGAAATTTCTATCGTATTTTTGCATTATGAAAAAAGGAATCTTATTAGTAAATCTTGGTTCACCAGATAGCCCAGAACCAAAAGATGTCAAAAAATATTTAGGAGAGTTTTTAATGGACGAGCGCGTTATAGACGTGCCACTTTGGGCCAGAACGCTTTTAGTTAAAGGTATTATATTAAATACAAGACCAAAACAATCTGCCGCAGCCTACAAAAAAATATGGTGGAAAGAGGGGTCTCCACTTATAGTATTATCTGAAAAGCTTCAAGACAAAGTACAAGAAAAACTAGAAATGCCTGTAGCACTAGCCATGCGATATGGAAGTATGACCATTAAAAAGGGGCTTCAAGAATTAGTAGATAAAGGTTGTACAGAAATAAAAACCATTCCACTATACCCGCAATTTGCAATGGCAACTACCGAAACAATTGATGTTAAAGTAGACGAATTGGTTGCCGAATATTTTCCGAATTTAAAAATAACACGAACTCCAGCCTTTTATCAGCGAGAAGATTATATAAATGCACTTTCTAAAAGTATAGCAGAAACCCTTGATGGTTTAGACTATGAGCATATACTTTTTAGTTATCATGGTGTTCCAGAACGCCATATTCGTAAAAGTGATGTGACTAATGGTAATTGTAAAATGGATGGAAAATGTTGCTTTAAAAAAGGAAGCGAACAACACGAGTTTTGTTACCGACACCAATGTGAAATTACCACGGTTAATGTCGCTAAAACATTAGGTTTAAAAAATGGTACATACTCCACGTCGTTTCAATCTAGACTGGGTTTTGATCCATGGTTGCAACCTTATACAGATCGTACTATAGAACGTATGGGTAAAGCGGGAGTCAAAAAAATGGCTATTGTTACACCAGCATTTGTAAGTGATTGTTTAGAAACTTTAGAAGAGATTGCAATGGAAGGCGAAGAGATTTTCCATGAAGTTGGCGGAAAAGAATTTACGGTGATTCCATGCTTAAACGATCGTGAAGATTTTGCTCAAGTTGTTGCTAATATCGCTGTGGAATGGTCTCCTGTTAAAAATCCATTAACCGTTTAATGGCTAAAATAGCATCACAAGATTTAGGCACACTTCCCATAAATAAACTCCTAGTTAAGCAAGCAATTCCCGCATCAATAGGTATTTTAGTAATGTCTCTAAATATATTGATAGACACTATTTTTGTAGGACAATGGATAGGATCTACAGCTATTGCCGCCATTAATGTAGTTTTGCCCGTATCGTTTTTTATAGCGGCTTTGGGCATGTCTATAGGTGTTGGTGGTTCTTCAATAATATCGAGAGCTTTAGGCGCAAATACTATTGAAAAAGCACTAAAAACCTTTGGTAACCAAATTACACTAACTCTAGTGTTAACAGTCTCTATGGTTATTTTAGGGTTATGGTTTGTTGATGCTATTGTTCCCGCTTTCGGAGGAAAGGGAAATATTTTAGAACCCGCTAAAATCTATTACATTATCGTGCTTTATGGTGTGCCCTTTTTAGCACTTTCCATGATGGGAAATACGGTGATTCGGGCAGAAGGAAAACCAAAGTTTGCCATGTATGCTATGATGATTCCATCGGTAGGTAATCTCGTTTTAGACTATATTTTTATTAATGTTTTAGATTTAGGAATGGCAGGTGCCGCATGGGCAACGACATTGGCTTATGTATTTTGTTTTGCATTCATATTTTGGTTTTTCTTATCCAAAAACTCCGAACTAAAAATAAAGAAACACCATTTTGGCCTTAATAAACCTATTGTTTTAGAGATAGGGTCATTAGGTTTTGTTACACTTGCAAGACAAGCTGTAGTTAGTATAACCTATTTATTTATGAATAATATTTTATTCAATTTAGGTGGCGAAACATCAGTAACAGCTTATGCTATTGTTGGACGTATGCTTATGTTCGCATTGTTTCCCGTTTATGGAATAACGCAAGGGTTCTTACCCATTGCAGGATTTAATTATGGCGCTCTCAAATATGCAAGAGTTAGAGAAAGTATTTATACAGCCATTAAATATGCAGCAGGTTTAGCAACCATAGTTTTTATTTTATTAATGGTTTTCCCTGAGGCGATAACAAGGCTTTTTACCGATAACCCAAAAGTAATTTCACAAACACCTCCAGCCATGCGATGGGTATTTGCTGCTACCCCAATAATTGCCTTACAGCTTATAGGTGCAGCATATTTTCAGGCCATTGGTAAAGCAAAACAAGCCCTGATATTAACACTAACAAGACAAGGGTTTTTCTTTATTCCACTAATTTTTATTTTACCAATATTTTATGGCGAATTAGGCGTCTGGATAGCATTCCCTATTTCAGATATATTAGCAACAATTGTAACAGCATATTTTCTAAATAGAGAAATTATTCAGAACTTAAAGCCAGAAAGTAAATTTGCAACTCATATTACTTAAACTATGGAATATTACCAATACATAAAAGCCTTTCATCTTATTTTTGTAATCACTTGGTTTGCCGGTTTGTTTTATATCCCAAGACTTTTTGTATATCAAATAGAAGCCTTTTATAAACCATCACCAGACAAAGAAATCCTTGGCAAACAGCTCAAACTTATGGCAAAACGCCTGTGGTACATCATCACATGGCCATCAGCCATTTTAGCAACACTATTCGCCGTATGGTTACTCATATTACAACCGTATTGGCTCCAACAACCTTGGATGCATGTAAAACTAGCATTCGTATTGCTGCTCTTCATTTATCACCTAAAAACGCATCAATATTTTAATCAATTACAAAACGGTGTCGTAAAAAAAACATCAAGTTACATGCGTATCTGGAACGAGGGTGCCACATTCATACTATTCGCAGTCGTTTTTCTAGTTATTCTGCAAAGTGCCATCAATTGGGTTTGGGGCATCATTGGTATTGTCGTTTTAGGCGTGCTTATCATGTTAGGTTTCAAAGTTTATAAAAATTTTAGAGACAAAAACCCGGAAGCTTAAATAATTGTCATTTCGAGTGATTTTGATTTTTTTTATCAAAATTGTATCGAGAAGTTGGGCGTTACCACAATGGTCGGGCTTTCCGTTACAAGTCCCTAACGCAAGCAACCTACGAAACAACTCCTTACCTTGTTTTAAGGTAAGGTGGATTTCATTCCGATATTTTCGGGATTAAAGACGGAAGGGTTAAAAATCTCTGCGTTACAATTCTAAGGAATCAGTATAATATAAATCTCCCTTTCTTTTCAAATCAAAACTCCGTAATTTTACAACATGAAAATCCTCCACCTCGACACCAATCACAACTTACTAATCAGTCAATTAAACGATTTAGGTTTCATAAATCATGAAGATTACAAGTCCTCAAAAGAAGCCATTGAAGCAAAAATTCATAATTATGATGGCATCGTTTTAAGAAGTCGTTTCTCCATAGACAAACAATTTCTGGATGCCGCAAAAAATCTAAAATTTATAGCTCGTGTTGGCGCGGGATTAGAAAATATAGATTGCGATTATGCCAAACAAAAAGGGGTATATTTAATTTCAGCACCAGAAGGAAATAGAAACGCTGTTGGCGAACATACTTTGGGTATGCTACTCTCACTTTTTAATAAACTCAACAAAGCAGATGCTGAGGTTCGGTCTGGAAAATGGTTAAGAGAAGATAATCGAGGTATCGAACTAGACGGGAGAACAGTTGGTCTTATAGGCTACGGCAATATGGGAAAAGCCTTTGCAAAAAAACTTCGCGGTTTCGATGTTGAGGTACTTTGTTATGATATAAAAGAAAATGTTGGCGATAAAAACGCAAAACAAGTCACGCTAAAAGAATTCCAAGAAAAGGTTGATGTATTGAGTTTGCACACCCCACAAACACCGTTAACGCTTAATATGATTAATTCAGAATTCATTAATCAATTTAAAAAATCGTTTTGGTTCTTTAATACGGCAAGAGGAAAAAGTGTTGTAACAGCAGATTTAGTTTCCGCATTAAAATCAGAAAAAATATTAGGCGCAGGATTAGATGTTCTAGAATATGAAAAAGCATCTTTTGAAACACTTTTTTCGTCAGAATTGCCAGAAGCTTTCCAATATTTAATAGATTCAGAAAATGTTTTATTATCGCCTCATGTAGCGGGTTGGACTATTGAGAGTAAAGAAAAACTAGCCCAAACCATAGTCGATAAAATTATAGCAAAGTTTTTTTAGTTAAAGTCCCCATAAAATAAGGGAGTATTAAAACGTTTAATTCCATTAGTTTTCAGTACTATTTTTAATGATTTCAAAATCACTTATACTAGCATGGATTTATTTTATTAACTTTAGTCTTTTCAAAACCAACTTCTTATGCAATATAAAGCGAGCTCGCCAGAAGACTATATTAGTCAAGTTCCAGAAGAGCGTCAGCCGGTTTTAAAAAAACTACGTACTATCATCAATGAAAATTTACCAAAAGAGTTTCAAGAAGGTATTCAATATGGTATGATTGGGTATTACGTGCCACATTCCATATATCCAGACGGCTATCATTGCTCACCAAAAGAACCATTACCTTTTATGAGTTTTGCTTCTCAAAAAAGTTCAATTAATCTTTATCATAGTGGGATTTATGCCGTACCAAAAATTCATGATTGGTTTGTATCTGAATTCCCAAAACACAGTAAGCGAAAATTAGATATGGGAAAAAGTTGTATCCGATTTAAAAACATTGAAGACATCCCGTATGACTTAATTGCAGAATTATGTACACAGTTATCTGTGAAGGCATGGATAGACATTTATGAAACCAATATTAAAAAGAAATAAAAACCTTAAAATAATTAAATCATGAAATTAGGAGCCTTTTCAGTAAGTTTAAACGTTAAAGATATTAATGCATCAAAGCAATTTTACGAAACGCTTGGGTTTAGTGTATTCGCAGGAGATATTAAAAACAATTACCTTATCATGAAAAATGGTAACGCACTCATCGGGTTATTTCAGGGTATGTTTGAACAAAACATATTAACCTTTAACCCTGGTTGGGATGAAAGTGCTACTAAAGTGGGCGATTTTGAAGATGTTAGAACAATTCAAAAGCACCTAAAGGATAATCATATAAAATTAGAAAAAGAGGTCGAAGAAAACACCTCCGGTCCAGCAAGTATAGTTTTGAACGATCCCGATGGCAATGCCATACTCATCGATCAGCATGTATAACCTTGTAGCACCTACAATATGAAAAATCGAGTAACGGGAATTGGTTGATTGTTTTTTAAAACTAAAGACCCAAAAGCATCAAAAGATTGGTATAAAAAACATCTTGGTTTTAATAGCGATGATTATGGTTGCACCTTTTGGTGGAAAGATGCAGCAGGGAAAGATTGTTCAACACAATAGAGTCCTTTCCCAGAAGATACAAAATATTACGAGCCTTCAAAAAAAGATTTTATGTTCAACTATCGTGTTGAAAATCTAAAGAAACTACTTGAAGTTTTAAAAGAGGAAGGGGTTACTATTGTTGGTGAAGTTGAAGAGTACGAGTATGGAAAATTCGGATGGATTTTGGATAACGATGGCAATAAAATTGAACTTTGGGAGCCTATAGATTCCGCATTTTTGTAAATGATAAAAAATTTCTCTTCGCCTTTTTTGCTAAGAGATTTCAGTTGAAATTGTCATTCCCGAGAAATCGGGAATCTTTATTCAAAATTTAAAAAATTCCCGTAATTTGGCCTTTTATTATATAGAACATATTGACTTACTTAGAAATTCTTCAATCCTACAATTTAACTGCCATACAATGGATAGCTATTGGTTTTGCAGTTTTTTTATTGGGTTTATCTAAAGCTGGTATAAAAGGAATAGGCATTATAATTGTTATCATACTTGCTTTCGTTTTTGGCGAAAAAGCATCAACAGGCATTTTGCTTCCACTGTTAATTTGTGCTGATATTTTTGCAGTTACTTATTATATAAAACATGTTCAATGGCAAATTATTAAAAAGTTAATCCCTTGGATGATTGTTGGTGTTTTAGTTGGAGTTTGGATTGGGAATGATATTTCTGAAACACTATTTAAAAAATTAATGGCAATTATAATAATTGTTTCTGTTGGTATCATGTTTTATACTGAAATCAGAAAATCTAATAAAGTGCCAACTAACAAATTCTTTGCTATAGTTATAGGGTTTTTAACTGGTTTTATGACTATGATTGGAAACCTTGCTGGTCCTATTTCTAATGTTTATTTTCTTGCAATGCGGTTTCCAAAAAATGAATTTATCGGAACCGCAGCTTGGTTGTTTTTCATTATAAATATATTTAAACTACCCTTTCATATTTTTATTTGGAAAACGGTTACTACCCAAACATTGATTTTAAACTCAGTGCTAATTCCTGCTGTAATTATTGGATTTTTCTTAGGCGCATACATTATAAAATTAATTTCAAATGTAAATTACAGGCGTTTTATTTTAATTATTACCGCTATTGGTGGCGTTATCATGTTATTTAAATAATTAATTTAATTGTTTGTGCAACATTAAGTTAACTTAAATGACATATAATTACAAAGCCATTTATTTTTTATTAATTTTACAGTATAACCAAAAAAAATATTAAAATGGCTGACGACAAAAATTTAAGTGATGACCTAAACGATATGTTAGGTGATGCTAAAGATGGTGCAAAAAAAGCTGCCGATAAAGTAAGTGATAAAGCAAGCGAGCTAGCAGACGATGCCAAGGAACTAGCAGGAGATGCTAAAGAAAAAGCAAAGGAATTTGCTAGTGATGCTAAAAAAACGGCTTCAGAGTTTAGTGAAAGTGCTAAAGAAACTTTTAGTTCTGGAGAAAATAAGAAAGTATTAGCTGGAATACTTGCTATTTTATTAGGCTGGCTTGGTGTTCATAAATTTATTTTAGGATACAACAAAGAAGGTGCTATAATGGCTGCTGTTGGTGTTTTAGGGTGGTTTTTATGTGGCATTCCAACGATGATTGTTTCAGTAATAGGTTTAGTCGAAGGTATTATGTACTTAACTAAATCTGATGAAGAGTTTTATAATACGTATCAAGCAGGTAAAAAACCTTGGTTTTAATAGATATATTTTAAAAAAGTCAAAAGTATAGTCTTTTGACTTTTTTATTCAAATTTAACATCGTAATATTGCAATATATAATTATATAATGGGTATTACTAAGTCACAAATTTTTACAGACAATCAAAATGATTTAGCACAGTTTTTTAAAGTGTTAGGGCATCCCGCTCGTGTAGCTATTTTGCAATATATAAGCAATCAAAACGCATGTATTTGTAATGATTTGGTTGAAGAAATTGGGTTAGCACAAGCTACAATATCTCAACATTTAAAAGAGCTTAAAAGTATTGGTTTACTTAATGGGGAGGTAGAAGGAAAGCGCATGTGCTATTGCATAAATATTGAACGTTGGATAGATATTCAAAACCAACTAAACAGCTTTTTTAATAAAACAAAAACAAATTGCTGTTAGTGTTTAACGAAGATTTAATGATTTCACACAATCGAAATAACTATTATTAATATGAAGACACAAGAATTTTTTAAAGTACTAGAAAATAATAAACAAAAATCTTTATTATTTGAATATGCACCAAATTTATTGGTAGGTGCCAATTATCATATTACTGAAGTAAAGCATATTGTTGTAGACTCCGTAGATTGCGGAGCTCAAACCGATTCATGGAACGAAACCATTATTCAATTATGGGAAAGTCCTTTAGAAAAAGGAAAAACGGACTATATGAGCGCTTACAAAGCTTTGGCAATTCTCAAAAAGGTTGGAGAAATGAAAGCTTTTGATTTAGAATCAGAAGTAAAATTTGAATATAGTAATGCAAATTTCCATACGGCACAGCTATTTGTTAATGATTTTGAAATACATGGAGATAACTTAATCCTTAAATTAGCCATCGAAAAAACAGACTGTAAAGCTAAAGAAATTTGTGGCATACCTGAAAAAATTGTTGAAGCTGCTGAAAAAATAGTTGAGAATGTAGAATCTTGTTGTTCCCCTAGTTTGGGTTGCTGTTAATTAATAAATAATATGAATCATACAAAGTTGTTTGAAACCATTTCTAATACTATAGAATCATTAGAAATAACGGAGATTTCAGAAGAAAGAAAAGCTATACTTGAGCCTTTAATAGACTATTTAAAAGATAAGATTAAAACAAACAAATCCATTCGGTTAAATTTCATTTGCACACATAATTCGCGTCGTAGTCACTTGTCTCAAATTTGGGCACAAACTATGGCAGCGTATTATAATATTAATAATGTATCCTGTTATTCTGGAGGAACAGAAGCCACGGCCATGTTTCCAAAAGTAGGAGAGACTTTAAATAATCAAGGCTTTAAAATTAATAAATTGTCTGAAGAAAATAATCCTGTTTACAGTATTAAGTTTTCAGAAAACGAACCTGCTATTATAGCGTTTTCAAAACAATTTAGTGACGATTTTAATCCTGCTTCAGAATTTGCAGCTATCATGACTTGTTCTTCAGCAGATAAAGGTTGCCCTATGGTTTTTGGATGTGATGAGCGGATAGCAATAACTTACGAAGACCCAAAAAAATCTGATGGAACACCACAACAAACAGAAACGTATCGAAAAAGAAGTTTGCAAATAGCAACAGAAATGAAGTTTGTATTTTCTAGTTTAAAACAAAAGCGTAATAGCTAAAACTGGAACAGTTTTAGCTATTACAAGTTGTGTAATTAGTTTTTATTTTTTAGGATAATCTAAAAAAAAGCTCTTGTCAATAATAATAATAAAAGAACAAAGGTTAAAATATAAATAATTTTGTGTTTGGATGAAGTCTCTACTTTAATTTTTTCATAGATTAAAAAAAGAATGTAACCATATAAGGCTATAGCTAAATAGTTTAATATTAAATCTAAAGTTTCCACAAGGAATGTTTTTGACTAAAAAAAAGGTTTTTATTGATTTTTAAATACTTAATGGCTCGCCTTCATCCCAAGGAAGAAGAGTCAACTCCAACTCTATTGCTATTTCTGGAAAATAAGTACTCATATCCTCTCTTGGAAGATTTTCAAGGCATCTTATAAATTGATAAGTTGCTACAGCCATTCCTATCCATCCTACAGCTCTTCCAGCTAATTTTCCAGCAGCTTTAAGTATTGCTTTTGTTCCTAAATTTTTTGCACTACCAATTACTAAACCAGCGGGGAGCCTCATTGCTATAAGTGCACAATCTACTACTTGTAGTGTTGACTGAGCATACGCACTACTAAAAAATATATTGCTAACGGTTTTACTCTCTGTAAATGATATATTAGAATTTTGCTTTAAAAGCATTTCAATTCTTAAAGTTAATAGACCTAAAATAGCTATTCTTGGATCATTAGAGTCACCAAAGATATTGTTTAAATCTTCTTCATTTATATCGTAATTAGTTAGCAGATCTTTAGACCCATTAATTAAAGGAATTACAGTTGCTTTAGCTTTTCTTTAGTCTAATTCAGTACTTTTTCCTTTATTACTATTTCTTGCTAAAAATAAATCTCTTTCATTATTTACATAGCCTTCTATATTTGAAGCATTACTTGAAACTAACTTTTCAAAATTGTCGATAGCAATTTCTTTTTGAGAAGTTTCGTAGTCTTTGTTAGAATCCACTTCACAAGATTGGAAAATTAAAACTCCACATAAAAGAAATACTTTAAGCACAAAAATTGCTAAAAACCCTTTTGCTACTTTTAAAGTTGTGTCATTAATTTGATCTAAAATTTTCATAGTTATAAATCTTTATAACAGTCAATACAATATGATGACCGTTTGGTTTAACAAAATATTAACCAGTCTATTTCAGTCTAAAATTTATAGTCTATGAATTTAGCCTATTTGTAATGATTTAAGCAGTCTAAAATTTAAACCTTTTTTGTCAATATTTAGTTTTAAGGGAGAACAAAAAATAATCAGCGCTGATTTTGTTGCAACATGTTTGTTCAAAAACATTATTTTGTAAAGACTTAAACAAAACTTTACTTTTGAACACTTCAAATGTAAAAAAAGAAAAATAGGAAAAAGCAAACTTTTTTGTAAAATTTTACACACGTCATTAAAAAGTTAAAGTATTGCTGTGGTTTTCCCGTAAAAGCATTTTATGAAAAATTTTGAATCACTCTATTTTAGAGGTTCATTATTACACCGTACAGATAAGCTCCGCTTAATTGTGATAAAGAAATTTAAGCTTTCAGGTCAGGTTGATTATACAGTTTTAAAGTTTATTTGGTATTACTAATAATCTTGTTTATTTAGCGTTTTCAGATCCTTCAAGTTTGGTCTTTTTTTCGCGTTAGTGATTGAACGCTTTGTTTGAGCTCGGCGACGATAGGAGGAAGCGAGTAGTGAAATATTCATATTCATGAGTTCAATAATTTAAAATATAAACCAGCGAATAAAGCCCAACCCTTGTGGTAACGCCCAAATTAAAACTTTAGTTTGGAACACATGTGTTTTATTCAATCTTACTTTCTAATTTACGTTCCAACTCCGCTTGAAACTCTTCCATTACAGGTTTTACGGTGCTTTCAGGTAAGTCGGCAATCCTAATATACATCAAACCATCAACCGAGTTGTTGAATAAAGGATCCACATTAAAAGCTACTAATCGGGCATTTTGTTTAATGTATTTTTTAAGTAGCACAGGTAAGCGCAATGCTCCAGGTTCGATTTCGTCAATAAACTTATCAAACTTGTTTAAATCGGCTTCAGCTTCATCAAAAACAAAATCTTTGTCGGCGTCTTTTAATTTTACTTTAAACTCCTTTTTAGGATGCACATATTGTGCAATATAAGGGTCGTAGTAATGGGATTTCATAAACTCCACCATCAGAGATTTTGAGAAGTTTGAAAACTGGTTACTAATACTTACGCCACCAATTAAATATTTATGTTCTGGGTATCGTAACGTAATGTGCACAATACCTTTCCAAAGTAAAAATAAAGGCATAGGTTTTTGTTGGTAGCTTTTAATTATAAAAGCACGACCCATTTCAATGGATTCGCTCATCATTTTGTAGAGTTCTGGCTCAAAACGAAATAAATCTTGTAAATAAAAACCATTAATACCAAATTGCGAAAATATCTTAGAGCCTAAACCCATTCTATAAGCACCTGCAAGCACTTTATTCTCATTATCCCACAAAAACATGTGGTGGTAATAGTCATCAAATTCGTCTAAATCTATAGCTTCATTAGTGCCTTCTCCAACTTCTCTAAATGTAATTTCTCTTAAACGCCCTATTTCTCGAAGAATATTAGGCATATTTTTGGCTTGAGCCAAAAACACTTCATAATTTTTACTTTGTAATAGCCTAGCATCTCCCTCCCTAAGGGTATCAACTTCCTTTATCATTAAACCATTTTCAACTGGCGTTACAATGTTTTTAGGTGCTTTAGGCGTTTTTAAGGTAGATGATAAGTTTTCTAATATTTTGGGTTTGTCCTCAAAAGCATGAGATAACATATATGTTTTCCGCCTTAAAAATTCTGAAAAATCATCAAGACTAGTATGTTCTTTTTGATCAGTAACAGAAATAGGTTTGCCAATTCTAACCTTAATAGTACGTCGTTTTTGTGTTAGTACTTCTGATGGTAATTTAGCGGTTCTAAACGTATCGCTAATTTTAGAAAGTTTATAAAATAACCTGCTATTTTTAGCATGGAAATAAATGGGAACTACAGGGACTTCAGCTTTTTTAACTAGTTTCATGGCAGCTTCTTCCCAAGGTCTGTCAACTACGAGTTTACCATCTCTATACGTTGATACTTCTCCAGCAGGAAAAATACCTAAGGGATGCCCTGCTCTTAAATGAAGTATAGAGTTTTTAAATCCTGCAAGACTAGATTTTATGTCTTTCCTGTCTTCAAATGGGTTTACAGGCATAATATAAGGTATCATAGGTTCTATTCTATGTAGCAGAAAATTGGCAATGATTTTAAAATCGCTGCGTTGCTCTAACATGAGTTTTAAAAGTAAAATACCATCTATACCACCAAGCGGATGGTTAGATACGGTTATATAGGCACCATCTTTTGGTAAACGTTTTAAATCTTCTTCTGGGATTTCAAATTTAATTTGAAATTCTTCCAGAATACTATCCAGAAAATCTACACCTTCAAGATGTTTATGACGTTTGTAAAATTTATTTAGAGTAGATATTTTAAGAACTTTCATTAACCCCCAACCAATGAAAGTACCAAGAAAGCCATACTTATCTAATTGAATAGCTTTTGCAACTTCTTTTGCGTTTACTAAACCGATGTCTTCCGTTTTGCCCATGGTTGTAAATGTACTAAATAAACTATTTAGTTACTATTTGAACAGTTTCATGTGTTAATTGTTTCAACAATACCATTTTACCAGTTTCAATTTCATTTATAGCCGACTGGTTATAGTGCCGAATCGTATAAAGTGAGACATTTTCATGGCAAGTTACTTTAAATTTTGCTTTTAAATGTTGTAATAGTTTGTCTAGGTTATTATAAATATTATCAACACATACAGAAAAACTGATGGCAGAGTTTTGAATCACATCTACTTTCATTTTATAGGTATGTAAAAGACTGAAAATTTCACCGATATTCTCTTCAACGATATACGAAAAATCAAGTGACGATAATGAAATTAAAACTTGTTTTTTTTTGACTATAAAGCAGGGGATTAGAGGTTCTAAAGTTACATTTTTTCCTATTTGAGTTCCTGTGGCTTCGGGATTTAAAAAAGATTTTACAAATAGTGGAATTTCTTTCCCTTGCAGAGGTTGCAGTGTTTTTGGATGAATAACTGAAGCGCCATAAAATGCTAATTCTATGGCCTCACGATATGATATTTTATTTAATAATTGTGGGTTTTCAAAATAACGGGGATCTGCATTTAAAACCCCTGGAACATCTTTCCAAATGGTTACACTAGTGGCATTTAAACAGTAAGCATAAATAGCTGCTGTGTAATCGCTACCTTCTCTACCAAGCGTTGTGGTAAAATTATTTTTATCACTCCCTAAAAACCCTTGGGTGATATTTAAAACAGAGGTATTGAATTTTGATGAGATGAGATCTTGAGTTGCTTTCCAATTTACATTGGCACGCCTGTAATAATTATCAGTTTTAATATGATTTCTAACGTCTATCCAATTATTTTTTAAGCCAATATTGTTTAAATATTCGCTAATTATTAGTGTTGAAAGAAGTTCTCCATAACCTATAGTTTGGTCATAAACAAAGTTATAATCAGGGGATTTATTAGTTTTTAAAAAACTGTTTAATTCATCGAATAACTCTTTAACTTTTTTGAAAGCTTGATGACTAACGTTTTCAAATAAGTCGAGTAATATTTGATTGTGATATTTTTTTACGTCTTGAAGCGAACTTTGTAATTCAGCCTTATTTTCAAAATAGTTTTTGATAACAACCTCTAAAGCATTTGTTGTTTTTCCCATTGCAGAAACTACAATCAAGGTGTTTTTATAGCCCGTTTTTTGCAAAACAGATGCTATATTTTTTACACCGTTTGCATCTTTAATAGAAGCGCCACCAAACTTAAATACTTGCATGTTAATATAAATTATAATTTTGCTATATAATTTTTAATGCCTGTTTCATTTAACTGAACTACATCCCAATCTCGCATAACATTTGCACCCTTTTTTTCATAAAAGGCAATGGCATTTTCATTCCAATCTAAAACTTCCCAGTTAATGCGTTTTACGCCTAAATCGTATGCGTATTTAACTACTTGATCTAAAAGCGCAGTTCCTAATCCAGTCCCACGCATAGCATTACTAACAATTAAATCTTCTAGGTGTATAATTTTACCTTTCCAAGTAGAGTAACGATTGTATATTAAAGCAATACCTTCAATTTTAGAATTTACTTCTGCAACAAAACAATGAAAAGCAGGGTACTCGCCAAAGCCATCACGTTTTAAATCTTTTATAGTAACTTCAACCGCATCAGGTTCTTTTTCAAATAGAGCTAATTCTCTAATTAAACGAAGCACTTGTGGCATATCCTCTTTTTGAGCATTTCTAATTGTGAAATTCATAATTTTCTTTAATTATTTCAAATATAGTTTAAAGTTCATTACATAGAAGAATTTAAACTTTACGAAAACGTTATAGTTTGATAAAATTTATAGATATTTGCAAGAATCAAAACATACATCTTTATGGCTCATAAAAAGCAAACTTTAGGAGAGTTTATTATTGAAAATCAATCCTCTTTTAAATATTCTTCAGGGGAATTATCAAGTCTTATAAATTCTATTCGATTGGCTGCAAAAGTGGTAAATCATGAGGTGAATAAAGCGGGGTTAGTTGATATTATTGGTGCTGCTGGTGACACTAATATTCAAGGGGAAGACCAGCAAAAACTTGATGTATATGCCAATGAAAAGTTTATTCAAACCATGACTAAAAGAAATATTGTTTGTGGTATTGCCAGTGAGGAAGAGGATGATTTTGTAGCCATTAATAGTCAAGATGAAAACCATCAGAATAAATATGTGGTTTTGATAGACCCTCTAGATGGTTCTTCTAATATAGATGTAAATGTTTCTGTAGGAACTATATTTTCAATTTACAGACGCGTAACGCCTATTGGTACGCCTGTTCAACTTGAAGATTTTTTACAAAAAGGGAGTCAGCAAGTAGCGGCTGGATATGTGGTTTATGGAACGTCTACGATGTTAGTGTATACTACGGGTGATGGTGTTAATGGGTTTACATTAAATCCAGCTATAGGTTCGTTTTATTTATCGCATCCAGATATGCAATTCCCAGAGGATGGGAATATTTATTCGGTTAATGAAGGAAATTATATTCATTTTCCACAGGGTATAAAAAATTATATTAAATATTGCCAACAAGAGCAAGATGACAGACCTTATACATCAAGGTATATAGGGTCTTTAGTATCTGATTTCCATAGAAATATGATAAAAGGGGGGATTTATTTATATCCGCAAAGTTCGAAAAATCCACAAGGTAAATTACGTTTATTATACGAATGTAATCCAATGGCTTTTTTAGCAGAACAGGCTAATGGTAAATCTAGTGATGGGTTTACTAGAACTATGGATGTTGAACCTACAGAGTTACACCAACGTGTACCTTTTATTTGTGGAAGCAAAAACATGGTTGAAAAAGCTGAAGAGTTTATGCGGAATGCTAAATAAAAAAGACACTATCCTAAAAAGTGTGTAAGTTCAAAATTTCAAGGTTAAATTATCTATAGTTCAATCCTGTTTTCAAATATAGCTAAAAATTGGTTGAATATAATTCCCCGCTACCGCACGAATCCTTTCGTGTGGTAGTTCGAATTTATAATGATTTTATAATTTCTGCTCATAGATACTTTATTGGTTTACTGTAAATATAAAAAAGGTATCTTTATAATAAGCAAATTTTAGACTTTTACAAATATGTAGTTTAGCTTTACAGAAACCACACGAAAGGGTTCGTGCGGTAGCGGAGTTTGAAATGTAATTATGTTTTTATAACAAGACATAAAAAAAGGCAAACTTATTAAGTTCGCCTTTTTAAATGATGTTATTTTATAAGTTACATCGCAACCAAATCGCCAGTAACATCTTTAGAAGGTAAATTAGATTTACCCATTAAATATATATCCACTTGTCTTGCAGCTTCTCTCCCTTCAGAAATGGCCCAAACAATTAAAGATTGTCCACGACGCATATCGCCAGCGGCAAATATATTTGGAACATTCGTTTGATATTTTCCGTATGCTGCTTTGTAATTAGAACGCGCATCCTTATTAATTCCTAATTTATCTGCAAGTGTACTTTCTGGGCCTGTAAAACCAAGTGCCAATAAAGCTAAATCACAAGGCCATGTTTTTTCTGTACCTTCAATTTCAATTAACTGCGGACGTTGTCCAGGAACCATTTTCCACTCCACATTAACCGTTTTTAATGCGGTTAACTTTCCGTTTTTATCTTTTACGAATTCTTTAGTGTTAATTAACCAGTTACGTTCTACGCCCTCTTTATGAGACGATGATGTTTTTAACTGTAATGGCCAAAAAGGCCAAGGGGTAGTTGGTGAACGATGTCCTGGAGGTTTCGGCATAATTTCAAAATTAACTACCGATTTCGCACCTTGACGGTTTGATGTACCAATACAATCTGAACCTGTATCTCCACCACCAATTACAATAACATTTTTATCAGTGGCTAGTATTTGGTTTTCAACTTTCTTACCAAATAACACTTTCGTTTGTTGTGTTAAGAAATCCATAGCCTGTACTACACCATCAGCATCTATACCTGGAGTTGGTAAACTACGCCTGTCTGTAGCACCTCCGCACAAAACAACCGAGTCAAAAGCTTTTAAGTCTTCAACACTATAATTAACACCAACATTAACGTTAGTTTTAAATACAATACCTTCAGCTTCTAAAATTTTTAAACGACGGTCTATAATGCCTTTTTCCATTTTGAAATTAGGAATCCCGTATCGTAATAATCCGCCAACTTCATCATCGCGCTCAAATACGGTTACTGTATGTCCCGCTCTATTTAATTGTTGCGCTGCAGCTAAACCAGCAGGTCCAGAGCCAACAACGGCAATGGTTTTACCTGTTCTTGTTTTTGGTGGTTGTGGTTTAATCCAGCCTTCTTTAAAAGCACGCTCAACAATGTTTTTTTCAATATTTTCAATAGATACGGGGTCTTCTATAATACCCAACACACATGATTGCTCACATGGGGCAGGACACAAACGACCTGTAAACTCAGGAAAATTATTGGTTGAATGTAATATCCAAGAGGCTTTTTGCCACTCACCTTGGTGAACCATATGATTGAAATCAGGAATTAAATTTCCTAATGGACAACCACTATGGCAAAACGGAATACCACAATCCATACAACGCGACCCTTGTTTTTGAAGCTCGGGTTCATTTAATGGAACCGTAAATTCTTTATAATGTTTTACACGATCTTTTACAGGTGTGTAAGTTTCATCTTGTCTTTCAAATTCTTTAAATCCTGTTACTTTTCCCATGACACTATGCTATTGTTAATTCTTCTACCATTGGTTCTTCTGTCTCTAAACGTTTCAATGCACGTTTGTATTCAATTGGCATGACTTTTACAAAATTACCAAGACTAGTATCCCAGTCTGCTAATAGTTTTTTACCAAGACCACTATCTGTATAAAGCGTATGCTTTTCAATAAATTGTTTTAAGTCTGTTGCATCATCGCCAGTAATATCTTCAAACTCTATAGTTTCCATATTACATAAACCGTTTGCAAATTTGTTATCTGGATCGTAAACATAAGCGATACCACCGCTCATACCTGCTGCAAAGTTTCTTCCTGTTTTACCTAGAACAATTACTTTTCCACCTGTCATGTATTCACAACAGTGATCTCCAACCCCTTCAACAACAGTTGTTGCTCCAGAGTTACGAACTGCAAAACGCTCACCTGCAATACCGTTAATATAAGCTTCACCTTGAACAGCTCCAAACAAACAAACATTACCAATTATAATATTGTTTTCGGCAATAAAGTCTGCCTTAGCTGGTTTTTTAACAATCAATTTCGCTCCAGATAAACCTTTACCTAAATAATCGTTTGTATTGCCTTCTAAAATGAATGTTAATCCATGTGCACCAAAAGCGCCAAAACTTTGCCCCGCAGAACCTGTAAAATTAATATTTAAGGTATCTTCTGGTAAACCAAGATGTCCGTAAATTTTAGAAATCTCGTTACTTACAATAGCACCAACTGTACGGTTTATGTTATTTATAGGATAGGCAAGCGTCATTTTCTCTTTTCTATATAAAGCGCGATGCGAATCTTTTAATATTGTAAAGTCTAAAACACTATCTAAGTTATGATCTTGTTGTTCTGTATTTCTAACAGTAAGTTCTCTATAAGCTGCAGGTCTATGCAATATACTTGATAAATCTAAACCTTTAGCTTTATAATGTTTAATAGCTTTATTAGCATTTATTTTATGTGTTTGCCCAACCATTTCGGCAAGCGTTCTAAATCCTAACTGTGCCATTATTCCTCTTAATTCTTCAGCGATATAATAGAAGAAATTAATAACGTGCTCTGGTGTGCCTTTAAAGTTTTTACGTAACTCTTTATCTTGAGTTGCAATACCCACTGGGCATGTGTTTAAGTGACACTTTCGCATCATTATACAACCAGAAGCTACTAGAGGCGCTGTTGCAAATCCGAATTCTTCAGCTCCTAATAAAGCGGCTACGGCAACATCGCGACCTGTTTTTAACTGACCATCACATTCTACAACAATTCTACTTCTTAAGTTGTTTAGAACTAAAGTTTGTTGTGCTTCAGATAAACCAAGTTCCCATGGTAAACCTGCATGTTTTAAAGAGGTTAAAGGAGATGCGCCTGTTCCGCCATCATATCCTGAGATTAACACCACATCGGCTTTTGCTTTTGCAACACCAGCGGCAATGGTACCAACACCAACTTCTGAAACTAATTTTACATTAATTCTAGCTTCGCGATTGGCATTTTTTAAATCAAAAATTAATTGAGCTAAATCTTCAATAGAATATATATCGTGATGTGGCGGCGGCGAAATTAACCCTACAAATGGTGTTGAGTTACGTGCTGCTGCAATCCATGGTAATACTTTATACCCTGGCAATTGTCCGCCCTCTCCGGGTTTAGCACCTTGCGCCATTTTTATTTGAATCTCTCTGGCATTGGTTAAGTAATGTGACGTTACTCCAAAACGACCAGAAGCGACTTGTTTTATTGCTGAATTACGACTATCGCCATTTATATCTTTTTGAAAACGCTTTCTATCTTCTCCGCCTTCACCAGAATTCGATTTTCCACCAATTCTGTTCATCGCAATGGCCAAATTTTCATGGGCTTCGCGAGAAATAGAACCATAAGACATCGCTCCAGTTTTAAACTTTTTTACAATTTCTGTCCAAGGCTCTACTTCCTCTAAAGGAATAGGGTCTAAGTTATCAAACTCAAATAAACCACGAATAGTCATTAAGTTTTCAGATTGTTCGTTTATGGCTTTTGCATAGACATTATAACTGGCTTGATCGCTTAATCGAACCGCTTGTTGTAATTTTGAAACTGTAGTTGGGTTAAATAAGTGACGCTCTCCATTACGTCTCCATCTATAATCACCACCAATATTTAATCCTAAATTTTTATCGATAGAATTATCTGGGTACGCTTGTTTATAACGTTGGTCAATTTCTTTTTCAATTTCATATAATCCAATACCTTCAATTCTTGAAGCGGTGTATGGGAAATATTTTTCAACAAATTGAGAATTAAATCCAACAATTTCGAAAATTTGAGAACCTCTGTACGAATGTAGCGTAGAGATTCCAATTTTATTCATCACTTTTAAAATACCTTTTCCAATCGCTTTATTAAAATTATCGACTGCTTTTTGCTCATCCATATCAGTGATGAAGCCTTCTTTAACCTGCATTCTGATAATTTCATTAACCATATACGGGTTAATAGCACTAGCACCGTAACCAAATAAGGTAGCAAAATGATGAGGTTCTCTAGGTTCTGCAGACTCAATAATAATATCGAAATAAGAACGCTTACGTAAACGATTCAATTGATGGTTAACATAAGAACAGGCTAATAAAGCAGGAATTGGCGCAAATTCTTGATTAACTCCTCTATCAGAAAGAATAATAATATTTGTCTTTCTTTCTAAAGCTTTTTCAATTTGAATGATGACATCATCAAGCGCATTTTCTAAACCATTCATACCTTCTACTTTTGGATAAAGCATTTGTATGGTTTCGGCTTTAAAACCATCTATATCAATGGTTCTTATTTTTTCTAAATCATCATTAGAAATAACAGGATTTTGAATTCTTAATTTCCTACATTGTCTTTCTGTAATGCTGAAAATGTTTCTGTCTTTTCCTAAATTTAAACTAATATCTGTAACAATCTCTTCGCGAATCCCATCTAATGGTGGGTTTGTTACTTGTGCAAATAATTGTTTAAAGTAGTTTGAAATGAGTTGAGGTCTATCAGATAAAACCGCTAAAGGGGTATCAATACCCATAGAGCCTAAAGCTTCTTTTCCAACTTGCGCCATTGGTGTGATGACTTCTTGAATATCTTCAAACGTGTAGTTGAATAAACGCTGACGTGTTTTAATATCTATAGTTTCAATAGGGCAAGTTTCGCTGGTATATGCTACGTCTTTTAAATGTAAACGTGATTTATCTAACCATTCTTGATACGGTCTTTCTGAAACTATTTTACTTTTTATTTCTTCATCTTCAATAATGCGTCCTTTATTCATATCCACCAAGAACATTTTTCCTGGTTCTAATCTACCGTGTTCTTTTACATCTTCTGGTGCAACTTCAACCACGCCAATTTCAGAAGACATAATAAGTTTACCACTTTTTGTAATGGTATATCTTGAAGGTCTTAATCCGTTTCTGTCTAATAAAGCACCAATATAGTCGCCATCTGTAAAAGGCACAGATGCAGGACCATCCCAAGGCTCCATAATACAAGCATTGTATTCGTAAAAAGCTTTACGCTCTTCAGACATGGTGGCGTGTTTTTCCCATGCTTCAGGAATCATCATCATCATAATTTCTGGTAATGAGCGTCCGGTATGCGTTAATAATTCAACAACCATATCCATAGAAGCTGAATCTGATTTTCCTGGTAAAATTATTGGGAATAATTTATCTATTTGTGGCCCGAAAACATCACTCTTCATGATTTCTTCACGAACACGCATTCTGCTTACGTTTCCGCGTAGGGTATTAATTTCTCCATTCTGACACATGTGGCGGAATGGTTGTGCCAATTCCCAAGTAGGCATGGTGTTGGTAGAAAAACGTTGGTGCACTAATGCTAAACGGGTTACTAAATCTATTTGTTGTAAATCGGTATAATATGGCCCAATATCTTCAGGCATAATAATACCTTTGTATATTATGGTTGTATTCGATAAACTAGGTACGTAAAAGTAACCGCTTTCAGAGATTTTAGAGGTTCTAATAGCGTGTTCAGTTATTTTTCTAGCCGCATACAATTTAGCTTTAAAAGTAGCTTCATCAATAGCTTCTGTTTTGCCAATAAAAAGTTGTTCTATGTTAGGCTCTGATGCTAAAGCAATTTGCCCTAATTGAGAGGAGTCAACCGGTACTTTACGCCATCCTAAAATAGTAAGCCCTTGTGCTTCTACTTCTTTTTCAAAAGTGGTTTTACAAAAATTATATTGGTTTGATGTTTTTGGTAAAAAAACCATACCAACAGCATATGCCCTTTGTTTAGGGATTTCAAAATCGCAAACGCGTTTAAAATAGTCGTGAGGGATATCAATTAATAACCCAGCACCATCACCAGTTTTTCCATCTGCACTAACACCACCACGGTGTTCCAATTTAACAAGAATTTCTAGGGCATCATGAATGATTTGATTTGTTTTCTCTCCTTTAAGATTACAAATAAAACCTGCGCCACAGTTTTCGTGTTCAAATTCTGGTAAATAAAGTCCTTGTTTCTTAATCATAGTCAACAATAAATTAGTTTAAAAACTTGAGTTGAAGAGCTAAGATACGCTCTAAGATTTGAAATACAATAAGGTAGATTTGATTATTTCGATTTTTGAAGTCAACAGGATATAAAAATGGGTATATATCAATATTAGACGTTTTTTTTAATAAATATTCAAACGGTAAATTTTTGCTTATATATAAGGATATGTGAATTTATGTTAAGAAATCATCTTTTAAATGAAATTTATAATACTAAAAATTAGAAAATACTGACAATAATTCAATTACGCTGATTGTTGAAATATCAAAAAATCTATTATTTTAGAGAATACCCTTAAAAAAATAGGGCAAAAAATAGAATATTGATAAAAGTAAGCTAAATGCCCCTATTTTTTATGGGGGTTAAATCTTTTTGATATAGTTTAGCCCCGTTCTTAAGGAAGACTAGATCTAAAATTATTTAACTTAAAACAAAAACTAATCAAAACTTAGATCTAAAAAATTAAATAACTTAAAAATAAAACAATGATGAAAAAAATTATTACACTTTCAATGCTTTTCGTAGCAACAGCGTTATTTGCTCAAGAAGAAGCACCAAAAAAATTAAGTATTAGTGGTAGTGTTGATACTTATTATCAAACTTATTTAACAGCCTCAGATAATGTTGTCCAATCTTTTGGATCATCTTTTGCAGATCAAACAGGTTTTGCTTTAGGTATGGCAAATGTAATAGCATCTTATGAGGGTGAAACAACAGGTGCAGTAGCTGATTTGGCTTTTGGAACTAGAGGAATTCAAGCTGCAGGCGGCGGGAATGATTTATACATTAACCAATTGTATGCTTACTGGAATGTATCTGAAAGCACCACATTAACAATGGGACGTTGGAATACTTACCTTGGTTACGAAGTGATTTCTCCGGTTGCAAATTTCAACTACAGTACGTCTTATTTATTTTCAAGCGGACCTTTTTCTATGGTTGGTTTAAAAGCTGATTTCGCCTTATCTGAAGATTTTAGCTTAATGCTTGCTTTTATGAATCCAACAGATGTTAACAATAACTTAACTGGTGGATATGCTTTAGGTGCTCAATTAGGGTATAAAGGACAATTCTTAAACCTTTACTATGATGATGATGAAGTTTTAGGTTTTGAAATCGATTATACAGGTGGTTTTGATTTATCTGATTCTTTTTTCTTAGGTATTAATGGTGCTTATCAAGTTAGTGATGAAGCTGGGTTTTATGGTGTAGCATTATATCCACAATTAGCGACATCTGATTCTTTTTCTATTGGTCTAAGAGGTGAGCTTTTCGGATTACATGAAAAAGATGTTGATGATTTGCCTAGTGTATTTGCTACTACATTAACAGCTAGTTATACTGTAGACAATTTAATTATCAAACCTGAGATTAGATTAGATTCTTGGAGTAATGATATGCCTTATTTTGATTCTGATGGAGATGCATCTGATAATTTAGCTGCTTTCACATTAGCTGCAATCTACTCGTTCTAAGAGAAAAAAATATAAAAGAGAATATAAGGCAAGTTCTCTAAGTTCTCAGAGAACTTGCCTTTATTTATTTAACTAACCCTAAAAATTATTTATTATGTCAATATTAAATATACCCTTTTTAATTCAAGATACTGCCGCTATTGAAGGCGATATGGGAATGATGTGGATGCTTATTTCAGGTATCTTAGTATTCTTCATGCAAGCAGGATTCTTCTTGGTAGAGTCTGGAATGACAGATTCAAAAAACGCTGTAAATATAGCGATGAAAAACTTCCTTGATATTGCAGTAGGCTCTCTAGCTTTCTGGTTTATCGGATATTCTTTAATGTACGGTACTGATGTTGCCGGTGGTTGGTTCCATTGGGGAGGCTTTATATTTTCTCAAGGTGCTGCAGATTTATTTTTTCAAACTGTATTTGCTGCTACTGCTGCAACTATTGTTTCTGGAGCTATTGCTGGAAGAACTAAATATACAACTTACGCCATCTTTAGTATTTTATTAACTGCTTTTATTTACCCTATCGCTGGTGGTTGGGAATGGAACGGTGGTTGGTTAAACAACACTGATGGTATTATGCCTGCTGAATTTATCGATTTTGCTGGATCTTCTATTGTTCACTCTGTTGGTGGATGGGCTGCATTAGTTGCTGCTTGGATGGTTGGTCCTAGAATTGGAAAATTCCTTAATGGTAAGCCAATTGAAATGCATGGTCACAACCAAATGTATGCAACTTTAGGTGTATTTATCCTATGGTTAGGATGGTTCGGTTTTAACGGTGGTTCTCAATTAGCTTGGGGTGGTGATGATGCTACTGCTGCTTCGCAAGTTGTACTTGTAACAAACTTAGCTGCTGCTGCGGGTGCTTTAGGTGCATTATTGCTTACCTGGTTTAAAAACGGAAAACCAAATCTTAGTATGACTTTAAATGGCGCACTTGCTGGTCTTGTAAGTATTACTGCAGGATGTGGTAACATGACTGAAGGTGGTGCTGTATTAGCTGGATTAATTGGTGGTTTACTTGTTGTATTCTCGATAGGTTTCATTGAAAAAACATTAAAAATTGATGATGCTGTAGGTGCTATTTCAGTACACGGTGTTGTTGGTGCTTGGGGTACTTTAGTTATAGGTCTTTGGGGTGTTGATGGTGATGCTGGTATTGGTATATTTAATGGTGGTGGAGCTGCACAATTAGGCGCTCAAGCTATTGGAGTTTTAGCATATGCTGCATGGGCTATTGGTTTATCATTCATTTTCTTAGGAATTATGAAAAAGACAGTTGGATTAAGAGTTTCTGAAAAAGAAGAAATTGCTGGTCTTGACTGGACAGAACATGGCTCTATCGCTTACCCAGGTAAGAGACAAAGAGAAATTGAGGAATAATTATAAAATTAAATTATTATCTAAAAGGTGCCTTATAACTAAGGCATCTTTTAGACTTTAATAAAAGTAGTGTTTTCAAAGTTTAGTTATCAGCATTAAATAATTTCCTATTTTAACAAACTAAACAATTATAAGATAATAAATTATGAAAAAAATTGAAGCAATTATTAGAAAATCTAAATTTAGTGCCGTTAAAGAAGCGTTGCATCAAGTAGATGTAAACTTCTTCTCTTATTGGGATGTAACAGGTTTAGGTAACGAAAAAGAAGCACACGTTTACAGAGGTGTTTCATATAGTACGAGCGATATTCAAAGAAGATACTTATCAATTGTGGTAAATGACGATTTTGAAAAAATAACCTTAGATGCCTTATTAAAATCTGCTGCAACAGGAGAAGTTGGAGATGGTAAAATTTTCGTATCAGACATTACAGAAACTTATAGAATAAGAACTGGAGAAAAAGGAGGAGACACTTTAAAGAAAGTATCAAAATAAAATAACAATTATGGAAGGATTATTTACAGCTAATAACGTATGGATGATGGTCTGTACGGCACTCGTCTTTTTTATGCATACTGGTTTTGCATTTTTGGAGATTGGGCTAACAAGACAAAAAAATACAATAAACATATTATTTAAAAACATTTTTATCATTACAGTTGGTTTACTATTGTATTATATAATGGGATTCAACTTAATGTATCCAGGGTTTGCTGAAGGTTCAGCTGGATTTTTTGATTTTGCAGGATTTGGTATTGCGCCTCCGGAAAATGGAATGACTCCAGAATATGCTGATGGTGGTTATACATGGTGGACAGATTTCTTATTTCAAGGAATGTTTGCTGCAACAGCTGCAACTATTGTTTCAGGGGCCGTTGCGGAGCGTATGAAAATTGGTGCATTTATGATTTTTACTGTGATATACGTTGGTTTAATTTACCCAATTGCCGGATCATGGAAATGGGGTGGTGGATTTTTGGATCAACTCGGATTTTATGATTTTGCTGGTTCTACACTAGTACACTCTGTTGGTGGATGGGCTGCTTTGGTTGCTGTTTATTTGTTAGGTTCAAGAATTGGCAAATTTAAAAATGGAAAGCCTCAAGCTATTCCAGGTCATAGTATACCATTAGCTACTGCTGGGGTATTAGTTCTTTGGTTAGGATGGTTTGGATTTAACGGTGGTTCTGTACTTTCTGCTGACCCAGAATTAACATCATTAACGCTGGTAACAACTTGTTTAGCGGCAGCTTCAGGTGGAGTAGTTGCTATGGTGGTATCATTTCTAAAATATAAAAATTTAGATTTAACCATGTTTTTAAATGGTATTTTAGGTGGTTTAGTAGGTATTACTGCTGGTGCGGATGTTATGACTCCTGAGAGTGCCATTATTATTGGTGCTGTTGCTGGTGCGCTTATTGTATTTGCTGTTGCTTTTGTAGATGCTATTAAATTAGATGATCCAGTAGGAGCAATTGCAGTGCACTTAATTTGTGGTATTTGGGGAACTTTAGCTGTTGGAATATTTTCAACTAACCCAGATCATACATTTGTTGCACAATTAATAGGCGTGGCTTGTTATGCTGTATTTTGTATTGTAACATCATTCATTATAATATTTACACTTAAGAAAACTATTGGAATTAGAGTGTCTGAAAAAGAAGAATTAGAAGGATTAGATGGTCATGAGCATGGAATGGATGCGTATCCAGATTTCAGGTTAAATGAGCACTAATTAATAACAATTTAGTTTAGTTTAGTTAGTTTGATTAAAAGGATGTTTTGCTTTTGCAAGGCGTCCTTTTTTTTTGTTTTGTAAAGTTAAGTGCTACAATTAAAGGGTGTTAAAAGGTGAAGCTGAGTCATATTAATTAATAATTTGAAAGTCCGCTTTAGTTAATAGCAATGAAACATTTATGTTCATAAAAACAACATATAAAAAAAAGTGAATAAAAGTCCACAGAGATTTAATACCAAGGACTTATAGCGTATAGCCTGACTCTTTTGATAACGTCCAAAAAGCACTTAGAGTAGTAACTTTTTAGGATTACTGGCTTAGATTTATTACATAAAAAAGCCTTTACTAAAAAAGTGAAGGCTTTGATTTTTTTGTGTTTTATGAAAAATACTTATGCTGAATTTCTACTGGCATTAATATTTCCAAATAACGATCGTGTTACAATCTTTTCGAAAATTAATTTTTCAGGATCGTCAGCAGCTACACCAGCTTTTTCAAACTCTTGTATCTTTTTAAGTGCGTATTGCTGAATGGTTAATAACGGTAAAACGATAGACTCTCTTACTTCAATTGAAGCTTTTCCAGAAGGCTCGTTTTCCATTAACTCAGTGTACCCGGTTAGTTTTAATAATAATCTTTTAGTGGTTTTGTATTCTTCAAAAATAATATTCCAAAAACCGCCAAACTCTTCGTCTTTAGACATGTATTTTGTTAAATCAAAAAACGATTTAGTTAAGGACATCATACTGTTTTCTAGGAGTGTTTTAAAGAATTTAGAGTTGTGGTAAAGGTCTTCAACTTTATGCCATTCACCTTTATCTTCGTAAACTTTTAATGCTGTACCAACACCATAAAAACCTGGAACGTTTTGTTTTAACTGACTCCAAGACCCTACAAAAGGGATGGCTCTTAAATCTGAAAACACTAATTTATCTGATGTGCCTCTTTTAGAAGGTCTACTTCCAATATTGGTTTTTGCGTAATATTTTAAAGTACTCATGCGTTCCAAATATGGGATAAACATGGGATGGCTTTTAAAATCTTTATAAGTTTGGTAACTTGTTTCTGCAAGATCATTCATTACCGTTCTATCTTCATTTGATAAACGATTCTTTTCGCCATCAATTCTATTTTTTATACCAGAAGTAATTAATTGCTCTAAGTTATATTGTGAAGAGTCGTTGGTTCCAAAATTAGAACTTACCGTTTGTCCTTGAATGGTAATCTGTACTTCTTTATCTTCAATAGTTGGTCCTAAAGATGAGTAGAAATTATGCGTTTTTCCACCACCACGAGCAGGAGGTCCGCCACGACCATCAAAGAATATAACGGTAATATCATATTTTCTAGACATTTCAGTTAGCAATTCTTTTGCTTTATAAATACCCCAGTTTGCCATTAAATAACCACCATCTTTTGTGCCATCAGAGAACCCTAACATAATATGCTGTTTGCTTCCTCTAGCTCTTAAATGAGCCATGTATTCTGGGTTTAGGTACAATTGTTCCATAACTCCTGGTGCATTTTCTAAATCAGGAATGGTTTCAAATAACGGCGCTACATCAACTGTTAAATTATCTTTAAAAGCCACCATTCTCAACATAGCAAATAACTGTATTACATTAAGTGCTGTTTGGTTGTTGCTAATAATGTATCGGTTAGCGCCACGTTCACCATTGCTTTTTTGAATGTCTTTTATTATAGCAATAGTTTTTAAAGTATTGCTAACCATTTCATCTTCAAAAATCTCTAAATCTTCAATATCATCAGTGGCTTTTGATAGTATTTTAATTTGTTCAGCTTCAGATAAATCGTGATAATTATCTGGGAAAGATGAGTTGCCTTTAGCAATTAAGTGGTCTATAACTGTTGTGAAAACATTATGGTGTATTCTACTATCTTGTCTGATATCTAAAGATGCAAATCTGTAAGCAAAAAGATGAACTCTATTTATTAGGTTGTTAATTTCACTTACATATAATGATTGATGCTCGTTTACAATAACATCTCTTATACTTAAAAGCTCTGCTCTTAATTCTTTAGCGCTAATTGCTTTTTTTGTTTTTAAATTAATGCTGTATTCGTACATGATGGTTTCAAGACGAATAATACGATCTTCAACACCTTTAAATGTTAGCTTTCTTCTTAAATTTTTTAAATCTTGGTAATACTTTTTAAGAATAGATTTTTTTAATTTTTTTGCAACTTTTAAAGTAGTTTCTGGTTTTACAAACGGGTTTCCATCACGGTCTCCTCCTGGCCAAAATCCAATGTTTATAATATCGTTGTGTTTTTTACCATCATCATAAATATTCGTTTGAATGTAATTATAAATATCACCAAATGATTGATAAAATACATTTTCAAGGTACCACATTAAGCTTTTTGCCTCTTGGTAAGGTGTTGGCTTCTTTTGTTTGAAAAAAGGTGTTTTTCCTAATTGACCAAATAGATTGTTTATTTCTGTTAAATCGTTTCTTTTAATGGCATCTGTAAGTTCTGTAATAATACCTAAAACAGAACCTGGGTAAAATTGTGTTGGGTGAGCCGTTAAAACGATTCGAACTTTAAATTCTTCAAGAAATGCTTTAAGTTCTTCTAACTTTCCTTCAGAACTTGCGGTTTCTTTAAGGTTTCTTAAAGTACCTAAACCCTCCATATTATTTACAACTGAGAATGATGCATCTTCAATAGCATCAAATAAAACAACTTGTCTTTCTATATATTGAATAAACCTAAATAGTAAGTTAATTTGGCTTTGTTTATTTCTTCTAGCTTGATATTTTTCAAAAAAGGAGTCAACAATGGCAGTAGGATCATCTCCGTTGTTAAATCCTTTTTTACAGGTTTCATGAAATAACGGAAGTAATACTCCTGTTTTTGTAACAGCATCAAAAGGTAATGTCATGAATATACTGTTATATATCTGGTATTTTGATAACACATTTTGATTAAATCGTGTTAATTTTGGTTTTACTGGCATAGTATCTTCTGTTGAAAAAATTAACCATAAAAGTAGTGAAGCTTAAACGAAACACATAGTCTTTTTAAAGTTTTATCAATTTCTGTTCTTTGATGAATTATGATTGTGAATAATTAAAAAAAATAGCTTGGATACCTTAATTTTTTTAATATTTTCTTCTTTTTTAAAACACTCCAAATGCGTTTATCATGCATTCATGATAGTTAATTACATGATATAAATCATGTAATCTTCTTTAACCTCACTCTACCTTTGTCGATTAATATTTACAATATGAAAAAAGCACATTCGTTTCACATTCCTGTAATGGGAATTGGTTTTACAATAGATACGCCTTTAAAAGTGGCGCAGTACGGTATGGATTCAGTAATATCTTTAGTAGATGATATTTTATTGGAGAAGTTAAGAAAGATGTACAGTGAAAAATTTGAAATACCTTATCAAGAAATTTCTGAAAAGATTGATGATTTTAGAGCAAAAAGAATAACCTCTTATCTGAATTTAATAAGCGATTTAGCTGAAAACAAGTTTGAAACTTTAAAAACGGCGACTTCTAAAAAAGGAGATGAATTGCTAGCGTATATTAATATGCTTCCCGATAATTCAAACCTTAAAGCTGATTTTAAAAAGTTAACTTCAAAAGGCGTTGATTTTACTGAAATAAAAAAATGGGCATCAAATAATCTGGTTATGGGTGCCATTGATGTTAATATCATGACTAAAGTTGATAAGGATAACTATAAAAAAGACGAGAAATTAGATGTTGAATATAATGATGCTCATGCAGCACTTCGTGGTTTTGCAGAAAGTAAATTACATTCTTCAGTTGTACTTTCTGCTGGTATGAACCCTAGATTATTCAGTTATATGTCTCAGTTTGATGATTTTTATCCAGACGAAAATGGAAACATAAAAAAACGAATTATTTTAAAAGTTAGTGATTATAGATCTGCACTTATTCAAGGACGATTTTTAGCTAAAAAAGGCCTTTGGGTTTCAGAATATAGAATAGAATCCGGACTGAATTGTGGGGGACATGCATTTGCAACTGAGGGATATTTGTTAGGGCCTGTTTTAGCAGAATTTAATGAAAAGCGAGGTGCCCTTATTGAAACTATTCATAGTGTGTTTTCTAAAGCGCTTTTAAGCCAAAATAAAAGTATTCCTAAACAACCGCTATCTATAGAAATTAGCGCTCAAGGCGGTGTTGGAACCCAAGAAGAGCATAATTTTTTATTAGACCATTACAACCTAGATTCAATAGGTTGGGGCAGTCCTTTTTTATTAGTTCCAGAGGCCACTACAGTTGATGATAATACCCTAGCGAAATTAGCTAAAGCTGAGGAAAAAGATTTGTACCTCAGTAATATTTCACCATTAGGAATTCCTTTTAATAATTTAAGGGATAATACAAAAGATATTGAAAAGCAGGCACTGATTAATAAAGACAGACCCGGTAGTTCTTGCCCTAAAAAGTTTGTTGCTTTAAATAAGGAATTTAAAGAAAAAGGTATTTGTACAGCATCAAGAGAGTATCAATACAACAAGATTAAAGCCTTAGATGGTATGGGCTTAAATCCAGATATATACCAAAAAGAGCTTAATAAAATTACTGAAAAATCTTGTACTTGCGTTGGGCTTGGTACCTCTGCTTTATTAAAATATAATTTAGATACCAAAGTTGAGGGCGATGGTGTTTCCGTTTGTCCTGGACCTAATATGGCATACTATTCTAAAGTGATGAGTCTTGAAAATATTACAGATCATATTTATGGCAGAAGTAATATGGTGTCTCGTCCAGATCGTCCTAATTTATTTATTAAAGAGCTTCATATTTACATTGACTATCTTAAGGATAAGTTAGATGATGCTAAGACTTCAATGAATAGGAAAGATGAAAAATATCTACATACATTTACTAGTAATATGAAAGCTGGAATTGTGTATTATCAAAATTTATTTAAGGAGGTTAAGCATAGTTTTGAAGGTATTAAAACTACAGTTTTAAAAGAGTTAGAAAAGAGTGAGAAAACTTTGAATAGGATTCAATTAGAAATTCAAAATTTAACGGTTATATCTTAAAATATAATAAATAACTAAAAACGAGTTTTAGTTTTATGAATTATTGAAGCCTTTGTTTAATGAAAATTTAATGATTTTATAAAAAAACTGTAGGTTCGATATTCCATTATTTTTTTTTAGGAATTCATATTTTATTAAAGCTTTTAATTAAGATATTTGTAACTTTAGTAATAAGAAATAGTAGTTATTAACTATTTTGCAATTATTCTTAAAAGATTAAAATGGATTTAGTAAAAGAAATTAATCGCTTAAAAAAAGAAAAGAATGCTATTATTTTAGCGCATTATTATCAAGTAGGCGAGATACAAGATATAGCAGATTACGTAGGAGATAGTTTAGGACTCTCTCAAAAAGCGGCAGAAACTGATGCAGATATGATTGTATTTGCAGGTGTTCATTTTATGGCGGAAACGGCTAAAATTTTAAGTCCAGAAAAAACGGTGGTATTACCAGATTTAAAGGCAGGATGTTCATTGGCAGATTCTTGTCCACCAGAAGATTTCGAGAAATTTACCAAAGCACACCCAAACCATGTGGTGATTACTTATGTAAACTGTTCTGCGGAAATTAAGGCCTTGAGTGATATTGTTTGTACCTCATCAAATGCATTAAAAATTGTAAATTCTATTCCAAAAGAAACGCCAATTATTTTTGCTCCAGATAGAAATCTAGGACAATATATTATAAATGAAACAGGTAGAGATATGCTGCTTTGGGATGGTAGCTGTATTGTACACGAAGCGTTTTCAATGGACAAACTCATAGAGCTTCATAAAAAATATCCGGATTATAAAATTATTGCCCACCCAGAATCTGAAACTCATATTTTAGATACGGCAACATATATTGGTTCTACATCAGGCATGATAAATTATGTAAAAGAACATCAAGACCAAAAGTTTATTGTAGCAACCGAGGCAGGTATTTTGCATAAGATGAAGCAAGAAATGCCTAATACGGAATTGGTTCCAGCGCCTGCAAAAGAAGATAATACTTGTGCGTGTAGCGAATGCCATTTCATGAAAATGAATACCCTTCAAAAACTATACGATTGTATGCTTAATGAGTCTCCGCAAATTGAAGTTAATCCAGCTATAATTGAACGTGCATTGTTGCCCATAGAACGCATGCTAGAGCTTTCAAAATAATATGACTACAGATTATTTGGTAATAGGTTCGGGTGTTGCAGGTCTAACATTTTCAGTAAAAATAGCTGAAAAGTTTCCTGACAGAACGGTTGTTATTGTAACTAAAGCCAATGAAGACGAATCTAATACTAAATATGCGCAAGGAGGTGTTGCTATTGTTTCAAATAAAGAAGAAGACTCCTTTAAAAAACATATAAAAGACACTTTAATTGCTGGCGATGGCCTTTGTGATGAAGATGTTGTAGAAATGGTTGTTAAAGAAGGTCCAGACCGTTTAGAAGAGTTACTCCTTTGGGGCGCCAATTTTGACCTGAATGATACAGGGAAATTTGATTTAGGTAAAGAAGGAGGGCATTCTGAATACCGCATTGTACACCATAAAGATATTACAGGCTACGAAATAGAACGCGCTTTATTAACTAAGGCACATCAATTACCTAATATTTCAATTTTACCCCACCATTTTGCAATAGATTTAGTAACAAATCATCATTTTAAATATGCGGATTCAGAGGAATTATCTTGTTATGGAGCGTATGTTTTTAATCAAAAGTCTGGACGTATTTTCACTATAAAAGCCAATAGTACATTGTTGGCCTCTGGCGGTATAGGTTGTGTTTATGG
This sequence comes from Algibacter sp., assembly GCF_029245835.1. Classification (GTDB taxonomy): domain Bacteria; phylum Bacteroidota; class Bacteroidia; order Flavobacteriales; family Flavobacteriaceae; genus Algibacter_B. The sequence goes on along the minus strand of NZ_JAQWOO010000074.1, from coordinate 8,596 downwards.
ACACACTACAAACCCCGTAATTGCTACTGGTGATGGTATTGCAATGGCATACAGGGCTAAAGCTAGAATTGAGGATATGGAATTTGTGCAATTTCACCCAACAGCTTTATACGAAGCCAAAGGCGAATCTTCTTTTTTGATTTCTGAAGCCGTTAGAGGTTTTGGTGCCTACCTAAGAAATAAAAAGGGGTATCGGTTTATGCCAGATTATGATGAGCGTGCTGAACTTGCTTCAAGAGATATTGTGTCGCAAAGTATTGATAGCGAACTAAAAAAATCTGGAGAATCGCATGTTTATCTAGATTGCACCCATTTAGATATGGATAGCTTTATAAATCATTTTCCTAATATTTATAAGAAATGTTTAGAGCATCATATAGATATTAAAACAGACTGGATTCCTGTTGTGCCAGCATCACATTATTTATGCGGAGGCATTAAAGTGAATAACAACGGAGCGACCACTATTAATAATTTATTTGCTTGTGGAGAATGTTCTAGAACCGGGCTGCATGGTGCAAATAGATTGGCTTCAAATTCTTTATTAGAAGCTTTGGTATATGCCCATAATATTTATAAACTTCATTCTAAGAAAGAGCCTGAATCTATAAAGGTTAATATTCCAGATTGGAATGATGAAGGCACTATTATACCAGAAGAACATATTTTAATAAAACATAATTTAAAACAATTACAAGCTTTAATGCGAGATTATGTTGGTATTGTAAGAAGTAATAAACGTTTAAAAAGAGCTATTAAACATTTAGATTTGATTTATGAGGAAGTTGAAGATTTGTATCGAGAATCTAAAATAACCACGTCGCTTTGTGAATTACGAAATATGATAAATGTAGCGCATTTAATTATTAGACAATCTTTAGATAGAACTGAAAATAAAGGCGGGTATTTTAATATTGATAACACAAAAAAATAGAAGAGACTCTTTTTAGAGAATCTCTTCTAAGTCTTTCTTTGGGCAAAAACAGGTGTTTATTTTCCAAGCATTAATAATTCACCACATACAATTTCTGTGATATAACGTTTGTTACCATCTTTATCATCATAACTTCTAGATGTTAATTTGCCCTCAATAGCAATCTCTTTTCCTTTAGTTACATACTTTTCAATAATCTGAGCAGTCTTTCCCCAAGCAATAATGTTGTGCCATTGTGTATCTGTAATTTTTTCACCTTTATTATTGGTGTAGCTTTCATTAGTAGCAATATTAAATTTTGCTAAAGTTTTTCCTGATTCAAGATTGATGATTTCAGGATCGTTTCCTAAGTTACCAATCAACTGTACTTTGTTTCTAAGTGTGTTCATAATTTTAAATTTTTAATCGTTAAACAGTTAATACTATCGAGTTCTTATGTTTCGACACTGCAAAGATGTTATACTTGAAAGTTTTTAATCGGTTAGTAAACGTTTGTGTTCGTTTGTAAATAATTGTAGTCGTTTAAATCGTTTTAAATCATTAATATAATTGAATAGTATAATTATAATTTTTTTAAAATAAATTGTATATATTTATAAAAATTAGTAATTATGAATAAAGTTTGTTTAGAATGTGGTGATAAATTATTAGGAAGAAGTGATAAAAAATTCTGTAGTGATTATTGTAGAAACGCTTATAACAATACTATTAATAAAGATTCTAAAAACCTGATTAGGAATATTAATAATCGATTAAGAAAGAATTGGAGAATTTTAGAAACTTTAAACCCTAATCAAAAAACTAAAACTACAAGAACAAAACTTATTCAAAATGGTTTTGATTTTAATTATTTCACAAGTATTTATACTACTAAAGCAGGAACTATTTATTATTTCGTTTACGATCAAGGGTATTTGCCTTTAGAGAATGATTTTTATGCGCTTGTAAAAAGGGAGTAATATTGCTGTAACTTTTTTGCATGCTGAGATACTTATTATGTATACCAACTAATCATTTCAAATTTAAAAAATGAGCACACCAATTATTGTTGTTATTGCTATTAGTGCTTTTTCGTTAATCGCTTGTTTAATTTATTACTATAGCCCAAAAACAATTATTTTAAGACGACTTAAAAATTTGCCACAACAGCGTGTAGGTAGTTTAAAAACAAAAACCTATTCTAAAATAGAAGGTAAGGCTTTAAATATTGAAGCGCCATTAATTGCGTCTTTAAGCAAGCGTAAATGCGTGTTTTATAAAATGCAGATTCAAAAAAAAGTGAGTTCTGGTAAAAATTCGCATTGGAAAACAATTGTTAGCGAAGAATATATTCAAGATTTTTTTATTGAGCAAATGGGAGAGCGTGTGCTTGTGCTTCCAACCAAAACACCAAAAAATTATTACGATTATTTAGTAACGGATAAAAAAACAAGTTCAGGTTTGTTTAAAGAACTCACACCAGAATTTGCAGAACTTTTAAAGGGTTATAATATTAAAACGGATAATTTGTTTGGCTTTAATAAACAACTACGATACAAAGAAGCTATTGTAGAAGTTGGAGAACGTATTACTGTTGCTGGTTATGTTAATTATATAAAGTTAGAAAACCAGCTAAAAGATTATAATTATTCTAGTATAGCTTCTATTACCGCAAAAGGAAAAGACAAACTTTTAATAACAGATAGTCCTGCTGTATTAAAGACAAAACACGGTCGGGTTTAAAAAAAGCTTATGGTTAATTAGAAACCAGAAGCTTTATATATACTGATAACACTATTTTTTTTATTCTTTTGAAAGCATTAAAAAGGTTTATTTCCAATTCTGCCCTTTCATTTGCATAGCCGCTTTAAGCACATCTTTTTGACTTATTTGCCCTACTAATTTCCCGTTTTCAAGAATAGGAAAACGTCTGCGTTTTGATTGCAAAAACTTGCTAGCAGCATCAAAAATATTCATATTACCATCTATAGTTTCTACATTACTTACCATGTGCTTTTCAATAGTTTGATCCTGCATTGGCATGTTATAGTATCTACTTTCACTTATTTGTTTTATACAATCGCCTTCAGAAATAATTCCGATAAGTTCATTATTTTCATTTACAACTGGTCCGCCAGAAATTCTGTTTTTAATCAAAGACTGCATGACGCTTTCAATAGATTGGTCACGAGTAAACGTTATTAAACTTGTGGTCATATAATCGCTTACCGTTAATGATGGTATATCAGTATTTGCTGACTGTTGCCTTCTCGCTCCTTGAAAACTCTTTATTCCCATAATAATATTTAAATTTTTAATAATCTTAAATATACTTATTTTTTTTGATTTTTCCTAAAAAAGTAATTGTTTAAAGCTTGGAAAGCACAACATATCTTACGAATACCTCTAATTTAAATTTTAATTAGTAATAATTAGCATTCTTTTAAGAGTTTAAATGTTAATTTTTTTTAGTTTTAGCGCACTAAAAATAAATTAGATTAAAAATGAAAAAATTATTTGGATTGGTTTTATTGATGACAAGTTTTATGGTGGGAGCACAAACTAACTCGGAGTTATTAAAACATTACGAGGCGTATTACGCACAAATGAAATCTCAAGGTGATACACAAGGGGTTATTAATGCTATGACGCATTTAAATTTATTATCACCATCAGAAGCTAGAAAAGACACGTTGGCTTATATATATATGAGCGAAAACAAATATATGCAGGCGCTTAATACTATTGGGATAAAACAAAACGCTACAGATTCTGATATTGCTGTTGAGGTAAAGGCAGTTTCTTTAAAATCTGTTAAACAACCAAAGCTTGCTGTGGAGCATTTTGAAGAGCTTTTTAAAAGAGAAAAAAACCTATTAGTAGCTTATGAATTGGCTGAAATTTACTTGCAAATTCAAAATTTAGTAGAAGCTGATAAGCATATTGCATTTGGTTTGGAAAATTCTAAACCAGAAGATAAAAAAGCATACTACGAAACCCAAACACCTTATGAGGTGTCATTAAAATCTAGTTTTATGTACTTAAATGCGATATCTACTTTTAGTAAAGATAAAAAAGCGAATATTGATGCTGCTGTTGATATTTTAGATGCTGCTTTAAAAGAAGCGCCTAATTTTAGTTTAATTAACATTACTAAAAAAGAATTATTAAGGCAAAAGCAGACCTTACAGCAAGCTGCAGCTCAACCAAAACAATAATTAAAAATAAAATTATAAAAAAAGTGGTTCTAAATTTAGAGCTACTTTTTTTATTGTGTTAATTACGGTTTTTCAATCGCTTGACTATCAAACTCTATTTTTTTGTTCATTTGAAAATTTAAGTTTGAAAAAGCAATAAAGAATTCTTTTATATTGATAAGAAGTTCTTCTTTACTTGTAGTAGATAAATTTGATAAACTCTCCAGCTTAAGCAATTTAGTTTCTAAAACCAAAAGCCTAGAAAGAATCGATTCTGAATTTAAAGTTTTAGGAATGTTTTGTTTTAGCTCTTTTAAAAGTAATTTAATGGCTTTTTCATTATCATTAAAAAAAACTAAATCTGCTTTTTTAATATTGCTAATAACATCTGCTAATTGTTGATATTCACTCCAATCTTGAACCGTTTCTTTGGTTTTAGAGTCTAAAATATATTCAACATAATTTAGCTTAGATATTTCTAGTTCTGTTATTTCTTGACTTTTATCTTGCTCCATTTGGTTTTCTAAAGGGGCTTCTTGAGCTTTTTTACAAGCTGAAATTAACACTAGAAAACTTAAAATAACTCCGATTTTAACACGCATTAGGTTTCATTTAATATCAATATTACAAATATAGATTAAATACCAAATGAACTTCAAAATAACGGCTAAAATTCGTTTCTAGTAGAAGAGATTACATCGTTATTGCTATTGCAGTTATCTCAATAATCGTATATTTGATAACCCCTAAATCCTAATTATTATGCTAGAAAATTTTTGGTTTAACGTAGAGTATGGCATCAATCATGTACTTGATATTAATGCCTACGATCATGTTTTATTCCTTATCGTTTTAACCGTTCCTTACGTTTTTAAAAATTGGAAACGCGTGTTACTACTTGTTTCTGTGTTTACACTTGGGCATACCTTGTCCTTAGTTTTAGCAGCTTACCATGTAGTAGCTGTTAATGCTACAGTGGTTGAGTTTTTAATTCCTATCACCATTTTAGTTGTCGCACTTTTTAATGTATTTACTTCCGGTAAAGGCGCACAACGCGAAAAAATAGGCGTACTATTTCTATCTACATTATTTTTTGGTTTAATACATGGTTTAGGTTTTGCACGCGAGTTTCAAATGCTATTGGGTGATACAGATAACAAGTTAGTTTTACTTATAGAATTTGCTTTAGGTATCGAATTAGCTCAAGTTATAATTGTATTTATTGTTCTGTTTTTAAGTTATGTGGTGCAAACTATTTTCAGGTTTACAAAACGCGATTGGATTATGGTTATTTCGGCCATAGTAGTAGGTTTGGTAATTCCTATGATTTTAAATAGCGACTTTTTAGCTTAAAATTTAATTTGGGCGTTACCACAAGGGTCGGGCTTTCACTACTCGCTCCCTCCAAGGTCGGGGAGCTCAAACAGACCGTTCAATCCCTAACGCAAAACCGTTTCCTCAACAAACTTTCGTAAAACTTTAACGAACTTTGCGTTGTAATTAAAATACTAACTAACTATATTCGTTATATGGACTCGCGTTAAGGATTGCAGAGAAAATCCTTTTGCTTTATAGCAAAAGATTGAAACGGAAAGCCTGACCTTTTGCGATCCTGCAAGGTTTTAAAAACCTGGCAGGTATAAGTAAAAGGTAACGCCCAAATAAAAAATTAATGTCTAAAAACAAACAGCTTAAGTACGATAAGGCTTATTTGAGAATTGCGCAAGAGTGGGGGAGATTGTCGTACTGTAATCGTAGGCAAGTGGGCGCTATTATTGTGAAGGATAGAATGATAATCTCAGACGGATACAATGGTACACCCTCAGGTTTTGAGAATTTTTGTGAAGATGATGAAGGCTATACAAAATGGTATGTGTTGCATGCCGAGGCCAATGCTATTTTAAAAGTAGCAGCATCTACACAATCCTGTAAAGGTGCAACACTTTATATAACCATGTCGCCCTGTAAGGAATGTAGTAAATTAATCCATCAGGCTGGTGTAGTAAAAGTGGTGTATAATAACGCCTATAAGGATAATTCTGGATTAAAATTTTTAGAAAAAGCCGGTATCGAATTAGAACATATTGAAGATTTAAAAGCATAATGCCATATCAAAAAAAATATTTACCACTTGTTTTAGGCGTTGCCATTGCAGCGGGCATTTTTATTGGTGGAAAGTTAGATTTTTCAGACTCTTCAGATCGTTTGTTTTCTACCAATAGCAAAAAAGATAAACTCAACAGGCTTATAGATTACATTGAATATGATTATGTTGATGATATTGACACAGACAGTATTGTTGATGTGACTGTAAATGGAATATTGGATAATCTAGACCCACATTCTGTGTACATTCCTAAGTCTGATATGGCACGTGTTGCTGAAGAAATGAAAGGTGATTTTGTAGGGATTGGTGTTAGTTTTTATACTTATAAAGATACCATTGCCGTTATTCGTGCTATTGAAAACGGACCCAGTGCAAAAGCGGGTATTATGGGTGGTGATAGGATTATTATGGCTGATGGCGATTCGCTTTTTGGTGATAATTTAAAAGATGGGGATTTGGTTAAAAAGCTAAAAGGACCAATGCACTCTAAAGTTAAGCTAAAAGTTTATAGAAGAGGCGAACCAGAGCTTTTAGATTTTACAGTTAAGCGCGGAAAAATTCCTATTAAAAGTGTAGATGCCGTTTATATGCTAACGGAAAATTTAGGCTACATAAAGATAAATCGTTTTGCCGAATCTACTTATAAAGAATTTAAAGCTGGCATTGAAAAACTTGAGGCTTTAGGGGCTACCGAAATGGCCTTGGATTTAAGAGACAACCCAGGGGGTTTTTTAGGTATTGCTGAACAAATTGCAGATGAATTTTTAGAGGATAATACCCTTATTTTATTTACTAAAAATAAGCGAGGCGATATTGAGGAAAGCTTTGCTACTAGCAAAGGTGATTTTGAAGACGGCAAAGTATATGTGCTAATTGATGAAAACTCCGCATCAGCAAGCGAAATTATTGCAGGAGCATTGCAAGACAATGATAAAGGCACTATTGTTGGAAGACGCTCTTACGGGAAAGGACTTGTACAACGCGAAATGGATTTAGGAGATGGTAGTGCAGTGCGCTTAACCGTATCTCGTTATTATACGCCAACGGGTCGCTCTATTCAGCGTCCGTATATTAATGGAAATAAAGACTATTACGATGAGTATTTTGATAGATTAGATAGCGGAGAACTTCTAGACCCTGAAAAGATAAAAGTAGATGATTCTTTAAAATTCACCACACCCAAAGGAAAAATTGTTTACGGTGGTGGTGGTATTATTCCTGATGTTTTTGTGCCTATTGATAATAGCATGCAAAACGAAACATTGTCCTTTTTACTACGTCGCGGGTTTTTTGGGAATTTCGTATTTGAAGAGCTTGAAAAAGACCGACACCTTTATGATGGTGCTACAAGACAAGATTTTATAGATGCTTTTGAAGTAGGTAGTGATTTAGTGTTTGCTTTTCAAGATTACTTGAATCTAAGAACAGAATCTAAAGTTACTTTTGTGGCCTACCACGAAGAGGTAAAACAATATATTAAAGCCACACTTGCCGATCAACTTTTTGGAGCGGGCGCTTTTGAAGAAGTTTATAACCAACGCGATATTATGATTGATGAGGTTATTAAGTTGAGTAATGGTGGTGAGTAATATTGGTATATTGAAGATATCACCTAGAGGGTAGTCAAAGGTTGTTTCAGTCTCTCATCAAATACATTCATAATCTTAGCAACTTCAGCCGATAATTAAACCTTATCATGCACCTTGACATGCTTCCCGCCATTGCAAAGTGTTAAAATATCAGTAGCCACATGCGCGCCACTTCCAGAAGCCATAGCAAATTGACTGCGCCATCCTGCTAAAGTACCAGCAACATATAGGTTCTCTTCAATTAAATGGTCGGTATTTTTTAACCAAATACGATTTTTTTCAATAGCTGCTCTTGGGTGAGGTTCAATATACTTTTCAATCCCCTTAATAGTCATTAAATTGGTGTAGCCAATTGCTATAACAACAATTTTAGAAGCATAGGTGTTTTTGTTGGTTGTAATTTTAAACCCGTCACTCGATTTAGATATTTCACAAACTTTTTCTTTTTCAATTTGCTCAACATGCGGATAAAGGTTTGAAAGTTGTGCTTTACCACTTTCCAAAATAGAAGTTCCAGTAGTTCCTGGAGGTAATCCTAAAACATTATTAAATAAAGCAGTTTGTAAATGCGATGTTTTTTGATGCATAATAATACCAATGGATTTGTTTGCGGCAAATGTTTTTGGTTTGGCAGAACCTAAAACCAATGGACACTATCCTAAAAAGTGTGTAAGTTCAAAATTTCAGGGTTAAATTATTTATAGTTTAATCCTGTTTTCAAATATAGCTAAAAATTGGTTGAGTATAATTCCCCAATTTCTAACAGGCATTATCCATTTTTTAGTGCTTT
>NZ_JAQWOO010000062.1 GCF_029245835.1 Algibacter sp. | reverse complement strand
AACTTGGTGGGAGAAGACTTAATTGAGACTGACTATTCGTCTTCCAAACGATGTTGCTTTTCATACCTTTAAGATACGAAAACCAATACTTTTTTTAAAATCTAAAACAATAAAAAAGAGACTGCCTTTTTAGACAGCCTCCATGGTAATAACCAATAAACAATTATTAATAAACCAAAATTAATAATATTAGAATTTTATTTGTACTTGAGCTAGTAATTGATCATTGTTTACATCTACAACCGTTTCAATATTAGCGAGATAGTTTAGTTGGAAACGTACTTTATTATTCACAAAGTAATTAAATCCGATAGTCATTCTTTCCAAATAACCAATGTTGTCTTTTAAGTCTATGTCTGGATCGAAATATTCATATTTAAATATGGGTTCGAATTTTTCATTTACAGCGTATGTTGCCAACATATAGGCTCCATCTCTCTTTTCTCCTAATGCTATTGGAGTAGTACCGCATCCACCGGCAGCCCCAGCGAAGTAAGCACCCTCATCATAAATGTATTCGGCCTGTACTCTAAGTTTATCTAGTTCTAACAATAATTCTCCACCATAAGATGATCGATCATCCACATTATTATTTGGTATTGGATGGCCAAATCTAAAACTACCACCTACTGTTAAATTGCGTGTAATTTTATAGGTAGCTCTACCCATGATATCTTTTTTGGTATTATTATCACCTTGGTTGAGACCGGTACCATTCATGACAGCAACTGAGTAATTTAACTTATTGAATTTGTTACCGCCAAAAACTGCTAATCCAAAGTCTCGCTGTGGTGCGACTAGTTGATCTGCAACTACAGATCGCTCTATAGTTTTGAGCATATGGCATGGTGTTGCGACGTCTAAACTAAAGGGTTGCTTAAAAGTACCAACAGATATACGCGCCCAATTATCTGCTTCGTATGTTACAAAGGCATCCATTAAATAAGTGTCTGCAGTTCCTCCAATAAAAGGACTTGCTTCAAGCATAAAATAGTATGAGAAATCATCTAGAGCGTTTCCTCGAACGCCTATTCTAGCTCTTTTGAATCTAATGGTGTTATCTTGTTCGCCATCGGTAAAATTATAGTCAAATTGAGGTTGTATATAACCAAATATTTTCACATTTGGAGTCCCACCTTCGACATCGCTGCTTGTAGGATCATCTATATCACAACCTTGAGAAAACACCATATTTGTATTAAATAGCAGTGTTAAAATGAGCAATTTATATATGCTTTTCATATCGTTTTTGTTAGGGTCTTATTTATTGCTAATAATTTGTAAGTTTTTTGGGGTTGAATCGCCTCCCCATTGGTTAGTTGTCCAAGCAGGATTAGTATTATAAATACCATTCATACCAAAAGTCATAGAATAAGCATCGTAACCTAAAACTCTTAAACAAGCAGTTATAACCGCAGAAGTTTGCCCTGTATAACAATAAGTAACAACTTTTGCTCCTGAGTCAGGTTCCAAACCTTTATAAGAATCATCGGCTATAGTTAAAGGTAAAATTCTATAGGCTCCATTTATATGACCAAAACTTGAAGGTCCAGAGTAATCAGCTTCACTAAAATAATTATTGATAAAGTACTGAGATGGATTGGTTAACACATCAGATCCGCTTACTGTAGCCGCGCTAAATCCTGCTGCAACTAAAGCTTCAACACGTTGTTTTAAAATGGCTTCACCATCGGTTAATGTTGTAGAAATTGTTGGATTATCAAATACTAAATTTGAAGGAGCTCCTTCATAGGTCCAGTTTGTATGTCCATCTGCAAGATTACTACCTATTTTACCATTCCACGCTTTAGCTGTACTTTGATTCCATCCTGACATCCCCCATTTAAGTGATCTGGTGCTAGGGTAGCCATAAAGTCTTAATAAGGCCGTAGCATAACAAGCGGTTTGACCTGTGTAACACACCACTAAGATTGGTTTTGATGTAGTAGAAGCTGTTGTAAGAATATCCGAAAATGGTACGTTATTTGCACCATCAATATGTGCATCTAGAAAGTCAGTATTGCTTCTGATATCCATAATATAGTAGGTGTCAAGAAACGTTTGTAAAGCGTCAGCGGCAGGAGCTCCCACTACAAATTTTTGATTTTGTGAATTAACAAGTATATTGTTAATATCAAGATCATTTTGTACCATATACTCAGTCATAAGAGTAAAAGCTGGTGTGGCAACTAAAGTGTCGTCTCCTGGGTCGTCTCCTCTATCACATGATGTTAGAAATAGAGTAGGAACTAATAATAATCCGATTAGTAATAATGCTAATTTTTTCATGATATTATATTTTATTGGGTTGTTATTCAATTACGGGGAACATGTTAATTTCCTTTTTAGAAAAAGCGTCTAAACCTTGTTCTTTTAAAATTTCATTCATAAAGCTATTGGCGCCATAAGCTAAATTTCCGGTGTCATAGCCTAATACGTTTAAGTAGGCTACTATATATGCTGCTTTTTGACCTGTAGCTTCATACACTACTACTTTTTGATCTGTTGGTAGTGATAATAAATCATTGTTTAATGATGCATTAGGTTTAAAGTGAAGTGTACCTGGAATATGACCAGTGCATTTGTCTTGATCCCAATAGTTTATAATATAATAATTGGCAGGATTTTCGAAAATATCCATCGATTTTATAATGTACTCTTTGTACGGTGTTGCAAATAAGGTTTCTAATCTCGCTTTTAGAATTTCTTTGGCTTCTGTTTTCCCAGTATTTAATATGGGGTGTGAATTATGTTCTGGAATAGCTCTTTCTGTAGTTTCCAGTTTTGTAGCATAATCATTTTTAATATTCTTGTTCCATGCATTGTCTGCAAAATCTTCTCTCCAGGAGCTCATTCCCCATTTCATGCTATAAACATTATCATATCCAGCTAGTCGCAATAAGCCTGAATAATATGATGCTGATTGTCCAGAATAACATACTAAAACAATTTTATCAAAATCTACAGCATTAATAGTGTCTTTAAAATAGGTGAGTAAGTTTTCAGATTTTACATTTGCCGCATTTTTAATATGACCATATTCAAACCAAGCTTCGTTTCTGATGTCAATCAGATGAAATTTAGGATTTTTTATGTTTTTCTTAACCTCATCGGCCATTATTATTGGCAATGATTCTCCACTGATAAAGGTGTTATTCGTTTCAAGATAATTTAGCAAAATCTCGAATTCATCAGGAGGGTTGTTATTAATCTGTTTTATAGCGTTATCTGCACTTGTAAAACTGCTAAATAATACAGTTACAGAAATAGATAATACTAACAAAAATAAGGATGTGTTTTTCATGATATAATTGTTTAAAATTCAAAAACTAGTTTATTATATTAGTGTCGAAATTATAGTGTAAACCCAATTTTTTTTATGACTTTTATCAACTTTTATCTATAAATAATCGATAAGTTCTGTAACATTTGTTACAAATTAAAATATTGATTATTAGTAGGTTATGGGTAATTGCGGAAGAATAATAACAAACACCTTTTATTAGGGATTTAAATTTTAAATAAGAAGGTTTTAAAAAAGGCTATGTTATGAATTTAGGAGAAATTATTTAAAAAAAAAGCTGCTTAATTTTCATTAAACAGCTTTTATAATTAAAGATATTAACAACCGCCCTCGGGGGCTTTTTTCTTCTTTTTTTGAACCGTAATAATTTTTTTAACAGGCCTAATTATTTTTTTTGGTACTACTTTTACATTTGCCTTTTTTACAGATTCATTTATAAAAGTTTGAATATCATTCTCAGATTTTTCTATCGCACAATTTTGAGAAATAAGTTTATTTTGAGAATAGCTATTTTGAATGGATAGTAGTTTTATATTATCATAACCCAATTGATACAAAAATAGAAAAGGGACATTAGCTTCATGAGGATTATTACCATATAGTAGGGCTGTTTTATTTAATTCTTTTAATTCCTTAAAAAAAGCTGAATTAGCCTCATTTAATATTTCTGGTGTATGAATATTAATAGCATTTTCAAGATGACCTTTTTCAAATTCATTTGAACTTCTTACATCTATAGGTACATAATTAGGGTTATTTATGTGTTCTAATGTTACAAAAAAGTCATTATCGGTTATTTTTTCAAGTGCTTTTTGAGTATTAATGGCATATGTGTGTTTTGGTCGTTTATAGGTTAACAGACCAATTAATACCGCTAATATAAATAGTGTTAATGCTATTGATATGCGTTTTGTTTTTTCTAATTCTTTCATGTGTTATTTTTTATTGCTTTTCAACAGTCACATGTCATATCCATATAATCATTTTAAAAGCGTTTTAAAGATTTAGTTATATGTATATTCCATCTGATTATTCTATACTAGTAAACACTTTAACAACCACCTTCAATTGGCATTTTTTTCTTCTTTTTCTTAGGAATTACTTTTTTTTGTACTTCCGTTGGAGCCGTAGGGGTTTTTGTTACGTATTTCTTAATTACTGGTTTTTTAATAATTTTTTGAGGATAAGCTACACCAAAATATATACTCGCAGCCTTACGGAATGTATACAATTCAAACGCGTTAGAAGCCATGTTTTCTGTTGGTTTTTTTGGATTAATAATCGTGTTGAACCAATTACTAATACCGCCTTTTAGTACACGAAGGTTTTTGTAATTTAATCTATTACATAACAACCATGCTTGATCTGAATGAAAATTATCATTGGAAAATAGGATGACATCGAAAGCATCTTGATTTAAATAAGATTCTGAATCTGCATTTAAAATATTTTTAAGAGGTATGTTAAATGCATTTGGAAGACTATATTTTTTAAAATCGCTTTCATCTCTAACATCAATTAATAATAGTGATGGATCTTGATTGATTATTCTATCAGCAAGTTCATCAGTGGTTATATAGCGTTCAGGACTAATCGCAAGACTCAGTAATTCTTCAGGACTTATGCCTTCTTGTTGTTCGTATTTAGGTAATAACACTAAACTACCCGCTAAAACTATTAATATTGTTGCAAGTATTATATATCTGAAAGATAAAAATTTGACTAATTTTCTATTTACCATGTTGTGTAATTTTAGTTATTAGTAAAATACTTTTTTCACACGTTTACGAATCATATCAGTTGCGGCAAACATGACAATTGCAACTACTGTTAATATGAATACAAACCAATATTGATTGACACCTAATGAATCTACTAGAGTAATATTTCCTTCGAAATAACCATTATAAATAGGCTCAAAAAGCGGATATAATTCTGAGAATATAAAGACGCCAACCATAATACCAATTACGTTAACTATAGCATCTATTTTGCCAATAGCTACAGCTGATAAACTTGTACCGGGACAAAATCCTCCAGCTACAAACCCTATGCCCATGATGGCGCCACCAATAATGGCTCCCCATAAATAGGTAGGGTGAACATATAAACTACTCATATCCATATAGCCGAGGTAATCCATATATAATAGCCCGATTAAGGAAACTATGGCAGCTGTAAAAAACACTTTTAATACAGCAAAATCGTAGCCATAAAATACACCGGCTAATTTTCTTGATGACGAAAAACCTGATGCTTCTAAAATAAACCCGAAGAATATACCAATAATGATTGCAATTATACTACTCCATTCAAATGAAATTAACTCGTTTGGAATTAATGGTCCCATAATTTTTGTTTTTAAATATTTTTAAATCCAGTTTTTTCTAAAAAAGTAAGCAAACAGATATGCTGTACCAAAAATGGCGAGCATGGTTATAAATCCACCTGTTGATAAAACAGCCATCCCACTTAAAGCTGCTCCGCTAGTACATCCTCTAGCAATTTGAGCTCCAATTCCAAATAAAATACCACCGCTAAAAGCAAATATTAAACGACGTCTTCGTGTTATTTTTGGGGAGTGTTGTACACGCCAACCTATTCTACCAGATAATGCTCCAGATATAAATGCACCAATAAGAACACCTAAGGTTTCAAATACTAACCAAGTATTCATAGGCGATTCATCATCTTGTACAAACTTGCTGTAATATGAATGGCTTTCTGCGTGTTCATGTGCAGCAGCATCTACTAGAGTTACCACACTACTTTTCATCGCTCCACTAGCACCTAAACCTCTACCCGTTACATAGAAGGTGAAAATGATTAATATCCCGAGAAGGAATCCTCCAAAATAGGGGTTCCAATAGAGGTGTTTGTTTTGTTTTTTTTCTTTCATGATTTTTATTTAATAGAGGTATCTTGTTATTTGTCCTGCTTCTACCATTACGAATCTGAATATTAATCCACCAATTAGAATGAGTATAGCTGGTATAGCAACAGGTACTTTATAGCCTTTTATTTCCAACGCTTCAAGTATACCAGGAACAATCAACCCTAGTATAACCACAAAGCCGAAAAACATTAACGTGAATTCGCCACCAATTAGTAAATTCATGGCATCTAATTGAACTTCAGAACCTGCATACATGCCCATAATCATATGTACTATAAGTCCTAGTTCTATTATAATTAATGCTAAATCTATTTTACTGAAGAGATGTATTTCTTTGGTGTTTTTAGCTAAAAGAATAATTGTTGCTGCTCCAGTTGATAAGCCTGAAGTTAAGAACAGCGGTCCTAAAATGGCGTTGTTCCATAAGGGTCTTGCGTTGAATGCTGACAATAAGATTCCTGTATAAACACCTAAAATAATTGATAATGGCACTAGGGCATAAGCCATATTTTTTCTGTTTTTCTTTAGGAATTTTTCGAATTTATTGAGGAACTTAAATTTTAATTTCCATTTAGGGAATAATTCAGAGTAATAACTAAATACCCACATAAAGGATAGCGGCGTTGTAATTAACAATACCCAAGCCCCCCAAGACATTGGAGACTCTAAACGGATAGTGGTGTATAACTGCCAAGTGTATAAGGGATGCGTTAAATCGTAGACCAAAGCTAACAAGCCTAAAGACAAAGCTACTGGTGGCACCATTGATGCATACTTAACTGTTGTTGGATATTCCTTGTCTTTACCCAAAATGGTAACTACTCCAGCAAAAAATAATAAGCCAGCAGCTAAACCACCTAAAAAAAGATAAAGCGAAATGGGCCAATGCCAAATCTCTAATGAAGGATCTATATTAGGTATGTGTCTTCCACTTGTAAATAATTCTTCTTGCATAATTATAAGTTTATATTAAATAATATACCTGTGGTTTAGTTCCAGCTTCTGGAGCTAGTGTTTTCCACTTTCTGTTTTTTAATAATCTGGACACTTCACTGTTCGGGTTGTCTAAATCTCCGAAGTACATACATTTTGTTGGACAAACAGATACACATGCAGGCAATTGTCCTTTTTCTAATCTGTGATGACAGAAGGTACATTTGTCTACATAACCATCAGGGTGTTGGTATCGCGCATCATAAGGGCATGATTCTATACATGCTCCACAACCGATACATTCATCGCCAGTAACTAAAACGATTCCACCTTCAACAATATGGCTTGCTCCTGTAGGGCAACATCTCACGCAAGGCGCATTTTCGCAGTGGTTACAACGTTCAGATTTTAGTTCTAACTCTATATTAGGATAAGCTCCATTTACTGTTTCTGTAATCCAGTCTCTACAGTATCCGATAGGTACATCGTTTTCAGTTTGACACGCAACTACACAATCACTACATCCCACACATTTTAATGTGTCTATAACCATGGCATATCTCATATTTCTATAGTTTTATGTGGATCTTCGGTTAAGATTTCAACAAAGTTACCTCGCATTCCTGTTCCGCCCATAATGGGGTCGATAGCTACCTTACTTATCATTTGTGTGTCATTTATACCTTTACCGAATGCTCTGGTCAACTTTTTATTGTTATGTCCAAAACCATGGACCATATAAACAGAATCCCATCGAATACGTTCTGTAACTCTAACTTTTATTGAGAATGAAGAGGTAATTTTATCTTGATTTCTTAACCAAACAGATTGCCCCGTTTTTAATCCAATAATTCTAGCAACTTTTGGGTTTACCCAAAGATTGTTTTCACTTTTTAAGTCGTTTAAATTAGGGTTATTAGCCGTTCTACTAAAGGTATGCATGGGTGCTCGACCATAATTTAATCTATAAAACCCTTGAGGTGGCTCTGGATGTTTGGTGTAAACAGGGAGCGGGTCGAATCCTAAATTTTTCAATTCTTTAGAGTACAATTCAATTTTACCGCTTTCGGTTGGGAATTCGTAATTCTTATCTTCATCTAAATATAGCGGACCAGATTTACGCGGGAAATGTTTCACGCCAATCTTATTCATTTCTTCTAGCGAAGTTCCCATTTTATTTAATTGCCATTCAATAACTTCTTTGTAATCATCGTATTTAAAATACTCGCCTAAACCGATACGTTCACCAATTTGTTTGGCAACCCACCATCCAGGTTTAGAATCGTATTTTGGTTGTACAGCAGGAACTCTCACTGCAATTGAAGGTTCCCTGTTTGTTGCAGAACGAATGCCATCATAACGTTCTAAATAAGTACATTCTGGTAACACCACATCTGCATAACCAGTAACATCCATTGGCATGGTATCTAAAACGACCATGAACTCAAGATTATCCATGGCTTCTTCCAATAATTTTTTCTCTGGAATAGATTTAGTGATATTAGTACCTGCAACCATCATCGCTTTTACAGGATATTTATTATCCTCACTCGGGATGGCACATTTAATAACTTCAGTTGTAATGCCCATTTGCGCTAGCGGGAATTTCTCGCCAATATCTGTCCAATCCCATTTAGGATGTGGATAGTCGGGATGCGGGAATTTTGGAACTTTTATACTTTCTTTAAAGTAGAAGCCACCACGTCGTCCCCAAGAGCCTAATAATCCATTCAATATGGCCATGGCTCTTGCACGTTGCGTATCATCACCATACCAACTTACATGACGCCCAGGATGAATAATAACAGAAGGCGATGCATGTGCCATTTTTCTGGCTGTTTTTCTAATCTCTTCTGGTTTAATGGTTGTTATGCCATAAGCCCATTCTGGAGTAAAATTCAAGACATGGTCTTTTAATTCGTCAAATCCAGTGGTATATTTTTTTACATAGTCTTTGTCGTATAGCTCTTCTTCAATCAATACATTCATCCATGCCAACATTAAAGCAATATCTGTAGCTGGTTTAATAGCTAACCAATGTTGCGATTTACTTGCTGCGGTCGAGAATCTAGGGTCAACTGTAATGATAGTTGCGCCATTATCAATAGCATCAGACATTTCCTGAACTTGCGAATTGTGCATATTCTCACCAATATGAGAACCTATTAGCACCAAGCATTTAGTGTCACGTATATCTGTAGGCTCAGGAGAGCCAACCCAAGAACCATAAGTTAACGCAAAACCAGCCTCTCTTGCGCCTCTACATTGTGCATATGCAGGTTCAGCAATGGTGTCTGAACCATAAGCTTTAAACAAATGCTCTAAATGTTTTCCAGGAGAACCATGTTTTAATAAAGCAAAAGATTCTGCTCCATAAGTATTTTTTATATGTTTGAATTTTGATGCAATTAAATCTAATGCTTCATCCCAACTTGCTTTTCTAAAGGTTTCTTCACCATTAATAGTGGTTCTAATTAAAGGTGTTTTTAATCGATCATCGTCATTATACATGCCAACGCCACCTGTTCCTCTTGGACAAAGTCGCCCGTAACAATGTGGATCTGTTTCATTTCCTATAATTTTTTTTATATCACCATTAGTATCTGTATAAGCCCAAGCGGCACATTTCCAGAAGCAGACTTCGCAATATGTAGCAGATCTAACAAATTTTTTGGCAATATTTTCCTTAATAGCTGCATCTAATATGGGGTTGGATGCAAACAATTTATAAGCTGTTGAAGTAGCTGCTAAACCTCCTAAACCTAATGCAGAAATTTTTATAAATTTTCGTCGAGAAGTGACCATAATTCTTTTTGTTTTTCTGGTGTAAATATATTTTTAAAATGGCTATTTAATTATGATAAATGTCATGAAAACCAATACTTTATGTGTAACATTTGTTACATAAGCTTTAGTTTTTGTTATGGTGTTAATAATTTGTATTATTGTAAATTTGAGCAATTGATTGGTAATGAGGAATAAGACCTTTTCGGTATGGATTATAATAGTAGCAGCTATACTTTTTGCGCTATTATTTTTAATAAGAAATAAAACTTTTTTCAATAATCCTGTTTATATTAATGCAGAATATTCGAATATTGAATTAGCTTCAAAGGAATCTTGTTTACAATGTCATAATAACACCAAAGGCTATTCAAATTATCATAATCCCGATCTTATTGGATGTGCTAGCTGTCATTTAGGAAATACTAAATCTCTACTTAAAGATGTTGCACATAAGGGCATGATTTTAGTTCCAGGTAATTTATCTGATGCTAAGGATACTTGTGGAAAATGTCACGCTAGTGAATTGCATAAAATTGAAAACTCCTTAATGACTACCAATAGTGGTATTGTTGCCGTAGATAAATTTGTTTTTGGTGAGGCGGATAGCTTAAACTATCATTATCATATAAAGGACATACAATATACTGCGGCTGATAAACACTTAAGAGATTTATGTGCAAATTGCCATTTAGGAGCAGAAAAAACTTCCTATGGTGAAATAAATCAGTTAAGTAGAGGTGGTGGCTGTAATGCTTGTCATTTAAACTATTCCAGTGAAGCTAAAAATGATCTTAAACGTTATTTAGTTTCAAATAAAACGGAATTACCAAAATTTCATCCTTCAACAGATATTTTTGTTAATGATACACATTGTTTTGGTTGCCATAGTCGTTCAAGCAGAATTTCAACAAATTATATGGGCTTGCAAGAAACCTTATTAGATGCTGAAGAAGTTGTTAATATGGAAAATTATGCTGTATTAGAAGATCAGAGAGTTTATAAACATCAGGAAGAAGATTTGCACCATGCTAAGGGGCTATTGTGTATAGATTGTCATTCATCACATGAGGTTATGGGTAATGGTATTAAATATGCTCATGAAGAAGAAGCCGTTACTCTGCAGTGTAGTGATTGTCATTTTAAAGAAAAACCAAATACGATTCCGTATGATTCTTTGGACAGAGAAAGTATGTTAGTGTTTTTTCATCGTGATTATGAACATACAGACAAACAGATTATAGCTGTTGAAAAAGATGGACATCCTTTGGTGAACACGTTTGTAGATTCTACAGGAAATGCTTTTTTAATAGGAAAGAAAGACGGCGAATTGCATGAGCTTAAACCGCAATCAAGTGTTTGCTCTAGAGACCATGCTCATAAAGATGTGAGTTGTAGTGCCTGCCATTCGTCTTGGACTTCCCGTTGCATTGGTTGCCATAATCAATATGATGGTCAAGAACCAAATGCCTACGATTTATTAGATAAAAAATATGTAAAAGGTGAGTGGAAAGAATATGTAGCTGAATTTTCATCATCACAGCCAGCCTTGGGCGTTCGTGTGCATGAAGATAAAAACATCATAGAACCTGCTATTCCAGGTATGATTTTAACTATTGATAAAGGGAGTTATATTGGGAATCCAGAAAGCGACGTTTCGTTTCATAGGTTGTATGCGCCAAATTCACCTCACACTACTACAAAAGCGGTACGCGATTGTAAATCTTGTCATTCTAATCCTGCCACTTTAGGATATGGTAATGGTGCATTAGTATATGATATTAATAACAAAAAAGGAAAATGGATTTTCACGCCAGAATATGCCTTAAATCCTAACGATAATTTACCTGAAGATGCTTGGATTCCGTTTTTGAAAAATGTAGATAAAAATGTTGTTAATTCTACACGGGCAGATTTTAGACCCTTTAATGTTGAAGAACAAAAAAGGCTGCTTCGTGTTGGTGCGTGTTTAGAATGTCATGCTGATAACTCTAAAGAGATGCGACAAACCTTAAAACTGGGGATGAAATTGACATTAGAGAATCTTAGTGATTCTTGTGTGTTACCAGATTAAGTTTAAGATTGTAATATCACTTAACTTTTTTACAAAATGTTATTGCATGCTATATGTAATAGTAAATTCTATTTTTTTATGGGGTTCTATTCTTTCTATATTTTATGTTTTTGATATTTAATGATTGGAATAATTATAATTGAATAATATTCATTATTGTTTTTTGCGAAGCTTATAAAAACACGTATAGTATTTATAAAAGTAAGTATTATTACGTAATTTTGTGATAAGTACTTAATAATATGCTGCCATCTATTTCACATTCTAAATCAAAATATTCGTCTCTTAAAGATGTTTCATGTAGTGCTTGCACAAACAATAATTGTTTAATAAATAGAAATTTAAAAACACTTTCAAATTTTAAGTTTGCAGAGCATAAAAAAACACTAAAGTGCAAAAAAGGACAGCAATTTATTATGGAGGGCGCTTCTGTAAACGGTTTGTTTTTTATTTTAAAAGGTAAAGTAAAGGTTCTTAGAACAGGTATAAATGGTAGAGAACAAATAGTTCGTTTTGCAAAAGAAGGGGAAATTATAGGGCATCGTGGCTTTGGAACTGAAGAGTTTTATTCTATAGGCGCTATAGCATTAGAAGATTGTGTATTATGCTATTTTTCAAAAGAAAATTTGCAGGATGCATTGTTAGAAAACCCTAGTTTTACTTACGATATGATGTTGTTTTATGCAAATGAACTCAATAGAAGTGAGAATAAAGTAAAGTCTATTTCTCAAATGACGGTTCGTGAGCGGGTAATAGATACCTTATTATATATTCATAGAAAATTTGGCGATTTGAAAGGTTTTTTAAACTTGCCCTTGAGTCGAAAGGAATATGCAGATTATGCGGGTACTACGGAGGAGCAAGTGATTCGAATATTTTCAAGTTTAAAGAAAGAAGGCCTTATTTCTACCAAGGGAAAAAAGATAGCTATTACTGACGTTCAATTACTTAAAAATGAAATTAGCGAGCACAACTACTTCTTAGACGCATAATTTTCCCTAATGCGCTTTAGGTTTCAATTAATTATAAAATTTATTCCATTATATAAATTACTTAGGCTTATTTGTTTTCTACGTAATTATTTAACTTAATGAAAATCAAATATATATTTATTAAACCTGTTTTTTAGCAGGTTTTTTCATGTTTAAAAAAGAGGTTTGTTCATGGTAATAATCATGAAATAGAATGTAATGTACTTATATATTTGCCATGTGTAAGTATTAATACTTATATTAATTAAAAAACTATTCAATTATGAAATCTCTAATTAAAAGAACAACATGGATTTTACCCGTTGCAGTTTTACTGTTTGCTTGCGGTGGTAAAGAAAAAAAGAAAGATGTAGCTGAAACTACTGTTACTGAAACTTCAAAAACTAAAACATTAGATATTGAAAAACCACAATTAACTTTTGGTTTTATCAAATTAACAGATATGGCACCTTTAGCTATAGCAAAAGAAAAAGGATTCTTTGAAGATGAAGGCTTGTTTGTTTCTGTTGAAGCACAATCAAACTGGAAAAATGTATTAGACCGTGTTATTGATGGTCAGTTAGATGGCTCGCACATGTTAGCAGGTCAGCCCATTGCTGCAGGTGCAGGATTTGGTCGTCAAGCAGAGTTGGTAACTCCTTTCTCAATGGACTTAAACGGTAACGGTATTACGGTATCAAACGATGTGTGGTCTAAAATGAAACCTAATGTACCTAAAGGTGCAGATGGAAAGCCAATACACCCAATTAAAGCAGAAGCTTTAAAACCAGTAATAGACGCGTATAAAAACTCTGGTAAAGCCTTTAAAATGGGTATGGTATTTCCAGTTTCTACACATAACTACGAAATAAGATATTGGTTAGCAGCAGCAGGCATCCACCCAGGTATGTACACTGCCGATAACGTACAAGGACAAATTGATGCTGAAGTTTTACTATCTGTAACGCCTCCGCCACAAATGCCAGCAACACTAGAAGCAGGAACTATTTTTGGGTATTGTGTAGGTGAGCCTTGGAATCAACAAGCGGTATTTAAAGGTATAGGTGTCCCAGTGACTACCAACTACGATATTTGGAAAAACAACCCAGAGAAGGTATTTGTAATGACGAAGAAATTTGTTGAGGAGAACCCAAATACAGCTATTGCGGTTACAAAAGCACTAATTAGAGCTGGGAAGTGGTTAGATGAGCCAGTAAACAGGCCAGAGGCCGTAAAAATATTATCGATGTCTCAATATGTTGGTGCTCCAGAAGCAGTATTAGCAAACTCTATGACTGGTACTTTTGAATTTGAAAAAGGTGATAAACGTGAGATGCCAGATTTCAACGTATTCTACAAATACAACGCTACTTATCCGTTCTATTCTGATGGTATTTGGTTCTTAACACAAATGCGTAGATGGGGACAAATTCCTGAAGCTAAACCGGCAGATTGGTATGCTAATACAATTAAAGATATTTACAGACCAGACATCTGGACAAAAGCTGCTAAGCTTTTAGTAGAAGAAGGTAATATTCCAGCAAAAGATATTCCTACGACAGATGGTTACAAACCCGCAACGGCAGACTTTATTGATGGAACGAGTTACGATGCTAAAGATCCAATTGCATACATCAATAGTTTCAATATAGGAAACAAAGATAAAGCTGTACAATAAATAGCAGATTAACACTAAACAAGATAAAAATGAAGCATAGTATAACATTAGGAAAAGTATCCAAATTTATGGGACTAGGTTTTTTAACCACGTTTAAAGATCTATTCACTGGGAAGCTAGAAAAGGAAGATTTTAAAAACTTCCTGCGTAAAGTAGTCGTACCACTTGCTTCCATTTTCTTATTTATTGGACTGTGGCATGCAGGCTCTAAGTCTTTGTATAATATAGAAGCAGATTTTAGAATTAATAAGGCATTAGAAGAGCAAGGACAAGTAGCGGCAGATGCTGTTGCTGCTTGTATAGCTCTAGGCGAGGATTCCAGTTGTCAACCAAATACATTGCCATCGCCTGCTCAGGTTTGGGGGTCTTATAAATCTTTATTGAGAGACCACAACATTATTAGTGCAGATAAAGCGGCTTTTATAGAAAAAACCGCAGTACTTAATGAAAAACGAGTTGCTGATGGTAAGGATCCGATTGTATATACTGGTCGCCCGTCGTTTGTAGATCAAATATTTAGAAGTTTACAAACGGTATTCGCAGGGTTTTTATTAGCCTTATTAATAGCGGTGCCTCTAGGGATTTTTATTGGATTGAGTCCCACGTTAAAGAGTTCCTTCAACTGGTTTATTCAAATTTTTAAACCGGTATCGCCAGTAGTTTGGTACTTATTGGTTTTTATGATTGTAAAAACATTGCTAATAGGTTCTAGTGAAGATAGCTCGTTTACCATTTCATTTATTAGTGTGGGTTTATGCTCTATGTGGGCCACTTTGGTAAATACTGCCATGGGGGTTTCTAGTGTAGATAAAGATTATATAAATGTGGCTAAAGTATTAAAGCTTGGCACTTTTCAGAAAATATTTAAAGTGGTTTTACCATCGTCTTTACCATTAATATTTACAGGTTTAAAAATCACTTTATCTGTAGCGTGGATGGTTTTAATTGCTATTGAGTTATTAGCACAAAGTCCTGGTTTAGGATTGTTTGTTTGGGAGGAATTCCAAAATGGTGCCAATGATTCTAATGCCAAAATAATCGTAGCCATGTTTGTGATAGGTATCATCGGCTTCTTACTAGACCGATTGATGCTAACCATACAGAATTGGGTGAGTTTTGATAAAACGGATGCGATATAAGAAAGTTAGAGGTTTGAAGTACGAAGTTAGAAGTTTAGCTTGTTTACGGATAAGTATTTACTGAAGACTGAGAACTGAAGTTGGCGGATTGACCCGCGTTAGGGATTGAACGGTATGTTTGAGCTCCCCGACGCAGGAGGGAGCGAGTAGTGAAAGCCCGACCCTTGTGGTAACGCCCAAGAAAAAGTTGATTTGTTTATGCGTGGATTCGTTTTGAAGAAATACACGAATGAGTAAGTATAAACAACTAAACAGATAAACGAAAAAACATTTTAGAATGGCATACTTAGAATTAAATAACATTTACAAGACTTACGGACAAGGAGAGAACGAAACCGAGGTACTTTCGAATATTAATTTATCGATTGAAGAAGGTGAGTTTGTTGCGATTGTGGGGTTTACAGGAAGCGGAAAAACAACTTTGGTAAACTTGATTAATGGTTTGCTGGAACCTACAAAAGGCGAAGTTTTGTTCAAGGGTGAACCGGTACAAGGAACAAGTCATGAGCGTGGGGTAATTTTTCAGAATTACTCATTATTGCCTTGGTTGACTGTAGGGCAGAATATTTTTATGGCGGTTAAAGAAGCGTTCCCTAAGAAAAGTAAAACTGAGTTGAATACTATTGTTGCAGACTATGTTGACATGGTAAGTTTAACACCGGCAATTAATAAACGTCCGAAAGAACTATCTGGAGGCATGCGCCAGCGTGTAGCCGTTGCGAGAGCCTTAGCCATGAAACCTGAGATGATTATTATGGACGAACCCCTTGGTGCTTTAGATGCCCTTACGCGAGGAAATTTACAGGATGAAATTTTAAATATTTGGGGAAAAGATAAACGAACGGCGTTATTGATTACTAATGATGTGGATGAAGGTATTTATATGGCAGATCGTATTATTCCGTTGCGGCCGGGACCAAATGCAACTTTAGGGCCTGAGTTTAAAATAGATATTGAACGCCCTCGTGATAAGACAGAAATGAACGATAATGCCAATTTTAAAGAAACTAGAAATGCTATTATTGAATACTTAATGGACATAGGTGAGGAAAGAAAATCTGAGGCTAAAGCAGAATTTGTACTTCCGGATTTAAGCCCGAAAGATTTTGTGAATCAATTTAAATAAGGAAA
Organism: Algibacter sp.; assembly: GCF_029245835.1. Classification (GTDB taxonomy): domain Bacteria; phylum Bacteroidota; class Bacteroidia; order Flavobacteriales; family Flavobacteriaceae; genus Algibacter_B. Next base: position 5,879 of record NZ_JAQWOO010000062.1, on the reverse strand, counting down.
AGATATGAGTACTATAATTGAAAATAAAAAAACGGAAATTATTACTGATAACGGACTTTTTCCTTCGAATGATGTTATGCTTGATTTAAAAAAACTAAAGAAGGTGTACCCAACTCCAAATGGTGATTATGTGGTTTTGGAGGACTTAAATCTTCAAATTAAAAAGGAAGAATTTGTTACTATAATTGGGCATTCTGGTTGTGGTAAAACAACGATGCTTTCTATGATTGCAGGATTGAATCCCATTTCAGGCGGAAATATTTCAGTACTAGGTAAACATATAAAAGGACCAGGACCCGATAGAGGCGTGATTTTTCAATCGCCTAGTTTAATGCCTTGGATGACAGCTCTACAAAATGTAATGTTGGGCGTTAATCAGGTATTTCCTGATGCAACCAAAGCTCAGCGAAACGATATAGCAAAATACTATTTACAAAAAGTAGGTTTGGAGGATGCCTTTAATAAGCGCGCTTCTGAATTATCTCAAGGGATGCAACAGCGTGTTGGTATTGCCAGAGCTTTTGCCATAAAACCTAAGGTATTATTACTTGATGAACCTTTTGGGATGTTAGATTCTTTAACCCGTGGTGAACTTCAAGATATTTTAATTGAGATATGGAATAAAGAAAAAATTACCGCGGTTATGATTACCCACGATGTTGATGAAGCTATTTTTTTAGCAGACCGCGTGGTTATGATGACTAGCGGCCCTAAAGCAAAAATCGGTGATATTTTAGATATTAATTTTGAAAGACCAAGAACTAGGAAGTCGGTTTTAGAACACGACGATTATTACAAATACAGAAAACATTTAATAGATTTTTTAGAACATTAATTAAATAGAAACAACAAAGATTTAAAATGTATTTGTCAGGTTATGAAATACCCGAAAATTTCATAATAAGCGATAACTATCATTTAAAAAAACAACTTAAAAACAATCAAAAATTAAAAACAAGAAAACATGAAAAAACAATACATTTTAATAGGCTTAATGGCATTGATAGTTCAATTTGCACAAGCACAGTTTAAGTTAGATGGTGAATTTAGACCACGTACAGAATACTTTGGTAATGGCGGTAATTTTACAGGAGGTTCTTTTCCTGCTCAAACCGCTACAGATGCAGATGAAGGCTTTATGAGAACAACCGTAAGAGCTGCTATAAAGGCTACATATACAGCAGAAACTTATACTGTATTTACTAGTTTTCAGGAAGTATTTGCATTTGGTGATAGACCTCAAATTGCTACTAACGGAAACGGAAATTTTAGAGTTCAAGAAGCTTGGGCAAATCTAAAACTAGGCGAGTTTTCTAGTTTAAAATTAGGTCGTCAACCATTATCTTATGATGATCAAAGAATCCTTGGTGGACTTGGTTGGGCGCAGCAGGCAAGAACACATGATGCTGCAGTTTACAAATTCAAGAAAGGTAGCTATAGCTTAGATATTGGTGGTGCTTTAAATACGACTTTAGATGAAGTATACAATACTTCTGCATTATTTTCTTATAGAGATATGGTATTCTTAAGAGCAAATACCAAAGGAGAAAAATTAAATATTTCTTTCTTAGGATTGATTAATACTTTTCAAGATTCGGGTGTAGATGGTTCTAATAAGTCTAGCTTAATTACAGCTGGTTTACATGCTGATTATAAATTAGGTGATTTGTCATTAACCTCAAATCTGTTCATCCAAGAGGGAGAAAGATTAGGTGGTGTAGATGTTAAAGGTGCTTTTTTAGCTAGTTTAGGTGCTGTTTACAAATTGAATGGTCCTAATTCTATCGGTTTAACTTATGAAGTTATATCTGGAAGAAATAGTGACTCAGCAGCTTTCTTTCCATTATACGGTACAAACCACGCATTTAATGGTTTAATTGATAGATTCTATGTAGGGAATCATGGAAATGCTGGAGGTTTAAAAGACTTACAGTTAACATATAAGACAAAAGTTTCTGGAGTAGCTGTAACAGTGGCAGGACATTACTTTACAGAACATTCTGATTTTAATGCTTTTGAAAGTAAAGATTTAGGTACAGAGATAGATTTGGTGTTAGCAAAAAAATTCAAAGAATTCACATTAGTAGGAGGTTATTCTCACTTCTTTGAGCCAAGTGATATATCTGATATTCCTGGAGTAAAAGGGACACAAAACTGGGCATGGGCTATGTTAGTAATTCAGCCAAAATTTTTAAATACAGCTAAATAATATTAATTTTTTTCATCAGTGAATTGGAAATAATTTTCATTATATTAATGTAATTAGTTTGATATTCCAATTTATGAATCCCGCTTCGGCGGGATTTTTTTTATACTATACATTCATTAAAAATAAATTGAATGATACTTCATTTCATAAATATCAAATACATTTCTTACATTTAGGCAGTAAATAAAAAATATGCTTAAAAAAGTTTTTGCTAGTGCGGTTTTCGGTGTGGAAGCTTCGACCATAACAGTTGAAGTCAATGTCGACAAAGGTGTTGGTTACCATCTTGTAGGTTTGCCAGATAATGCTATTAAAGAGAGTAATTTTAGAATTGCCGCAGCACTACAAAATAACGGTTATAGGATACCAGGAAAGAAGATTATTATTAATATGTCGCCTGCAGATTTAAGGAAAGAAGGTTCTGCATACGACTTAACTTTGGCCATTGGAATATTGGCTTCTACAGATCAAATTAAAGCTGAAGGTTTAGATAACTATTTAATCATGGGTGAATTGTCTTTAGATGGCACTTTACAACCCATAAAAGGCGCATTACCCATTGCTGTTAAAGCTAGAGAAGAAGGGTTTAAAGGGTTTATTTTACCGAGCCAAAATGCAAAAGAAGCTGCCATAGTTGACAATCTTGAGGTTTATGGCGTTGAAAATATAGGGCAAGTTATTAATTATTTTGATAAAGGCGAACCATTAGAGCAAACTATAATTGATACCAGAAAAGAGTTTGAGAAAAATCTAGATTTCCCAGAGTTCGATTTCTCAGATGTGAAAGGACAGGAGGGTATTAAGCGCTGTATGGAAATTGCCGCCGCAGGTGGGCATAATATTATTTTAATAGGACCACCAGGTGCGGGTAAAACTATGTTAGCGAAAAGGCTTCCAAGTATTTTACCACCCATGACACTTCATGAGGCATTAGAAACGACTAAGATTCATTCTGTTGTTGGACGAGTTAAAGATTCAGGGTTGATGGCGCAACGCCCATTTAGGAGTCCGCATCACACAATTAGCAATGTTGCGCTAGTAGGTGGCGGCAGTTATCCGCAACCAGGAGAAATTTCTATGTCGCATAATGGTGTGCTATTTTTAGATGAGTTGCCAGAATTTAAGCGAGAGGTTTTGGAAGTGATGCGTCAGCCATTAGAAGATAGAGAAGTAACCATCTCTAGAGCGAAGTTTACGGTGACTTACCCGTCGTCGTTTATGTTAGTGGCGAGTATGAATCCGAGTCCAAGCGGTTATTTTAATGACCCAGACTCGCCCGTAACATCTAGTCCAGCCGAAATGCAACGCTATTTAAGTAAAGTTTCTGGTCCGTTGTTAGATAGAATAGATATTCATATAGAAGTGACGCCAGTGCCTTTTGAGAAATTGAGTGATGAAAGAAAAGGAGAGACTTCCGTCGAGATAAGAAAACGCGTAACAAAGGCAAGAGAAATTCAAACCAAGCGTTTTGATGATTCTGATGCGGTACATTACAACGCTCAAATGAATGTGAAGCAAATCAGGAAATATTGTGTTTTAGATGAAGATTCAAAACAGCTTTTGAAAACCGCTATGGAACGTCTTAATTTATCAGCCAGAGCTTATGACAGGATTTTGAAAGTTTCAAGAACCATTGCGGATTTGGAAGGTGCTGAAACAGTAAATGGTTCGCATATTAGTGAGGCCATTCAATATCGAAGTTTAGATAGAGAAGGGTGGTTGGGTTGATAAGTTCCTGCGGAGGCAGGAATCTTTTTAAAATAAGTTAGAAAAATCAATCTTTGAAACCACGAACGCTACGTTCGTGGTAGTAATGAGCGGATGAAATAATACGAATTCATGAATAAATATTTGAAATACACACTATATGTTTTGCCATTAATAATCTTTGCTTCTCTGGTATTAAACGACATGTTTTTCAATAAAAAGAAAGAACTAATAATTGCCGATTTTGTTGATATTGAAGTGATTAAAGTAAGAAAATATAAAAACATTATAATCTTAAAAGACACCATAGCAATTTTTCAAAATACTAAAAGAGTATTTCCCAAGAAAAGTAAACATTATTACAAAAATTATTATCAATCCATAAAATTAGTGAAAGCACCTTATCATTTATTCAAGGAAAGACGAAGTGATACGATAGTCATTATAAAAAATAAAGATTCTTTATTTTATAAACTTCACCTTTTATAATATTTATATTTTTCTAAAAATCTGAACGCTACCGCTCGAATCCTTTCGTTTGGGGGCATCTATCTATTTTTTAATTTAATCTATAAGTAAACCTTAATACAAAATCAATGAGTAGAAATTATAAATTCCATAATCCTGAAGGATTGGATTTTATAAGTTTTGCGGTTGTGGGCTGGTTAGATGTGTTTACCAGGAATGACTATAAAGAGTTATTTTTACAAAGTTTGCAGTTTTGTCAAAAAAAACAAAGGCATGGTAATTCATGCTTGGTGTATTATGAGTAATCATGTGCATTTGGTTTTTAGAAGCATAGGAGGACAAAACCCTGAATTATTAATAGGGGATTTAAAACGATTTACGAGTAAATCCATTGTAAAAAGTATACAAGAAAACCCGCGAGAAAGCCGAAAAGAAATTTTATTAGATTTTTTTAAAAAAGAAGCTGAAAAAAGTTCTAATGTGACACATTATCAGTTTTGGCGACATGATAATAATCCAATTGAGCTTTGGAGCAACAAAGTAATTCAACAAAAAATAGATTATGTAAATAATAATCCTGTGGCAGAAGGTTTAGTTTATAAAGCAGAAGATTATGTATATAGTAGTGCTATTGATTATCCAGGTGAAAAAGGATTAATTGATGATGTGGTAGTTTTTAGGATGTTTTGATGGATTGTAGCACGGACCACACGAAAGGATTCGTGCGGTAGCGGGGAGTAGATTAAAAACAAGTTAAACTATATATTGAAGTTAATACTTACGAAAAAATATATATTTTAGACGAAGTGCAAATAAAAACGTTTTAAAACTTATAATTTTGTATTGCCCTCTTAATCCATTGAATACTAAAAATTATGAGTAAAAATAAAAACATACAATTACCAAATTGGACTTGGTGGCAATTTGGGCTATTCATAGCTATAATTATAATAGCTTTTAAAATTAATATAAGTTTATCAGAACTTACAGAATTAGTTAGACTAATTAAGAAGTGAAACTTTTTTTAAGGGGTAAAACCGCCCCAAAACAACTAGCTATTCCCAGCTAACGTTAGTTTGTAACTAGTGGTGTCAAGAGTAAAACTCAATTTTTAAATATTCTCTAAAGCTTATCACATCAAAACATATTCTAATTAACAACACCCAAACTCGGTAAACCAACCAAAACCATCACATTTAAAAATGCATTTAGCAGATAATTGCGTTAGGGATTGAAGTGGATAGCCCACAGCCTGACGTAGGAAGTGCGAGGACTTGGAACGGAAAGCGCGACCCCTCTTCGGGGTAACGCCCATAAAACAAACATTTTTAAGCTAAGTATTAATTAAAAAATATTTTGAATATCCGTTATAAGTCATAATCCTGTGATATTAGCAATAACAAGCCTATCGAAGAGTTGGTCTCCAAAATATCTACGATTTAGTTTATAGACGAATTCATTTAAGTATAATTGGAGATATTTTCCTTTAATTTTA
>NZ_JAQWOO010000037.1 GCF_029245835.1 Algibacter sp. | reverse complement strand
AAAAGGGTATAAACCTTTGTTAGATTACATTAATAATACGCAAACTTCAATTTGGTGAACCGCCGTATACGAGACCCGTACGTACGGTGGTGTGAGAGGCGCACTCTCCTCAATTATGGGGAGAGCCGTCTACTCGATTGTAAGTAGTGCTTTTTTCATTCAGCTTATTTTTCCGATGTTTCTTATTTAGTTCAAATTTGAGCGTTGGCAAGACATACTTTTTTGCAATTTTGGGTTTGTGTCTTGGCTGAAGCGAATTGCAAATATGTATGGCTTTGAGCGTTGGCATTATTCATTTCAAATTTCTATTTATTTCCTTTTGCTCTATTGTGAGTTTTACATAACATTTCACAATTCTTTATATCCGTTTTTCCTCCTTTGCTCCAAGCTGTTACGTGGTCAGCATCCATTTCTTTTAATTTGTATATTCTTGATTTATTAGAATTATTTCCAATAGCACAAAGAGGACAATTAGAAATTTCTTTTTTCTCGGCTTCTTGCGTTTGCTTTGAATAGGTTGCTTTTTTTGTTGCTTCATCAAATATTCTAACATCTATTAATTTTGTATCAGTTAGGCCTCCCAAAATATATTCAAAAATTCCTTTTCGGTTCTTAACATATGGGTCTGCGTACAACTCTTTAACTTGTTCAGAAACTTTATTAGGATTATAAGATTTGTTATGATATTCCTCGTAAAATCTACCCCATTCTAAACCACACATTTCACTTTCAACATCTTTGAAAACGCTCGAAACCCAATCTATTACAGAAGTAAAGTATGTTTTAACTTCATTAATATTATTGTCATTTCTATGTTTACTCATATACTCGCCAATATTGTTTTTGCTAACCCATTCTATAGCTCTTTCTAAAAACTCTTGTCTATCCACATTACCTCTTACATAAGCACTCCATTTTTGAATATTTGAATTTTGCGAATTACTAAATTCTTGTTTTAATAAAGTAACAAATGGTCCTGAATAAACTGCATTTAATAATTCTTGACTATTAAGAGGAACACCTGCAATATTAATTGTTTTAAACCATTCTTTTATTTCGCTTTCTTCTCCTTCGCATTCGTAAATTAGTAATTGTGTGTTTAAGATTTTTTCTTGTTTGTCTTTCGCAATACCACCAAAATATTGCTCCATTCCATTCTCATCTTTAACAGCGAATTTATTTGTAACAAAACGACCTAAACTTGTAATTCTTTGTTGACCATCAAGAACTTCTAAATTATTGTCAGTTACTTTATTAAAATAAATTAATCCTAATGGATAGCCTTTTAAAACCGACTCAATTACTGCAACATCTCTTTTACCATCTGCATAAATGTAATTTCTTTGATATTCAGGCTGAATTGTCAATTTACCAGATAATCCAAATAATCCTTTACCCTCAAGTTCATTGTAAACAAAGCCATCGCAAATGTCAGCAACAGTTATATTTGTTTTTAAAGTTGTAATCATTTTTTATGTTTAATAAATATTCTTTGGTATTTTGATTGTACAATTCTACCATCTTTGTTTATAAAATAGTTTTTACGACCATCGTTTCCTTCCACATTAGCATTACCATTTGTTTTTCCGCCAGAAGAACCTGTTTTTTCTCCACTTTGTTTAACTTCCCAATAATCATTATATGTTTTTGTATCAGGAACAGCATCGTGACAACCTCTTTGAGTTAATCCTACAATCTCAAACTGTTCTGGATTATATTTGGTTAAAAAACTAATAGGAACACCCATTATGCCATCGTAATCGCTGGGAATTGCATCAGTAAAAGGAATTTCAATTGCATCGTAATTGTCATACTTGACGTATTCTTTACCTCTTACTTCTTTATGTTTACTAAATTTTATATTATCATCCATAGTCATTAATGACAATGGTTGGTGTCTTCTTCCGTGTTCAAGATTTGTGTACCATCCAGTACCTGCTACACTTATCATCTTTTTTCCTTTATCATCAACATTTACTTCTGTACCGCTTAATTTATAATCATCAGGCACATAGAAAGTCATATTTTTACCATTAATTCTTCGATTAAATCTGTTACCTGTCCACATTTTGTTTGCCATTATCAAAGGAAATACTTCTTTGTAAGATATTGCATTCATATTTCCAATAATCACAAACTGTTTATTTGCTTCAACTATCCAAGCTAAAAACTCTCTAAAAAGAGAAAATGGTGGATTTGTAATTATTATATCAGATTCGTCTCTTATTTTTTTGATTTCATCACTTCTAAAGTCTCCATCTCCTTTTAAATAATTCCATTCCAAATCATTGACATCAATTACACCATCTCCAGTTCTATCTCTTGTAAGTGTAAATATTTTGCCTTTAGTTCTTGTTTTTTGTTCGTCAAATTGTGGATTGTTAATTTCAAAAAGAGTAGGTTGATAATTTGATTTATAGTTTTTACTTTCAACTGCGTAACTTGTACTTATTAATTTTTTAAGTCCAAACCTTTCAAAGTTTTGAGCAAAGAATTTTGTGAAATTACTCCACTCTGGGTCATCACAAGGTAAGAGAATTGTTTTGCCACGAAAAACATTTTCGTCAAATTCCAAGTATGCTGACATTTCTTTTTCAACGTCAAGATATTGAGTGTAAAATTCATCCTTTTTCGCATTTTGCGCATTGGTCATTGTTGGTATTGGCATACTTTATTTCAATTTTATTTTCAGTTTTCAATTTAACACTATTTTGAGCGTTGGCAAGAAACAGCTCTTTTATTTTTTTGAGCGTTGGCTTTTCGCGTTGGCAAAAAATAAATGTGCTGTTTGCGCGTTGGCTTTTTTAGTTCAAATGTTCAATTTAAGCTCGATTTCTGCATTACTTACAACGGCTACGTATATGGAAAGTTGCGTGGTTTGTGTGCGAGGATTTTCCGAAGGAAAATCAGAAGCTAGCAAACAAGTAACTAACTTTGGTTTAGGTAAAACTAGCAATTTTTTATATACAATGTTGTGTAACGTATTTTATTATTAAAATCAGAGTTATGTCGGAAAAGGAATTTCGTGTTTCGCAAATGGATGTATTAAGAACACTAAAAGGTAAAAGTATAAAAGATTGTATTTCTATACTTAATAAAACCGTAGAGTTTTTAAATATTTCCGCTTTGTCAAATGAATTACAATTCGATGATGATTGGTCAAAAGGATATATCGATGAAGCTCCTAATTAGGAATGTCATCAATGTCATTCTGTATTTTCAGTCTTGACAATACATCTTTTAGGTCTTTTTCAAGAATTGTGTCATTGTCCGATATAGTAACTTTAACAAACCAATTGTAACCTTGAGCTAATTCTTTGTTTTTTTGTTCAAAATAACTTTCAGGTTTAGAGAAGTTTTCTACTCTTTTTTTAATTGTTTCTGGAACTGCTTTAAGTTCCGTTATTTTAAATTCCTTACCCTCTTTTCCGTATGGGAAATATGGTTTGGTTTTCAGGTAGTCAAACTCCGTAACAAGTTTTTCTGCTTTTGATTTTGAGTAATTCATTTTATTCGATTTCGTTTTTTATATGTTACACAACGGTCTTGTATATGAAAAGTAGCGGATTTTTAAGCACTAATTTTTCGGTTTATAACTGACCTCTATTTTATTATTTATCTTTCGTTTAAGCACTAAAACCGCTATTTTTTATATACGTTGTTGTGCCCAGTGTTTTATTTCTTTTGTTTTCTTTTCTTTTCGTTCAATAATGGTTCTGTATATTGATTATACAAGTCAAACAAGTATTCAATTCGTGCGTTTTCATTTGTAAAAGATTGTGGTCTATAACATAAATCAACTGCTTTATCTAATTCCAAATGAGCTTTTATTAACTTTGGGGGCATTGTTAATTGATGATATAAATCTGCTAAACTACTGTCTGGAAATTCAGCTCTAACATCCAACACTTTTTGAGCTTTTTCTTCAACTTTCTTTTGGTTCTTTTCGCTTACTTCTCTTGCCCAAGGATAATTATTATAAACTAAATCTTTTGAATATCTAAAATCACTTTTTAAGCGACCACAAGTGTATTTTACCCAAGTCATATGCATTTCGCTCATTAACACTCCAAAATTGTAAAGTGTACCATTTGGTATTGAAAGCATTGTGTCGCTTACAATACTGTTATAGTCAAAAAATCCCATTGGAATATACTTTCTGTTTTCAGATGATACTCTTGGAACTACAATAAATGTTTCTGGTCGGTTTCTATCTCTAAATAGAGTAGGTGTAATTGCGTGTTTTTGTGTTGATGGTGCTTTACTTGCTAATCTAAATTGTTTTACAGCTTCAACACGTTCTAAAACTGTTGACATTTGTCTTAATTCATTTGGGTTAATATTCTCTAACCACAAACACCAACGCTTTTTGTTATTTAAAAATTCTCTTGCACTTATTAATGGTAATACATAAGGTTTTGCTTTTGGTTCTTGTAACAAAAACTCATCTTTTTCAATATCATCAATTATCAAATTACCTCCATCTAAAGGCATATTACCAAAAGCCATTTTTGGAACATTGCAAATCGGTTGACTTCTTCTTTCAATGATTAAATCCTCTGCGTTTGCTAAATAAGGGTTTATGTTTTTTACTGAAATTTCAGAAGGTTCTCCTTTAATATCTGAATAAGTAAATAGCTTTTTGCTTTTGGTGTCAAAGTTTGCATAACCAATTATTACACAATAAACTGCTGCTTTTCCTTTTGCTTCATTACTCCATTTAAAGGTAGTGTGTGCAAAATGTATCTTAACACCTAACTTATTTATCATTTCTCCCCAAAGTACGCTTACTTGCTCTCCTTGAGTAACTGAATTTGTTGAAACAAAAGCAGTTTTGATATTAGTGTCTTGAATGTATTGTGCTGCTTTATAATACCAAGCAGAAACATAGTCTAATATTTTACCATTTTTAACTCCACTGAAAATATTAGCCATATCTTCTCTTTGGATTTTGTCTAATAACTTAGAACCAATAAAAGGTGGATTTCCAATGATGTATGAAAGTTCAGTTTTAGAAACGATATCTTCCCAATTTGTTTGTAGAGAATTTGCGTGAACAATTTTAGCTGCTTTTTTTAATGGTAAACGTGCAAAGTATTGTCCAAATTCTTCTGAAACTCTCATATTCATTTGGTGGTCAATTAACCACATTGCAACTTCGGCTATTTTTGCTGCAAATTCGTCATATTCAATTCCGTAAAATTGGTCAACATCCAGCCATAAAATAGAAGAAATATCTAAAACTTGTTCTCCTTTTTTAAATAGCTCACGTAAAATTTCAATTTCTAAAAGTCTTAATTCTCTGTAAGTAATAATTAAGAAATTTCCACTTCCACAAGCTGGGTCAAGAAATTTTAAAGTCGATAATTTATGATGAAATTCTTTAAGTTTTTTAGAACTTGATTTTACCTTTTCAAATTCTTCTCTTAACTCGTCAAGAAAAAGAGGTTTTATAAGCTTGAAAATATTTTTCTCTGAAGTATAATGAGCTCCTAAATTTCTTCGTTCTTCTGGATTCATTACACTTTGAAAAAGTGAACCAAAAATGGCAGGCGATATTTTTCCCCAATCTAAGCCAGATGCTTCTAATAAAATGCTACGCATTTTAGAATTGAAAGAAGCGATTGGTAAGAACTCCTCGAATAATTTACCATTTACATATGGAAATTGATTTAAATGGTCGTCTAAGTTTTTAAGACGTTTTTCTTTTGGTGTATTTAGAACTTGGAAAAACTGAGCCATTAATGCTCCTAAATCACTTCCGTCTTCATTTGTTTTTTGGTCTAAAAACTCTTTGAAAGTATCTTTTTCAAAAATGCTTGTATCGTCAGCAAAAAGTATAAAAAGTAAACGTACCAAATAAACTTCTAAATGATTCCCTTCATAACCAAACTCTTCGAGTTGGTCGTGAAGTTTTCCCATTAATTCAGCAGCTTTTATATTAACTGGGTCTTCTTCCTTAAATGTTCTCTTTTGGTAGCCTGCAATGAAGCCAAAGAGCTTTATATTTTTGTAAAGTTCTGAAACGTGGAATTCGTGTTCTGTTCTTTCATCAAGGTCAAAAAGTTTGATTTTATCAAAATCTGAAACTAAAATGTATTTTGGTAGTTCGTGTTCTTTTAATCCAGGAAAATAATCTGTGGCTTGCTCAAAAGCTTTGTCTAAATTTCTCCCTTTTGATTTGTGTTCAACCAGTAAAGTACCTTTCCAAAACAGGTCAATAAATCCTTGATTTCCACTTAATTTTTTGACAGGTTCTTCAAATGTTGCAACTCGTCTTCTTGATATTCCAAAAACATTAAAAAAGTCATTCCAAAAACTATCTTTTTCTGCTCTTTCCTTTGTTTCGTTAGCCCATTCATTTGAGAATTTTAACGCTCTATCTTTTATTTCATTCCAGCTTAATGCCATTCAGTTATTTTTCTTTTTAGTTCGTTTTTTTTTCGATTTTGGTTTTTTCCGACATTGGGCACAACACATATATATGTGCAGTTAATACGAAGATAAAAAAAAAGATGAAACTGTAGTACTTTGAGTATATATAATGTGTTATAAAGTTTTCAGTACTGTACGTTTTGTATATCAAAATTACGTATATTTCAATTTTGATATACAAAATACTCTACTAGTAAGTTTGCCATTTATGACTTTATATTAGGGAAACAACAAATATAGAAATGTGATTTGGATTGCATTTCCTTATAATCAAGGACACGAAAATGGAATATCAAAAATGATTTCCATTGGTATCATCATATAGTTCTTCAATTAAATGCTGATTTCTATCAAGATTTTCTGTCTAGTTCATCTGCACCTCAGAAAGTGCCAAAACATTAAATAAATTGGCTTTAGTTTTAAAGAAGCTGTTTTCAATGTCTATGGCTTTTAATTTCGCATCAATTAATTTTGATTCTCTGGAGTTGACTAAAAACAAAGAGCTTTCGCCTAAAAAGAATTTACGTTCTTCGGCTGATAGCATTTTAGAATAATCATTAACAATAGTTTCTGTTAAGCTATTTTGTAAAACATAAGAATCTAATTCTTGATTAATACCATCAATTTTATTTCTTAGGCTAACTCTCGTATTTTGAATATCAAATTGCGTGTTTTGCAACTTTATTTTTGCTAATTTTAAATCGCCACGTTCTTTTCTTAAAAACAAAGGGACACTAATATTTACACCGCTTTTATAGGCTGATGTACTAAACGACCTTGCTACTTCTGGTGTTTGCGATAAAAAGTTGTATTGTAAATCTATTTGGGGTAATAAATTATTCAACTTCAATCGTTTTTCAATATTCAAACTTCTGTATTTATAATCTAAAGATTGGAGTTTTGGATGGCTTTCAATATCAAAACTTTCAATATCTAAATCTGAGGTGTTTAGGGTTAAATCAATAGTGGTAAAGGTATTAATGTCTGGAACTATACCTTCTTGAATTTCTATAGGGGTATTATCATTTAACCATAAATAGTTAGATAGTTCTAATGAGGATTTAATAAATTTAACTCTAGATTTTTCTAAATTAAGTTTTCTGTTATTTAAGGTTATTCTGGCTTCTAAAGTGTCTATGGCGGGTTTATCGCCAACTTCAAAACTTTTTTTAATACCATTAAAACGCATTTCGGCATTGGTTAAAAAATCTTCGTAAACCCGTTTTTCATTATACGTTTTTAACCAATTAAAATAGCTTACAGTAGCGTCAAATAAAATATTGTTAACTAATAACTGCCTATCTACTTGGGCTTGTTTTACGAATAATCTGGACTGCCTTAACATAGCCATTCGCTTATTTGTAAGTAAGCCTCGAGCAACAGGCACAGAAACACCCGCACTATATAAACCATCTTCTGGAACAAAAGCTTGCGGATTTAGAAAATCGCCTGTGTTTTCTTCAAAATTTCCTTTTAACTCTACACCAAACCAAGTGGGAATTTTAAAAGACGCATTTAGTCTGTCAAAATATTCGGTATTTTTAAATTTCTTTCTGTCGTAATCTACTTCTAATTTAGGGTCGAAAGCACCTCGAGCTTTCATCAGTTTCGCTTCACTTTCATTAATAACTAAGTTAGCCTGCTTTACAATAGGGTGGAAGGCTTTTACATAACCTAAATATTCAGATAATGATATTACCGAAGTGCTATCTTGAGCCGAAACTAAACCGCTAAAAAACAGTATAATACTTAATATGATTAGTCTCATTTTTTGTCTTTTTTAGGACTAGATTTACTTCCTTCAGGTTGGTAATAGTTAGGAGGGAAGCTATTGATTTGTCGCCATAATTCAAACCAAATTGGTACATCTTCTAATAAAGCAATAGTTCTTGCGCCAGAACCTGCACGAATAGCTTCTGGCCACTCATGGTCGGTTTCATCAGGTGCTAGTAACACTCTGTATTTGCCATTATCACTAATAAAACGTTCTATAGCCACAACTGTTGCGCCATAGGTTCCATAAGATACATTGGGCCATCCACTAAAAACAATAGCAGGCCATCCATCAAATTGTACACGTACTTTTTCGCCTGTATGAAGTAAGGGTAAATCAATTGGTCTCACAAAAGTCTCAACGGCTAAATCTATTTGCGCTGGCATGATACCAACTAACTCAGCACCTTCTTTAAACGTAACACCAATACCGCCTGTAAGCACTTTATTGATATAGCCATTTTGTGGTGCGGTTACATAAAGTAGGTCGCTACGACGTTTGTAATTTGTAGATGCGTTTTCTAGTTTAGAAACCTGAGCTTGGGTATCAAAACCGCTAGATTGTGCTGTAAACATATCGCTTTGTGCTTTTGATATTTTATCAGCGAAAGCAGCGTTGGTTCTTGATAATTCTAATCGTGCATTTATAACTTCATTCTGACTTGCCAAATATTTATTTTCTTGCGATATGAATTTTGCCTGAGTTTCTTGAAGTTTTAATCGTTTTTCTTCAACATCTTTTACAGCTTTTAAACCTTCTTCTTGCAGGGTTTGAATTCGATAAAATTGGGTATTAGCAATTTTTAAGTTGGTTTTAGCAGCTTCTAAGTCAATACTATCGCTTTTTACTTTTAATTTAGATTGCATTAACTTATTTCTAGTTTGCTCCATCTTTAAATTTTGCTCATTTCTAAGAGCGGAAATTTGTCTGTTTAGAGCGCTTACTTTACCATCATAAGCAATAACAGACGAAGATTTTGCTTGAATCTGATCGTTGGTTCTTTCAACCAATTTATCATCAAAATAATCACTTTTTACTTCAGATATTCTTAGAATCGTATCACCTTCTTTTACATAATCGCCTTCTTGTACAAACCATTGTTCAATGCGTCCTGGTATTTGTGATTGAATATGTTGCGGACGCTGATTAGGTTTTAAAGTTGTTACTATACCATTTCCTGTAATATTCTGAGTCCATGGTAAGAATAACACGATAATAAGAATGATAGCGGCTGTTAATAAAAACTTGTTAAAGTATCTGTAATACTTAACATTCATGATGTGTTTTCCAGACTTATATTGTGCTAAGTCTATGTTTTTATTCAATTGATTATGAGATATATTAAGCATGGCTTAGTTAGTTTTTTTAGATTTGATTCGCCCTTTTTCCAAAGTGATAATATCGTTACATTTATCGGTCCATACAGAACTAAAACTGACTACAACAAGTGCCCAAGGTCTGTCTTGATGTGATAAATAATCTACTATAGCTTTTGTTTCAGATCTATTAAATCTATCTAAAGCATCTTCAAGAATTAATACTTTTGGTTCTTTTAAAATGGCACGAGCCAAAACAATTTTTTTGGATAATGTGTAAGACATTTGTCTGCCATCCGGATAAAGTACCGTATTTAATCCTTCGGATTGTTCTTTTATAAAATCTTTAAGTCCTACAATGTCTAGAATTTCGTAAATTTTGTCGTCAGAAATATTGGAATTACCAAAGGTTAAATTGGCTCTTACAGTACCTTCAAAAGGGTTTTCATCGGATAATGACAGGCCTAATTGTGATCTATAGAAGTTTAAATGTAAACTACTAATAGACATGTCGTTTATATAAACATGACCAGATGTGGCTTCAATAACGCCCGCTATTAATCGTAATAAAGTAGATTTTCCAGAACCACTTTCTCCTTGGATTAACATTCTACTTTTCGGGTTTATTTTTAATGAGATATCTTTTAAAATATGTTTATCTCTATTGCCAACTTCATAAGCTACATTTTCTAATTCAATATTAATACCTTTTGAAAATTGAGGCGTTTCACCAGTTTGACTTTCTAGGTCTTTGTCTACAATCTGACCTATTTTTTCCAAGGACGTTAACGTATCATAGAAAGATTCCAGCCCTAAGATTAGTTTTTCAACTGATGCTATAACTAATAATATAATAATTTCTGCAGCAACAAACTGACCAATATTCATTTCTTGTCGTAAAACCAAAGCACCACCTATTAACAATAAACTTGCAGTAACGATCACCTTAAAACTTATCATTTGAATAAACTGAAGCATTAATATTTTAAAGTGATTTTCTCGGGCTTTTAGATAATCATTTACTAAATTATCATTTTTACTAATTCCTAAACTTGTGCCTCCAGATAATTTGAAACTTATAACGGAGCGCGCAATTTCTTGAATCCAATGGGCCACTTTATACTTGTTCTTAGATTCGTACAAACTGGTTTCTAGTCCTTTTTTTGCAGTAAATTTGAATACTACAAATATGAGTATTAGTAATAAAAGCCCAAATATTATAAAGAACGGGTGGTAAAATGATAAAAGAATTAAAGCAAATAAAATTTGTAAAACTGCCGTTGGTACATCTATTAAAATTTTAGATAAACTTTTTTGTATGGTTAACGTATCAAAAAAGCGATTCGCTAATTCTGGTGGATAGTAATCCCGTAATTTGGACATTTTTATTTTCGGAAAGCGATAGGCCAACTCAAATGAAGACCTCATAAAAATACGTTGCTGAATGGTTTCTATGATTCTAAGTTGCATTAACTGTAATGCACCCGAAAAAGCAACACCTATTGTAACTATTGTAACTAAAACCACCCAAGAGGTGGATACTTGTGCACCTTGGATTAAATTAATTATAGCTTGAATTCCTAAAGGCAATGATAAGGCTACAATACCAGCGAAAACAGCGTAGTAAAAAATTTGTAGGATATCTTTTTTTTCTAATTGAAGCAAACCTACTAAACGTTGCCAAGGGGTCATTTTTTTGTTTTCCATAGTTAGGATTTCAAAGTATTAAGTACTAGGTTTTTTATAAAAATTGTTGGGGAAAGGCCATCGTTACAATCTGTAATTGATGTAAAATGGTCTTTTAAAAAGTGCTGGTGTAAACTCCCTTCAAGAATGGTGCTTGCCAAACTTGATGGGAATTTATATTTAGGATTTATAGCAATAATCATATCACGTAAACGATGTACAATGCGTTTATAAATAACAAAATATCCATCTTTATTTTCTTGATCTACTTCTTTAGTAAGAAATGATTTTGAATTTTCTTTAACCATAATTTTGTTTAAAACAACCTCGTTAATATGGGAGAAATTCGAATCTTCTTTTATGGCTCTAGTTACAGTTTCGATAGCTTTTTCCAGCTTATCAGAATGTGTTAAGCTGTGTGTTTCAAATACCAATTGATACTCAATCCATGCCCAATACCATGAGGATAAATAAAGTAAAAGCTTATGTTTACTTTCAAAATAACGATATATAGAACTTTCGTTAGAGCCAATTTTAGTGCCTAGTTTTTTAAAGGTAAAACTGTCAAAACCAATATTGTCTATTAAGAGAATACTGTGTTCTACAATGCGTTTTCCTAAGTCGGAAGACTCTGGGTCTTTTACATAGATTTTTTCTGGAACAGCAATTTTTAAATTTGAAAGTAATGAATCCATATTCAGTAAATTTGATTGCAAATATAATAGTATTACTATTATAAAAGAAAATAAAACTATTATTTTTATTGATGTATAATTGATGAATACTATTGAAGCTTGTATTTTAAGTGTAACCTATTTGTAAACACGTGGTTAAAAAAAATAAAGATGATTAAGAATAAGTCTGGAATTTAAAAAAAGGCTTTGGCGGATAAGTGGGTTAGGGATTGCAGTGGCATCCTTTTTTGCCATTAAAAGCAAAAAAGATATAACAAAAAGCCCGACCCGAAGGGTAACCCTAAAAAATTAAAATTTTAATGACAATCTAACCCATTGGAAACCAAATCTGAAATTGGAGTAGGTGAGAGGTAAGGTATGCCAAGACCCATGCCACGAATAATAAATAAAGCGCCAATAAGTACCACAAAAACAGGAATGGCTTTTTGAATGCGTTGTCTGGCAGTGCCTTTTAAAAACTGACTAAAATAAATGGCAGTTGTCATGAGTGGAATAGTACCCAAACCAAAAACGGCCATATATAAACTACCGTTTAAGGCGTTTCCGCTAGCAATTGCTGCAAATAAAGCCATGTAAACTAAACCACAAGGTAAAAAACCGTTTAAGAAACCAATGGTTAAAAAAGTGTCCATGGTTTTTTTCTTTAAAGCAGACCCTAAAGCAGATTTTACTTTAGAAATTAATTTATAAATAGGTTTAGAGAAGTTGTATTTGTTAAATGTTTTCTGCGGAATTACAACCACTAAAATCATTAAAATACCGATAATAATAGACAGTTGTTGCTGATAACCAAAAATATTAAGACTCTTGCCTATAAGTCCAAAAACAAGTCCTATAATACTGTAAGCGAGTAGCCTACCAAAATGATAAATGGCAATTTGGGATATTTTTTTTACTTGATTTGATTGATCTACTGGCAGCATAAAGGCTATGGGGCCGCACATGCCAACGCAGTGAAAACTTCCTAATAGCCCTAAAATAAATGCCGAAAATAGCATATTAATAATTTATAGATTCTTTAAATAAATAAGATTTTCCTTTATATTGCCAATCTATTTTAATGTTCCAACGACCATCTACCAAACGTTTGTCAGGTATGAGCAAATTAGAATCAGACAATGAAATTGGAGTTTCAAAGTCTAGTTGTTTGTTAGATGGTCTGTATAGGAACATTTTTCCTGTAATATCTTTAAAATTTGCGTTTGTTGGAAATTGAATAATTAAGCCCTCTTTAGTACGCTTAAAACTAATATTTTCTTCTAAGCTTTTGGCGTTTTTTAACTTGTCAATATCATTTTGATACTTTAATTCATCGGCATAATATTCCTCGCTTACCAAGTCATGATCGTATTTATTATTCACATTCATCGTGATAATAAAATACATAATAAATGAAATAAACCCTATAAACGCTAATACAATTCCGGTACCCCAATTAAATTTCATAATATTTTTATTTTGGTTTTTAGTTATTGGTTACTAGTTATTAGTTTTTAATTTCATTAACCATTAACCATTAACCATTAACCATTAACCATTAACCATTAGCTATTTATAACTTCTAGGGCCTAGGAAATTAGCCGTAGTCGTTTCAATCAATTTATCACCTTTATAAACGCCTATTTTAATTTTATTTCTATCTCCAGACAATGCTGAATTATTTATTTCAATAAATAAAGTCCCTTCAGCAATGCCTTGACTTGGGACTATAAAATCAGTACCTGTAGAAACTAGTCTTAATGCTCCTTTATGCGACATCAATTTAAAACTCACATCATTAATAGCTTCACTGGTTTTGTTAACTAATTTATAGGTAAACACATTACTGATTATGTTATTGTCTTTATGCTCATATAACTGACCGGGTAATCTAAGTACGTTTGCTTCAACGTCATTTCTTAAAAACAGCATACCAATTAAAAGCCCTATCATAATGGCTAGAACAGCAATGTAGCCTTTAATCCTTGGGGTAAATTTAAAAGGGGTTTTCTTTTCTATATTCTCTTCACTTGCATAGCGGATTAAACCTTTTGGAAGGTTTATACTTTCCATAATATGGTCGCATTCATCAATACAAGCCGTACAATTTACACATTCTAATTGTGTACCATTTCTAATATCAATTCCTGTTGGGCAAACATGTACACATTGCATACAATCAATACAATCACCATATCCCAAAGCTTCTCTGTCTTCGTTTTTTCTAAACGATTTCCTACCATTTTCAGCTTCCCCGCGTTTATGATCATAAGCTACAACAATAGATTTGGTGTCTAATAAAACACCTTGCAACCTTCCGTACGGACAAGCAATAATGCAAACCTGTTCTCTAAACCATGCAAAAACAAAGTAAAATACGCCTGTAAAAATTAATAAGGACACTAACGTGCTAATATGGCTAAACGGACCATCAGTGATATATTGAATGAGCTTGTCGCTTCCTATTAAATATGCTAAAAATACATTTGCTATAATGAACGAAATGATAAGAAATATGAATTGTTTTAATCCTTTTTTTCTTATTTTTTCAGCATCCCACTTTTGTTTAGCGAGTTTACGTTGTTTGTTTCTATCGCCTTCAATCCAATATTCAATACGACGAAAAACCATTTCCATAAAAATGGTTTGCGGACAAACCCAGCCGCAAAAAATACGTCCAAACGCCACTGTAAATAATGTGACGAATATGACACCAATCAACATTGAAATTACAAATAAATGAAAATCTTGAGGCCAAAAAGGAAACCCGAAAATATTAAATCGCCGTTCCAATACATTAAACATCAAAAACTGATTGCCGTTTATTTTTATAAAAGGCGAGAGTAATAAAAAAGCTAATAAAAAGTAGCTTACATATTTTCTGTACTCATAAAATTTTCCGCTAGGTTTTTTCGGAAATACCCAAGCGCGTTTACCATCTTCGGTAATCGTACCAATTGAGTCTCTAAACGATTCGTTTTTTGGGGTTTCCATTACTTTTTTAATTTAGACCTTATAAGCTTTAAAACTTGTAAGATCTGTTAAAGTATTAGCTTAGTTTGATGTTTTTAAATCTAATTTTCTATGACAACAATAGGGTCTGTTTTTGTTTATAAAGCTTCAGTAGGTATGTCTTCTGCAGGCGCACTATCATCTACCCAAATATCTCCTTCAGGAGCTTTTGGATTAGCAGGAGTTGTACCCTGTAAAGTCAACACATAACTTGACACCTGTGCCATTTGTGCTGGTTTTAATTGCGCTTTCCATGCAATCATTCCTTTTCCAGAACGTCCACCTTCAGATACTGTTTTAAATACATTTTTAATGCCACCGCCTAGTATCCAATGGTCATCGGTTAAGTTTGGTCCAATACCACCACCGCCATCTGCCATATGGCAAGCTACACAGTTGGTTTCAAAAACAGATTGTCCAGCTTTTATATCAGCAGCATCAGTTAAAACAGTTACTGTATTAATATCAACTAAATCTTTTGCTGTTTTCTTGTATTCCTCTAAAGCAATTCTGGCATCAGCTAATTCGGTTTCTAATTCATCAATTTGACTGTAACCATCAAACACATGAAATCTTAATAAATAAACCGCTGCAAAAATAATAGAGATATAAAATGAATATACCCACCAAGGTGGTAAGTTATTGTCTAATTCTTTTATGCCATCGTAGTTGTGGTCAAGAATAATTTCGCCTTCTTCTTCAATAGGTTTTGATCCTAAAAGTTTATTGTATGTTTCTTCTAGCCAAGTAAACTTAAATGTTTTTTCTTTTTCAGCTAAAAATCGTGCTTTAGCTTCTTCATCTAATTTATGAAGCATAACATTTTCTAAGGCACTAACAATAGCCTCAATAGCAATGAGAATTAAAAGGACTAGCAGCAAAAAAAGCATAACTGCTGGATACTCTATAAATGCAGGTTTTTCGCCAGAATCTATGAAGAATTCTACGGCTCCAAAAATAATAAAGAATACTACTGGAACACGAATCCAGGATGGAACTAAATTTCTCATAATATATCGTTGTTTTGGTTGTCTAATGGTAGGTTACTTACAGTTTTTATATAATCTTTTTTAGCGGTGACTACCCAATAAAACAGACCAACAAAAAAGATAAAAAAGATAAGCAACGAAATGATTGGGTAAATCTCAATCCCAGCGATGCTATCCATATGGTTTTTTACAAATTTTAACATGATGCTTTTGTTTTTGGTTAATAGTTATTGGTTGTTAGTTTGCTAATAACCAATAACTAAATGCAATTAACTATTTTTATTGTTGTTCAGGTTTTACTTGAATATCTGTTCCTAATCGT
Source organism: Algibacter sp. (assembly GCF_029245835.1). GTDB lineage: Bacteria > Bacteroidota > Bacteroidia > Flavobacteriales > Flavobacteriaceae > Algibacter_B. The sequence goes on along the minus strand of NZ_JAQWOO010000037.1, from coordinate 71,484 downwards.
TGCAAGTATGCAATAATTGCTACAATCTCACGATTTTTCATTTCAATAAAGTCTTCGCCGTTTTCAGAAGCATATTTTTTATCAGCTTCATAGTTTTTAGCAAAATCAGGATCGCTATACAGGTTTTGTTCAATTTGAGCACCTTGTGCCAACATATGCTCTTGGGCGTTAGCTATGTCTTCATCTGTATAAGGAACTCCTAAAGTTACCATAGCTTCCATTTTGGCTTCAGTCATGGATTTGTCTAATTGACTACTGCTACCAGAAATCAACCAAGGATAACGCGGCATAATAGAACCTGATGAGGTACTCTGTGGATCGTACATGTGGTTGAAATGCCAGTTATCAGAATATTTAGCTCCAATTCTATGTAAATCTGGTCCCGTACGTTTACTACCCCATAAGAACGGATGGTCGTAAACAAACTCTCCCGCTTTTGAGTATTCGCCGTAGCGTTCTACTTCACTTCTAAACGGACGAATCATTTGCGAGTGACAACCTACGCAACCCTCACGGATATAAATATCTCTACCTTCTAATTCCAAAGGAGAATATGGTTTTACACTTGAAATCGTTGGGATATTAGATTTCACCATAATGGTTGGTACAATCTGAATAATACCACCAATCAAAATAGCTACAGTAGCTAATAAGGTTAACTGAATTGGTCTTCTTTCCAACCAAGTGTGCCACCCTTCGTTTGAAGTACGTTTTTTAGTCACACGCTCTAAAGCTGGAGCTTCAGCTAATTCATCTTGTACGCTGCTTCCGCTTCTAACGGTAGCAATAACATTATAAACTAGGATAAACATTCCAATAATATAAAGTGTCCCTCCAATGGCACGCATCCAATACATGGGCATAATTTCGGTAACGGTTTCTAAAAAGTTACCGTAAACTAAGGTGCCATCAGGATTAAATTGTTTCCACATACTTGCTTGCGTAAAACCGGCAACATACATGGGTAATGCATACATAATGATACCTAAAGTGCCTAGCCAGAAGTGTAAATTAGCTAATCCAATAGAGTGTAATTTCGTTTTAAATAATCTAGGTATTAAGTAATAAATAATACCAAACGCCATAAAACCGTTCCAAGCCAATGCACCAACGTGCACATGTGCAATAATCCAATCGGTAAAGTGCGCAATAGCATTTACGTTTTTAAGTGAAAGCATTGGGCCTTCAAAAGTTGCCATACCATAACCTGTAATAGCAACAACCATAAATTTTAGAACAGGGTCGGTACGTACCTTATCCCAAGCACCACGCAAGGTTAAAAGTCCGTTTATCATACCACCCCAAGAAGGCATTAATAACATAACTGAGAATGCAACACCAAGGTTTTGCGCCCATTCTGGTAGCGCCGTATATAGTAAGTGATGCGGTCCTGCCCAAATGTATAAGAAGATTAATGACCAAAAGTGAACAATAGAAAGTCTATAAGAATACACAGGTCTGTTAGCTGCTTTAGGTACAAAGTAATACATTAACCCTAAATATGGGGTTGTTAAAAAGAAGGCTACAGCATTATGACCGTACCACCATTGTACAAGTGCATCTTGAACACCAGCGTAAACAGAGTAACTTTTCATAGCACTTATTGGCAACTCTAAACTATTAAAAATATGAAGTACTGCAACGGTTACAAACGTGGCAATATAAAACCAAATAGCAACGTATAAGTGACGTTGGCGACGTTTTAAAATCGTCCAAATCATATTCACACCAAAAACCACCCAAATAAGTGCAATGGCGATATCAATAGGCCATTCTAATTCGGCATACTCTTTAGATGTGGAATATCCTAAAGGCAACGAAATAGCTGCTGCAACAATTATAAGTTGCCAACCCCAAAAGTTTATATTACTTAAAAGGTCGCTAGCCATACGTGCTTTTAATAAACGCTGAAGCGAATAATAAATTCCCGCAAACATAGCATTACCTACAAAGGCAAAAATTACGGCATTGGTGTGTAAAGGTCTTAAACGCCCAAAACTAAGCCACGAAATCCCATCCGTAAGGTTTGGGAATAAAAACATAAAGGCCAGTAGCAAACCTACCGCCATTCCTACAACTCCAAAAACTATTGTAGCATAAAGGAATTTAGTAACTATTTTATTATCGTAATGAAATTGTTGCATTTTCATAAGTAAATATTTATTATTTTTTAGTGGTCTTATGCAATCGCTTTTTAATAACAAGTTTCATTAGAGAATGTTGTGTTGGCGATTTCATAGTAATTAGTTATTATTCTTCTTTGGTTAGTATTGTTTTTTCTGGTTTATCTTTAATCAATTCGTCTTCAAAAAGCATGCGTACAGATGGCGTGTAACTGTCGTCATACTGTCCGCTTTTCACAGCAACAATAAAGGCTATAAAAAAACCAATTGCTACTATAATGCTAATAGCTAATAAAATATATATAACACTCATACCTAATTGAAGTTATGGTTCAAAAATACTTTTATACTTATTTTTAAAAGATGACATTTGTCATGTCTACTCTTTTTTTTTATTTTTTTTGCGTTACCACAAGGGTCGGACTTTATTTGTTGATTTCTGTTTTAAATTAATGAACTCATGAATATAAATATTTCACTACTCGCTTCCTCCTGCGTTGGGGAGCTTAAACATGCCGTTCAATTCCTAACGCACCCATCAGCCCAATTCAGTTTTCCATCTTATCTCTATGGGCCTTTGTTAAATCTCCGCGTAATAATCTACTTCAATTTTCGTCCCAAAACATTAGTACAAATCGTAGTAAAAACTACAATACTAATAGAACTTAAAGGCATTAAAATGGCAGCAACTACAGGTTCTAATTGTCCAGTAACCGCAAAATAAAGCCCAATAATATTATAAACAAACGATAGTGCAAAACTCCATTTAATAATTCTTATAGCAGATTTTGAAGCGGTTATAAAATGATGCAACTTATTAAATTTTGTAGCATCCAAAATCGCATCACAGGCTGGGGAAAATACATTTACATTCTCAGAAATAGCAATCCCAACATTACTTTGTGCTAAAGCTCCAGCATCATTCAATCCGTCACCAATCATCAATACTTTCGCCCCAGAGTTTTGATGATGTTTTATGTATTCCAATTTATCTTCTGGTTTCTGATTAAAAAACAATTTGGTTTTAGCCGGTAGTAATTTAGTTAAATTTTCTTTTTCACCCGAATTATCACCAGATAAAATCACCAAATCATACTGTTTTTTAAGTGTATTAAATAATTTTGAAAGCCCTTTTCTATATCTATTATAAAAGGTAAACTTACCTTTGTATTGGTTGTTAGCACTTACATAAACAGCTGTATTTAATGAAGCGGTTTCAGAGGTGTAACCTACAAAAGGCGCAGAACCAATTCTTATAGACTTTTGATTGTGTTTTGCAGCAATACCTTCGCCAATATGTTCTTCATAATTATCTAAAGTCACAATCTCATTTTCATTCAAAAGTGAATATAACGACCTACTCAAAGGGTGATTGGAGTTTCGTAATGTACTTTTTAAAAGCGATTCTTCATCGTCAGAAAGTTGTAAGCCATCATATTCAATAGCCGTTTTTTTATTGGCAGTAATCGTTCCTGTTTTATCAAAAATAATGGTGTCAATAGCTGCTAATTGTTCAATAACCGAAGCGTTTTTAGCATAGAATTTTAGCTTTCCAAAAATGCGTAACATATTCCCAAATGTAAACGGAGCCGCCAAAGCAATAGCGCAAGGGCAAGCAATAATAAGTACTGAGGTAAATACATTTAAAGCTTTAGAGGTATCTGTAAATAGCCAAAACGTTGTTGCCACCATAGCGATGCTTAAAACAGCCATAGTAAAACGCTTACTAATAGCATTGGTTAGTGTTGTAAAACCATCTTCTTTATTTTTACTAAACACATCGTTACTCCAAAGTTGGGTTAAGTAACTTTGTTCAACGGTTTTTAAAACATCAACTTCAATACTACCATTTAGCTGTTTCCCTCCAGCAAATAATTTATCGCCAGATTGTTTTGAAACCGCTTCAGATTCTCCTGTTACAAAACTATAATCAATGCGTGCATGTCCTTTTATTAGAATACAATCTACAGGAATCAATTCTTCATTTCTAATCAAAAGTCTATCCCCTTTTTCAATATCATAAACTTGAATGGACGCTTCAGAATTATCAGAAAAAATCTTCGTAATTCCAATAGGGAAATAAGATTTGTAATCCCGTTCAAAAGATAAAAACGTATAGGTTTTCTGTTGAAAAAACTTCCCAAGCAATAAAAAGAAAATAAGCCCAGACAAACTATCAAAAAAGCCTGTGCCAATATCTAAAATTATTTCAGCAGTACTTCTTATAAACAAAACCGCAGCGCCCAAAGCAATGGGGACATCTATATTTAACATTTTTGAGCGCAGTCCTTTATACGCTGAAATAAAATAATCTTGGGCTGAGTAGAAAACAACAGGTAATGAAAAAGCGAACATGATCCATCTAAAAACAGGGGCATATTGTTCTATCCAAAAGCCATGCACTTGAAAGTACTCAGGGAATGACAAAAACATAATATTTCCAAAGGCAAATCCAGCAACTCCCAGCTTATAAATCAAGGATCTATCTACATGCTTTTTACCAACGCTATAATCGTCTAAACTAATAAAAGGTTCGTAGCCAATACTACTTAAAAGTTTGACTAATGCCTTTATAGAAAAATTATTAGTGTTATAAGACACTCTAACCGTTTTCTTTCCAAAATTAACGATTGATGTACTTATGGAGGGATCTAATTTATTGAGGTTTTCAAGAATCCAAATACAGGAACTACAGTGAATATGAGGGATGTAAAGTGTTACAATTTGCGTTTTTTCATCGTCAAATTCTAATAGCCCTTCTACAATTTTAGCATTGTCTAAAAAATTGTACTTACCTTCAATTTCTTTTGGAGTTGCTCCAGGTGCATTTTGCAAATCGTAGTAACAAGTTAAATCGTTTGCAGAAAAAATTTCGTAAACAGTTTTACAACCGTTACAACAAAACGACTTTTCATCGTATTTAATTTCAGAAGACGATGCATCTAACCCGCAGTGGAAACATGATTTGTGTTTCATCTGGAGGATTTTATACGTTTATAATCTGACAGATGCCATTCGTCAATAGAATGCTTAGATGGAATCAAAATTAATAGTTGACTCATTTCATTTTTATTTGCTCAAATATACCTAAAGCAAAAGTCTCAAAACAAGTGTCTTTAAAATATGATATCTGTCATGTTTTATTTATTTTTACAATCTTAAAAAGCTTGAGGTATGGCAAAATGTGAACAATGCATTATTAAACAGTTTAACTCGCTTAAATCATTGACTAAAAGTGAGTTAATGCGAATTTCGTCTTGTAAAACATCAAAAATCATTAAAAAAGGCACCGTTATTTTTGAAGAAGGAGATGTGCTTAATGGGGTTTATTGTGTTAAAGATGGTATTTGTAAACTATCCAAGCTAAGTGAAAACGGGAAAGACCAGATTGTAAAAATGGTTGTTAAAGGCCAATTATTAGGGCAACGTTCTTTAATTAGCGACGCGAGTTCTAATTTACAAGCTACAGCACTAAATGATATGGAAGTTTGTTTTATTCCAAAAACCGAAATAATTGCAGATCTTCAAAAAAATCCAAAATTCTCATTTGATGTGTTAAAAGAAATGGCTAATGATTTAAAAGAAGCTGACGATGTTATTGTTAATATGGCTCAGAAATCGGTTCGCCAGCGTTTAGCAGAAACATTAATGTATATTCATGATAGTTTTGGTGTAAATCCTGATGGAACACTTAGTGTGCTTTTATCTCGTGAAGATTATGCTAGTATAGTAGGAACAGCAACCGAGTCTGCCATTCGTGTGCTTTCTCAATTTAAAAAAGAGGGTTTAATATCTACCATTGGAAAGTTTATTAAGATCGAAGATTTTAATGGCTTAAAGCGTGTAGAATAATAGTCATCTAAAATTACTTTTCCCCCATAAATAAATCTAATTGTTAAGATTCATTTTTTCTATAAAAATACAGTATTTTTATAGAGCTATGAAAAACGATAAAAATTTTAGGAAAGGCTTTATTTTTAAAAAATATGAAGCCCCTTTTAAATCTCCTTTCGACAAACTTTTTGAAGTTTTTAAGGAGCTCATTACACACACTTCTGGAGACTTTGATGAGGCTATTGATTGGTTACGAGAATTAGATAAGGAATACAAGCTTACTACGCCAGACTATACTATAGAAGATTTTATAGAAGATTTAAAACTAAAAGGCTATTTACAGGAAGAAATTGACCCTGACGGAAACGGTGCTTTGGCAATTACTGCAAAAACAGAACGCGCTATTCGCCAGCAAGCTTTAGATCATATTTTTGGAAAAATAAAACGCAGTGGACAAGGCAATCATAAAAGTAAAAGTCCAGGAATAGGCGATGAGCACACTGGAGATTTTAGAAACTATCAATTTGGTGATGCCTTAGATAAAGTATCGATGACTGAAAGTTTGAAAAATGCTCAAATCAATCATGGTATTGGAGATTTTACATTATCTGAAGATGATTTAGTGGTTGAAGAAACCTTGCATAAATCTCAAATGAGCACGGTGTTAATGATTGATATTAGCCATAGTATGATTCTTTATGGTGAAGATAGAATAACGCCTGCCAAAAAAGTAGCCATGGCACTCGCAGAATTAATTACTACCAGATACCCAAAAGACACTTTAGATATTCTAGTTTTTGGTAACGACGCTTGGCAAATTGAAATTAAAGATTTGCCGTATTTAAAAGTTGGACCATATCACACAAATACTGTTGCAGGGTTGCAATTAGCAATGGATTTATTAAGGCGTAAGCGCAACACGAACAAGCAAATATTTATGATAACCGATGGAAAACCAAGTTGTTTGCGTTTGCCAGACGGACAGTATTATAAAAACAGTAATGGTTTAGATACGCATATTGTTAATAAGTGCTACATGATGGCACAACAAGCTAGAAAATTACACATCCCGATAACAACCTTTATGATTGCTCAAGATAGTTATCTCATGCAATTTGTTAGAGCATTTACTCAAGCAAATCAAGGAAAAGCATTTTACACAGGATTAAAAGGACTAGGGGAAATGATTTTTGAAGATTACGAAACAAATAGAAAAAAAAGAATTAGAGGCTAAAAAAACGCTTATAGCCAAAAGCAAAAAAAATATGAAAGTAGAAAATATTAAAACTTTAGGTGAACTAAAAGAGGTAGATTACAAAAGCAAATCCATTAAAGATGAATTGCGTGATAACCTTATTAAAAAAATAAAAAATAAAGAAACCACTTTTGAAGGTGTACATGGTTATGAAAACACTGTGATTCCAGAGTTAGAACGCGCTATTTTATCACGACATAATATTAATTTGTTAGGATTACGAGGGCAAGCAAAAACGCGTTTAGCACGGTTAATGTTGAATTTATTGGATGAATACATTCCAGTTGTTGAAGGTTCTGAAATTAACGACGACCCGTTTCAACCTATTTCTAGATATGCCTTAGAATTAATTAATGATAAAGGTGATGACACTCCAATTTCTTGGATACATAGAAGTGAACGTTTTGCTGAAAAACTAGCAACACCAGATGTTACGGTTGCTGATATTATTGGAGATGTAGACCCCATTAAAGCGGCTAATTTGAAATTGAGTTATGCTGATGATCGTGTGATTCATTACGGCATGATTCCAAGAGCGAATCGCTGTATTTTTGTAATTAACGAATTGCCAGACTTGCAAGCTAGAATTCAGGTTGCACTGTTTAATATTTTACAAGAAGGCGATATTCAAATTCGAGGTTTTAAGTTGAGGTTGCCTTTAGATATTCAGTTTTTATTTACTGCAAATCCAGAGGATTATACTAACAGAGGAAGTATAGTAACACCATTAAAAGATAGAATTGGTTCTCAAATTCTAACACATTATCCTGAGGATATTGAAACGGCTAGAAGAATCACAGAACAAGAAGCAAAGTTAGTTGAAAGCCAAAAAGCATCTGTAATAGTACCCGATTTAGCCAGAGATTTATTAGAGCAAATTGTTTTTGAAGCGCGTGAAAGTGAGTTTATTGATGCTAAAAGTGGCGTAAGTGCGCGTTTAAGTATTTCTGCCTTAGAAAATTTATTAAGCACTGCTGAGCGACGTGCATTGATAAGTGGAGATGCCTTAACAACACTAAGGTTATCTGATTTTGTAGGGATTGTTCCTGCCATAACAGGAAAGGTTGAGTTGGTTTATGAAGGCGAACAAGAAGGCGCCGCAGTTGTCGCTTATAATTTAATAGGAGAAGCTGTTAAAAAATTATTTGAAGAGTTCTTCCCAAAGATTGGGAAACTACAAAAGCAAGAAGAAGAAGGACCTTATGATGATGTAATATCGTGGTTTTTTAATCAGAAAGACGGGTTTGAACTATTAGATGATTTACGAGATAAAGAATATAAAACCTTGTTAGATGCTATTTTGCCTTTAGATGATTTATTGGCAGAATTCCAACCCAATTTAGAAAAAATGGATAGTTATTTTGTTAAAGAGTTTGTACTTTGGGCATTAGTAGAATATAAACAATTAAGTAAACATAGATTTACTGAAGGGATTCAATTTAAAGACCCTTATGGTAGTTTTATAAGTGGTATATAAATAAGTGTATATGTGAAAAAGGGAAGCTAGTAGCCTCCCTTTTTTTGTCAAATAATCATACATTATAAAAAAAAGTATTTTCTAAATAACACAAAAATTAACTAAAACATGTTTTTTGAAGATTATTAAATACCTAAAATATAAGCTAATATTTTCTGATTTCTTATTCTATTAGTTTCAATTTATCACATTGTAAATACCTCTAAGAATTGCGTTTTGTTTCTTGGATGTTAAATTTTAAACGCTTAATTTCTCGGTAATTCAGGCATTAATTCTGAAAAAAACCTTAAAATTATAATCGTTTATGAGCAAAACAAAGGACAGTATTCAATTAGATATAAAACTTCTTTCTTTCGACATTGACAACACCCTAATAGATTTTAATACCCATAAAAGTAGCTTCCCAAAAATATGGAAGACCTACAAACCAAATAATAATATTCAGCTTGCCTATAATACAGGACGCCTCATTGATGATGTTCTCAATTTGATAAATAAAGGCACATTGCCAAAACCAGATTATATTATTTCTGGTGTGGGAACTCATATTTATGACTATAATAAAAAAGAGGTAGTAAAAGAGTTTAATGATGTATTAGAAGAGGGTTGGGATTTAAATTCCGTTGAAACTATTATACAAAATATAGACCACCCAATTAGTGATCAGCCCTCAAAATTTCAACATGCATACAAACGAAGTTACTTTTTCCATAATGCAACCGCTGAACTTATTGAAAGTATAGAAAAAGATTTTGCGGAAGCGAATATGCACATAAATGTGGTTTATTCTGGCGAGCAGTATCTTGATATTCTTCCTAAATGGGCAAATAAAGGCAACGCATTACAATGGCTATTAAAGAAACTTGATTTAAACCCAACCAACGCATTAGTTGCTGGAGATAGCGGAAATGATTCAGCTATGTTTGATATGGAAGATATAAAAGGTATCGTTGTAGCCAATGCACATGAAGAGTTATATAAATATACAAAATACCGTCAAATTTATCATGCTGAAGGTATATACGGGGATGGAGTTATTGAGGGACTTATTTATTATGGTATTTTACCCGAAGAAGCTCTAGTAGAAAACAATAAAGACCACACGGATGATTATATAATTCAACAAGAATTAAATAATATCGCAGAGGAAGATGAAGATGAAAAAATAGCGTTAATCCGCGAAGGCTATTATAAAGCTATTGAAGCATTAAAAAAGAATATTACACCGCTTGGTTTTTCAGCGTGTTCTATAAAAGATAATATACCCAATGGTACAGATGAAAACTACCATAGTGTTTGGGCAAGAGATGGGGCTATAACCGTTATTGGGTCATTGCCACTTATTCATGATGAGGAAATTCATAAATGCCAACGACAAACATTAGTAACCTTGTTTGACCACATTTCTCGTAACGGACAAATTCCTTCAAATGTTCGTATTAAAGACAATGTAGCAGATTATTCAGGAGTGGGAGGAATTTGCTCAATAGATAGTGGTATTTGGGTTGTTATTGCATTTTATGAGTATGTTAATGTAACCAAGGATATTAAATTTCTTCGTCAATATATTTCAGACATAAAAGAAACCATGCGATGGCTAGGGGCTCATGATAGTAATAATGATGCTTTATTAGAAATACCAGAAGCTGGAGATTGGACCGATTTATTCGGGGGAAGTTATAATATTCTTTATGATGAAATATTATGGTATCGTGCCAATGTGAGTTTTGGTAGAATGTTGGAAATGCTTGGAAATTATGAAGAAGCTGGAGAATATATTAGATGGTCTCAAGTTATCAAAAAAGAGATTTTACAAAATTTTTGGCCCTCAACACAGCAAAAACTATTTCAATCCGTTTCGTTTGCAGAACGCCAATTTACGCTTGGTGATACACCTTATTTAATTGCGCAAACTACACCATTTGATTTTAGTTGGCGTTGTGATGTTTTTGGTAATGTTTTAGCATTTCTACACGGCGCTGTTGATGCCGAAAAAGCACACCAAACTTTTAAGTTTATGTTGGGTGTTGGTGTTAATGATCCTTTCCCAGTTTCAAATGTATATCCGGTGGTTACGCCAGGAGATCCAGATTGGAAACCTTATTATACGGTTAATTTATTGAATTTACCAAACCATTATCATAATGGTGGTATTTGGCCATTTGTAGGTGGCTTTTGGGTTAAGTTTATAAGTAAACTAGGGCTTAGAGATGTAGCCATATCAGAATTACACAAATTAGCTTTAATCAATAAAGAAGGTTTAACAGAGGAATGGGAATTTACAGAATGGGCTCACGGTATTACAGGAAAAGCTATGGGTAAAGCATATCAAGCATGGTCGGCAGCACAATATATTTCTGCTTGTCATGATTTAAAAATTATAAAATAGAAAACTATGAAGTCAATATTAATGATTTCTCTACATGGATATGTAGGGGCAGATGCAGAATTCGGAAAACCAGATACAGGTGGTCAAGTTGTTTATGTTTTAGAGCTCGCAGAGCGTTTTAGCAGACTTGGAAAAAAAGTTGATTTAGTAACTAGGCAATTCGAAAATCAGCCCGAGTATGATTACGTTAACGAAAATAATAGTGTGTGGCGTATTCCTTTTGGTGGTAAAAAATTCATCAGAAAAGAGGATATGCACGACCACTTAAAAAAGTTTGTTACTAATTGTTTAGCGGCCATTAAAAAAGAAGGTAAAAAATATGATGTTGTCTATTCTCATTATTGGGATGCAGGTTGGGCAGGTCAAAAAATAGCAGAAGAATTAGGTGTTTCGCATGTTCATACACCACATTCAGTAGGTTGGTGGAAACAGCATACCATGGGAAGTGATATGGATGAAAAGGACATGGAGAAAACCTATCGCTTTAAGGAGCGTATTCAGAAAGAATATTTTGTTTACCAAATGTGTAATCATGTTATTGCGACAACCTTACCTCAGGTTGATTTATTAACCAAACAGTATGATGTATTACCAAAAAACTGTTCTATGATTCCACCAGGGATTGATGAAAATCGATTTTTTCCGGTACCTTCAAAAGAAAATGATAGAATTCGTTCTAAATACGATATTCAACCAACAGATATTTTAACTTTAGGCAGAATGGCTCATAATAAAGGCTATGATCTTTTAATAAGAGCGTTACCAACCGTTTTTGAACTTTGTCCTGAAGCAAGATTAGTTGCTGCTATAGGTAGTGATCAATCCGATCAAGACGATCAGGGTGTTGCAAAACTTAAAGAATTAGCAACCGAACTAGGAGTTATGGATAAAATTAAATGGAAAAGTTATATTGCAGATGAAGATTTAGCGAATGTATATCGTTCTGCAAATATTTTTGTAATGCCTTCTAGGTATGAACCTTTTGGTATGGTAGCTATTGAAGCAATGGCTTGCGGAACACCAAGTGTGATAACCGTTCATGGTGGACTTTACGACTTAATTGATTTTGGAAATCAAGCTTTATTTGCAGACCCACACAGACCTACAGAATTTGGAGCTATGATGGCTATGCCTTTATTGTATCCTAAAATGCGTAATGAGCTTTCTGTAGAAGGTGCTCGTTTTGCAAGACGAAACTTTGGATGGACAGGAATAGCAAAACGTATGATAGAAGTTTTTAAAAGCTCTATAAACCAACGTACCATGGAATCTAATCTATTTTATTAATAAAACCTTGTGTTGATTATTTATCGATTTTCATTTAAATAGATTCTATGGCTAATATCGTTTGTTTTGGAGAAGTACTTTGGGACGTCTTTACTTCTCATAAAAAAATTGGAGGTGCACCGTTAAATGTCGCGTGGCGTCTAGCATCTTTTAAGCACTGCGTAACCATGATTAGTGCTATCGGAAGTGACGATAACGGTAAGGGTATAATTGATTTTTTAGAAAAAAAGAATCTTAACACCAATTGCATACAAAAGCTTGAAAACTATGCTACTGGCGAAGTTCATGTGACTTTAAATGATAAAGGATCTGCAAGTTATGACATTATGTATCCTAGGGCTTGGGACAAAATTGTTTTAACAGAGCCCTCTAAAGATGCTGTAAAATATTCAGATGCTTTTGTATTTGGTAGTTTAATTACTAGAGATGTTGTTTCTAGAGAAACACTTTTTGAACTGATAGAATTAGCAAGCTATAAAATATTCGACCTTAATTTAAGGCCGCCTTACTATTCTAAGGAAGTATTAATTTACCTCATGAACGTGTCAGATTTTATAAAATTTAATGATGATGAGCTCTATGAGGTAAGTGCATTTATGGGTTCAAAATACAATTCTTTAGAGCAGAATTTATATTTTATAAGTGAAAAAACAAATACAAAACATATATGTGTTACAAAAGGCGAACATGGCGCTGTGTTGCTATATAAAAACACACTTTTCTATAATAGTGGATATAAAATAAAAGTAGTTGATACTGTTGGTGCTGGAGATTCTTTTTTAGGGTCTCTAATTAGCCAACTATTAAATAATATAAACCCACAAAAAGCTATTGATTTTGCTTGTGGAGTGGGAGCTTTAGTAGCGCAGCAAGAAGGTGCTAATCCAAAAATAAATACTTCTGAGATTAATGCTTTTATAAACCCATAATGTTTTTTTATTTTTTATTGGATGATTTAGTATTTCTACTTTTAATATTATTAGCACATAATTCAATAATTTGAATGATGCGACTTTTTCTTGTCTCCTCACGTTTTGCACTGTGTAACCATGATAAGTAGCCTTTTCTATAGCCTCGTGCAAAATTTTGATAGTTTTTAAAAGCACTTTTATTTTTATCGAAAGCTTGTTGTAAATCAATTGGGATAACACCATTTTCAACATCATCCATGGCAGTCCAAGTTCCAGTTTGTTTAGCTAAATCAATCATTTTATAGCCTGCTTCATGCATCAATCCATTTGTAATTAAATCTTTAACATATTTTTTGTTTAAAGCACTCCAATTCCCTTTTGGGTTTCTTGGAGAAAAATATTGACACCTTTTCCCGTTTCCTAAACTTTGTACTTTAGAGTCTATCCATCCAAAACAAAGGGCAACTTTTACGGCCTCCTCCCATCGCATAGTTGGAATATTTAGTTCTAATTTGTAAAAAATAAGATAGACACCATTAGCTTTATTGTAATTGTTTAGTAACCAATCATACCAATCGGTATCGCGCTCAAAGTGAATTTCGGGATAATCTTCCAAAACTTACAGGGTTTTTGATTCTATATAAAAATCAGGATCAATTTCAAAAGTATTGATTTTAGAATCTGATGACATCGTGTTCCATTCAGCTTTAGGAAATAACCATTTTTCTTCGTTATTTATTTTAACTTGAATGGGCATATCGAAGTTTTCAACAATGTTTGTCCATCTATATTTTAAATCCTTCTTCTTAATTGAAAATTCTAAAGTTGGTATTTTAGTAGTTCTCAGATACTGATTAAAAAATGCAGTTAAGTCAATACCAGTTTCTTTAGATAGAAAACTTTCAATTTGTTGAGTAGTTACCGTTTGATGATAAAACTCAACGTTCATTTTACGCAAAATTTTTCGCCATTTTTCATCATCTTCAAGAAGTTGTCTTAGCGTATGAAGCATATTGGCGCCTTTATAGTACATATCTCCAGAACCTTCTTTGTTCACATTGTAAAATCCAATTATCGGTCTATCGTTTTGAATGTTTTTTCGAGTACCAATAACATATTCCGCTGAAGCTTCTTTCCCAAAGTGATAATCCAAATATAAATTTTCAGAATAGGCGGTAAATCCTTCATGAATCCACATATCTGCTACGTCTTTATATGTAATATTATTAGCAAACCACTCGTGTCCTGATTCATGAATAATAATGAAATCAAATTTTAGACCCCAACCAGTTCCTGACAAATCATTTCCTAGATACCCATTTTGATACCCATTACCATAAGTCACAGAGCTTTGGTGTTCCATGCCTAAATAAGGGACTTCAACAAGTTTAAAACTATCTCTATAAAATGGATATTGCCCAAACCAATGCTCAAAAGCTTTTATCATCATTGGCGCTTGTTTAAATTGCGCTTTGGCTTTTTCAAGATTGTAACTTAAAACATAGTAATCCATATCAAGATTCCCCGCCATTCCATCATAGACTTCAGAAAAATTTACATAATCTCCAATATTAATATTAACGCCATAATTATTTATAGGGTTTTTTACCACCCAAGTGTATGTTTTTGTATCACCTATTTGCTCGACGCGTCTTAACCTACCATTAGAAACATTGATTAATTTACTTGGTACGTTTACGCTAATTTGCATACTATCTACTTCGTCATACATGTGGTCTTTACATGGCCACCAAACACTAGCCCCCAACCCTTGACAAGATGAGGCTATAAAATGATTTCCGTTTTTATCTTTTTTCCAAGAAATACCACCGTCCCATGGTGCATTAGCTGCCTCTTTAGGGTGACCTTCATAATAGACTGTTAAATTATTGATGTCATCAATGTTTTGGTTTTCAAATAGTGATATGAAATGTGCATTACCATCATGTTTAATCTTTAATGCTTTTCCATTTTGAACAGCTTTTAGAAGTTTCATAGGCGATTGTAAATCAATTTGTAAGACAGAATCTTGTTCTAAAACCTTATATTGAATGGTGTTTTTGCCAGATATGAATTTATTATCTGGATCAACTTTTATATCTAAATGATAATAGGTTAAATCCCACCAAGCACGTTCAGGGGTAATACTTCCTCTTAATGTATCTTGCCTTGTGAAATTATTTTTTTCTAAAAGCAAACCTTGTGCATTTAAAAAAGCTAGCGGAGATAGTAAAACCACTATTAATAAGCTGTAACAATATTTCATTGACTAGTTTTATTTAAATTTAAGCAAAAATGTTATTAAGAGTACGTTCATATTTAATCCCTAAAAACGTTATTAGGAAACACAACAACACTTTCAAAACCATTCTCTCCAACTGAAGCTATTCCAAAAAAGTAATTATCAATAACAATACCATCTAATAAGAATTCTGAAACATCACCCACATAACGACTGTGATCCCAAGTTGGGGAGGTGGTTTCTCTCCAGTAAATTTTATAACCTTTTGCGCCATCAACTTTATTCCATTTAAATTTAACTGAAGGTTCTACAATACCCCCAATCGAAACACTTTTTGGGGCAGGAGGAGAGGACGCTAAACTTGCTAAATTAATAGCATTTACGGCAGTTAGTTTTTTTGCATATTCAAAATTGACATGCTCAATGACATCCCCATATTTAATACCATTTTCAACTCTAATGTCTTGATGCTGCTGTGTGTAATTTTCGTGTGCCTCCATTATTCTAATACCAGCGTACCCTAAGTCGTTAAAAGGACGATGATGACCGCCACGACCAAAACGGTCTAACCTGTAAACCATCATGGGATTCATTTCTGGCATGTATGTTTTAGTAGTTTTATAGATGTAACGTGCTAATTGCCTCGAAATACCATCTACTTCACCACCATAAAACCTGCGCATTTTTCTTTCTCTATCAGTTTCGGTTGGAGGAACAGGTTCAGAAAAAATTCTAAAGGTTCTATTGTCAATAATGCCATCAACCCCTTTAATATTTCCAATCATATCATTATTTAAAACACCAATAATATCCCAACTATTATCTTTAGCATATTTTGCTAATCCAGCGCCACCAAATAAACCTTGTTCTTCGCCAGATAAACCAACATAAACAATACTACTTTCAAATGTATATTTTGAAAGTACACGAGCTGCTTCAATAGTGCCTGCCATACCTGATGCATTATCGTTGGCTCCAGGAGCATCTGTTGTAAAATCCATAGTGTCACTTGCTCTAGAGTCAATATCACCGCTCATAATAATATAGCGGTTAGGGTATTTTGTGCCTTTTTGAATAGCAACTACATTAACAACCCAAGCATCATGAGGTACACGACTATTGCCTTGTTTTGAAACAAAATCTTTTTGGTAAAATACATTTAAGCAATTATCACAATTTTTCGAAATGGTTGAAAACTCAGATTTAATCCATCTTCTTGCAGCACCTATACCCCGTGTATTTGAAATGGTGTCACTAAATGTGTTTCTAGTTCCAAAATCTACAAGAGTTTGAACATCCTTTTGAATTCTATTTGCTGATATATCAGAAATAATATCGTATACCTGTGTGTTAGTTTGTGCAATAATAAAATGAACAGATAAAAGGAAAGCTGCAGAAATTAACGTTTTCATATTTAAAAATTTATCTAAAAATACTGAAATAAAAAACGCTTCGAAAATTAATTCGAAGCGTTTTTTAAAATTGAGTTAGTCACTCTATAAATTTTGTGTTTAAGATTAAAAACAATATTTATTTTCTTTAATTACTTTTTCAGCAATAATATGTCTTAATTCTATAATATTTGGCATGTTTACATATTTGATGTAACGCTTCAAGCCCATAAGCATCATTCGTTGTTCATCACCCGTAGAGAACGAAATTATAGAATGTTTTCCCGCAGTTTCAATAACATCAATAGCATGGAATAAGTTTAATTTTGCCATGGCTATTTGTTCTTTCACATTGTCTTCACCTTCTTTCTTTGCCATTTTTTCAGCACGAAGAATAGCAGATTCTGCTAAATATACTTGAATTAATATATCTGAAGCGGCTAACATAAGTTGTTGTTGCTCTTCAATTTTTTCTCCATATTTCTGAAGGGCAGCACCAGCTACCATTAAAAATAATTTTTTAAGGTTTTTAACAATACTTTTTTCTTCAGAAAATAACTCTGAAAAATCTGGTACTTCAAAAGAAGGAATTCCGGTAAGTTCTTTTGCTACATCTTGAGCAGGGCCTAATAAATCAACATGACCTTTCATGGCTTTTTTAATTAACATACCAATAGAAAGCATTCTGTTAATTTCATTAGTCCCTTCATAAATTCTTGCAATTCTAGCATCCCTCCAAGCAGATTCTATCGGTGTTTCTTCAGAGAAGCCCATACCACCATAAATTTGGATACCTTCATCAGAACATTTTTGAATAAATTCTGAAACAGCTACTTTTAGAATAGAACATTCAATGGCATATTCTTCAACACCTTTTAGTTCAGCTTCTTGATGTGTGTCTTTTTCGTTATTTTGACGAATAGTAATGCGGTCTTCAATATTTTTGGATGCACGATAAGTTGCAGCTTCACCAACCCAACAATTAGTAGCCATTTCTGCGATTTTTTGGCGAATAGCGCCAAAGCTTGAAATTGGAACTTTAAATTGAACCCTTTCATTGGCATAATTTACAGATTCTGAAATCACACGACGTTGTGCATCTAAACAAGCAGCGGCTAATTTTATTCTTCCTACATTAAGTGCATTCATGGCAATTTTAAAGCCATTTCCTCTTGTAGACAACATATTTTCAACAGGAACCACAGTGTCGTTAAAGAATACTTGTCGCGTAGAAGAGGCACGAATACCAAGCTTATGCTCTTCTTCACCCATGGTTATTCCGTTCGGATTTTCTGGGTCGTACTCAACGATAAAACCCGTGATGTTTTTATCATCTTCAATTCTAGCAAAAACAATCATCAAGCTGCAAAAACCAGCATTGGAAATCCACATTTTCTGACCGGTAATCTTATATGTTTTACCATCATCAGAAAGTACCGCTTTCGTTTTTCCAGAATTAGCGTCACTACCTGCACTAGGTTCAGTTAAACAATAAGAACCAAACCATTCGCCAGAAGCCAATTTAGGGACATACTTTTGTTTTTGTTCTTCATTACCGTATAAAGTAATAGGCATTGTTCCAATACCAGTATGTGCTCCAAAAGCTGTGCTAAAAGAACCCGTTGCACCAGAAATGAAATCACAAACTAAAACGGTATCGACAAAGCCCATACCCATGCCACCATACTCTTCAGGAACTGAAACACTTAAAAAACCTAAGTCTCCAGCTTGTCTCATGCACGACTCCGTTAAGGCATAATCTTTCTTTTCAAATTGTGCCTTTTTAGACCAAATTTCTCTGTCTACAAATTCGGTTACAGCTTCTTTCATCATAAGCTGATCTTCATTGAAATCTTCAGGTGTAAAAATATCTTCACAATCGATTTCTTTAACTAAGAATTGACCGCCACGTAAAATGTCTTTTTCCATAATAAGCCCCCTCTAACTCCCCCTAAAGGGGGAGATCTGTTACGGGGTGTTTTTTAAGTTATACTTTGTTTTTATCTTTTTACTTTTTAACTCTCTACGAAGGAGAGAAATCTATTGCGTGTTTGCACGGATATTTTTACTGGTTATGAGTTTTCCTTCCCTTTGGGGAGGTTAGGAGGGCCTCATTTAATTTAAAAATTCAAAGATGCCACATGCACCTTGTCCTGTACCTACACACATGGTAACTGCTCCATATTTACCTTTCATATCACGTTTACGCATTTCATCAAATAACTGTACAGAAAGTTTTGCTCCTGTACACCCCAGTGGATGACCAAGAGCAATGGCTCCTCCATTAACATTTATTATGTCTGGATTTAAATCTAACTCTCTAATTACTGCTAAAGATTGCGATGCAAATGCTTCATTCAATTCGATTAAATCTAAATCACTTTGTTTTAGACCAGCTAATTTTAATGCTTTTGGAATAGCCTTTACAGGACCTATTCCCATAATGCGCGGTTCAACACCTGCAGCTGCATAATTTACCATTCTTGCTACGGGTTCAAGATTTAACTCTTTAACCATATCTTCACTCATTACCATAACAAATGCTGCGCCATCACTCATTTGAGATGAGTTACCAGCAGTAACACTTCCGCCAGCGGCAAATACGGCTCTTAGTTTTGCTAAAGCTTCTTTACTGGTTCCGGCACGAGGGCCTTCATCCTTTGTAACTGTATACTTTTTTATTGCCTTTTTTCCGTTAGCATCTATATAAGTTTGTTCTACTTCAATAGGTACAATTTGATCTTGAAAACGATTTTCTGCTTGTGCTTTTAAAGCTTTCATATGAGAATTAAAAGCAAATTCGTCTTGGTCCTCACGAGATACTTTAAATTGGTTAGCGACTGCTTCGGCAGTATTTCCCATGCCCCAATAATAATCTTCGTGACCAGCTTTAACAATGGCATCATAATTTAATTCTGGTTTAAACCCTGTCATTGGTACGCTGCTCATGCTTTCTGCACCACCTGCGATAATACATTCTGCCATTCCAGCTTGGATTTTTGCAGTTGCCATAGCAATCGTTTCTACACCGGAAGAACAAAATCGATTAACGGTTACTCCAGGAACATCAATAACTTCTAGTCCCATTAAAGAGATTAATCGTGCCATATTTAGTCCTTGAGACCCTTCAGGCATCGCATTACCAACAATAACATCATCAATACGTTTTGGATCTAAATTGGGTAACTCTTTCATCATATATTTGATGGTTTCGGCTGCCAATTCATCTGTTCTTTTAAAACGGAACACGCCTTTTGGTGCCTTACCAACTGCGGTTCTATATGCTTTTACTATATATGCTGTTTTCATTTTCTTAGTTTCTTAAAGGTTTTCCTTTGGTTAACATGTGCTGAATTCTTTCTAAAGTCTTGCGCTCTGTGCAAAGCGAAAGGAAAGCTTCACGTTCTAAGTCTAATAAATATTGCTCGCTAACTAAAGTTGGTTCAGATAAATCTCCACCGGCCATAACGTAAGCTAATTTGTTAGCAATTTTCATATCGTGTTCGCTAATATAATTCGAGTCTTTCATAGCATCGGTTCCTACTAGAAACATACCTAAGGCTTGTTTGCCAAGAACAAGAACATCTTTTCTGCGAATAGGTTGCGTATAGCCCATTTCTGCCATCAATTTGGCATGTTGTTTGGCTACTGCAATTTGTCGGTCTTTATTAACCACCACAATATCTTTTCCTTTTTGAAGCACACCTAAATCGAAAGCTTCATAAGCAGAAGTCGATACTTTGGCCATTCCAATAGTTAGAAAGTACTCCTGTAATGTATTTAATTGCACATCACCTTTTCTAAAAGTATCAGACGCTCTTAATGCCATTTCTTTTGATCCAGCACCTCCAGGAATCACTCCAACTCCAAACTCTACAAGTCCCATATAGGTTTCTGCTGCTGCAACAACTTTATCGGCGTGCATTGATAATTCACAAGCACCACCCAAAGACATGCCGTGTGGGGCAGAAATTGTTGGTATTGATGAATAACGCATACGCATCATGCTATCTTGGAAATATTTAATGGCGCCATTAAGTTCATCATACTCCTGTTCTGCAGCCATCATAAAAATCATACCTATATTTGCACCAACAGAGAAGTTTGCACCTTGATTACCAACTACTAAACCTGCGAAATCTTTTTCAGCAATATCAATCGCCTTATTTAATCCAGCAAGCACATCGCCACCAATGGTATTCATTTTAGATTGGAATTCTAGGTTGAGAATACCATCTCCTAAATCTTCAACAACAACTCCAGAGTTTTTGAATACTTCGTTAGATTTTCTAATATTATCTAATATTATGAAGCTATCTTGTCTAGGAATTTTTTCTTGTGTTTTCTTAGGAATATCATAAGCATATGTTGCTCCGTTTTTTACGGTATAGAAAGAAGAACTTCCTGAAGCAAGCATATCGCTTACCCATGCATTAGGTTCTAAACCTTCAGCTTTCATGATTTCTATTCCAGCTTCAACACCAATAGCATCCCAAATTTGAAAAGGACCATGTTCCCATCCAAACCCAGCTTTCATAGCATCATCAATCTTATATAAGTCATCCGTAATTTCAGGAATTCTATTTGAAACATAAGCAAATAAGGCTGCAAAACTTTTTCTGTAGAATTCACCAGCTTTATCTTTTCCGTTCACTAGTACTTTGAAACGGTCAACAACTTTATCTATAGATTTTGTTAACTCTAAGGTGGCAAATTTTGCGCGTTTAGCTGAACGATACTCTAATGTGTTTAAGTCGAGCGTTAAAATTTCCTTTTTACCATCAGCTGACACTTGTTTTTTATAAAATCCTTGCCCAGTTTTACTTCCTAACCATTTATTTTCCATCATACTATTGATGAAATCAGGCAATTTAAACAATTCTAAACGTTCGTCGTTTAAACAGTTCTCTCTAATGCCATTGGCAACGTGAACTAAAGTATCTAATCCAACAACATCAACAGTTCTAAAAGTGGCCGATTTTGGACGACCAATTACTGGACCTGATAATTTGTCAACTTCTTCAACCGTTAAATCTAATTCTTTAACGGCGTGGAATAAACTTTGAATACTAAAAATTCCGATACGGTTTCCAATAAATGCTGGCGTGTCTTTGGCAACTACAGAAGTTTTTCCAAGGAATTGCTCACCATAACCATTTAAGAATTCTAAAACGGAAGCATCGGTTTTTGGTCCTGGAATGATTTCGAATAATTTTAAATAACGTGCTGGGTTAAAAAAGTGAGTCCCGCAGAAATGCTTCTGAAAATCTTCAGATCGCCCTTCACTCATAAATTTAATAGGAATACCAGAGGTGTTACTTGTAATTAAAGTTCCGGTTGTTCTATATTTTTCTAGATTTTCAAAAACCTGTTGTTTAATATCTAAACGCTCAACAACAACTTCCATTATCCAATCAACCCCTGAAACTTTAGCAATATCATCTTCAAGATTTCCCGTAGTAATTCTGCTTGCAAAATCTTGATGATAAATAGGAGAGGGTTTAGATTTTAATGACGCAGTCAGAGCATCATTTACTAGTCTGTTTCTAACTCCTTTATCTTCTAAAGTTAAGCCTTTTGCTTTTTCTTTATCATTTAGTTCTCTAGGAACGATATCTAATAATAATACATCGACGCCAATATTTGCGAAATGACATGCAATGCCACTTCCCATAATTCCAGAGCCAATAATGGCTATTTTTTTTATTCTTCGTTTGCTCATTTTAATATTTTAACTATCAGATTGATTGTATATTTTTTTATTACAAACCAGGTCATTAATAACTTCGGATACTTCGTAAAAATGCATTAATTGCTCTTCGGAGACATTGTTTTTTATGGCTTCATTAAATAACAGAACTTTGTCTTTTGAATAATCTCTTTTTTCTATACCAAAGTCGGTTAGCGATATAATAACGCCACGACCATCATTAGGATTAGGTTTTCTTATAATTAAACCCTTTTTTTCCATTGTTTTTAATAATCTAGAAAGACTAGTGGCTTCCATCCCCATTTTTGGCCCTAAGGCAGTTGAGGGTGTTCCTTTTTCAGGGTCGATACTCAATAAAGTAAATCCTGTTGCCATAGTGCTATCAAATTTTGAGGCTTCCTCATTATACATTTTTTGTACTGTTAACCAAGTAGTTCTGAGAACATAGTCGATGGTTTTTTCTTTCATTTTTTTAGATTGGTGAGCTCAAATATAATAAAAAATACTATGCGTGCATAGTATTTTTTATAAAATTATAATTGTTTTTTCAAATAAGAGAATATCGATTGAAAAATGAGAAATTTTCGAAACATATTACGACCCTAATTTTCTGTTAACTGCTCCAATCAATCCGCTTTTTATTGTTGTCATAACAATAGGGAGACGAAGGTACAAGGCTACTAATTCCATTTTTGAATAAATGTACATCGCTAAATTAAAAAAATAATCGGGCAAATCATCCAAATATGCCACCAGCTCTGACTCCAGAAATAGTGGTTGTAGTTTTTGACTGATTAGTGTAAATATATGCCAAGAATAGTCCAAAAATTAAGCAACCTAAAAATATGAATAACAACGTATTGGGGTTTTCTTCAGGTTGTGGAAATGTATCTTTAAAAATAATAAATTACATTTTAGACTATTATTAGGGCTAGCTTTATTTCGTTATATACTATTCAGTATCTGCTAATAAATAGTGTTTTATTTTGCCACTGTTTTTAAGTGGTTATGGGCGATAAATATTTTCAATCAAATTATGATACATGTTTTTTATAACATCTCTTTTCATTTTCAAAGTAGGCGTCAGATGTCCGCCATCAATAGACCAAACTTCGGGAGTTAATTTAAAAACTTTTATTTGCTCCCATTTACCAAATTTTTGGTTGCATTTATTAACTTCTTTTTGGATTCTTTTTTGGATAACATCAGAATTAGCAATGTCTTCAAAAGAATTGCCGATAGGATATTTTTTATGCTCAATCCATTCTTTTACAAATTCAAAATTTGGTTGAATTAGTGCTGCGGGCATTTTTTCTCCCTCACCAATAATCATAATTTGTTCTATGAAACGAGATTGTTTTAGATCGTTTTCAAGAAGTGTAGGCACAATATATTTACCTCCCGAAGTTTTAAACATTTCTTTTTTACGTCCTGTAATTTTTAAAAAACCATCCGTATCAATTTCACCTTTATCACCAGTATGAAAATAATCGCCAGTCATCACGCTGGCAGTTTTTTCTGGGTCTTTGTAGTACCCCATCATTATGTTTGGCCCTTTACAAAGTATTTCGCCGTCGTCAGCTATTTTTACTTCACATTTATCAAGTACTCTCCCTACAGAACCTATTTTCCAACCTCTATTTCTTCTATCACTAACTGTAACACCAGGGGATGTTTCAGTAAGGCCATAACATTCCATTATTGGCATATTTGCAGCTCCAAATAAATGTCCTAGTCTAGGTTGTAATGCAGCACTACCAGAGGCCATAAAAACGATATTGCCTCCCATAGCTTCTTGCCATTTGCTAAAAATTAATTTTCTAGCAATAGCTAGTTTTAATTCATACCACCAGCCATTTTGTTTATAGGGTTGGAATGTTGCCCCGAGATCTACAGCCCAAAAAAACAGTTTTCTTTTTATCCCAGTTAATTCTTCGGCTTTAGCCATAATTTTGTCATATACTTTTTCTATCAATCTGGGAACAACGGTTATAACATTTGGTTTTACTTCTTTTAAATTGTCGCCAATTTTATCTATACTTTCTGCAAAATAGATAGATATACTACAATATTGGCATACATATAAAAATACCCGCTCAAAGATGTGGCAAACAGGAAGAAAGCTGAGTGTTTTATCATTAGGTTTTAAAGGAAATCTTTTTGATACCGCAAATACATTAGAAACAATATTCCAATGAGAAAGCATAACGCCTTTGGGTTTTCCTGTAGTGCCCGAAGTATAAATAATGGTAGCTAAATCTATTGATTTTACTTCGTCTTTTCGTGTATCTAATTCATTTTGATTAGAGTTGTCTTTTCCAAGTTCAAATAATTCAGAATAATTTTTGCATCCCTTAATCGTATCAAAAGAAAAAACATCTTTTAATCCTGTTTTAGATTTAATCTTATTTATTTTTTCTAAAACGTCATCATCAGAAACAAAGCAATAAATAGATTCGCTATGGTTTAAAATATATTCGTAATCTTCTGGACTAATTGTTGGGTAAATAGGCACGGTTTGAGCTCCAGTTTGTAAAACACCAATGTCGGTAATATTCCATTCTGTTCTATTACTTGAAGAGATTATAGCTATTTTGTCATCCTTTTTAACACCAAGTTTTAGTAAAGCTCTACTTAAAGCATTTGCTTTATTTAAATAGTCTTTAGTATTTGTTTCAATCCATTTTCCATTATATTTAGTTACTAAGGCAGCTTCTAATGGAGCATTTTCCATTTGATAATAAGGAAAATCGAATAATCTTGTTACTTCTATCATAAATTGTACTATAAAGTCCAGTTATTGCAAAGTATGAAAATAAATGTGATTTTCAAATAATATATATTTTTGGGTAGATTGTTATGAGTTATAAAGCATTATTCAAAAAAACGGGATATGATAATTACTTTTATTAAAAATGAGTTAAAATTATAAAATACTTCTAAGTACATGACAAAAAATGGAATATATTAGTATTCATTTGATTTTCAGTGTTTAACAATACACTAGCTAAGAAAGAGAGCCCATGTTTAAAAATACTTTTAGCTTTTCTGCCATGTTTTTTGATTGTAATAGGGTTAATTTGATGTAGGTGTATTCCAATTTTATAACACCAAACAAAAGCAATGATTACCAACAAGATTAACTTTTCAATTCTATCAATATCTTTCAAGTGTGTTTTTTCTATATCAAACCCACTGGATTTCATAGCTTTAAAAGACATTTCAATCTGCCACCGCTGTTTATAATGCTGTTGAGCTTTTTCAGGTTTGTTAAACGATATAATGATCAAGAAACCTTGTTTCCCATTTCTATTATTGAGCCTGCAACCCGATAAGTAACAGAGTTGTCCATTGACCCGTACAATTTTGTTGTAATACACAAACTCATTAGGTTTAAACCTATCAAACAAATGGGAAGCCTTAATTTCTTTGTTCTTGTGAGGTATGAATACTTTAAAGTTATTACGGATACGGATGTAGTACCTAATATTGTTTCGGTTAAGAAACCCTAGCCATTGTTCGCCTACAAATTCCCTGTCGGCGACGATAGACTCAATGACATCCTTACCAAAAAGGCGGATAAACTTATTGACCAGTTCAATACGTTCACCACTGTTGGAGTTGCCTCGCTTGTCGAGCATGGTAAACAACAAGGGAAAAGCAACACCCTTATAAACAATACCGAGCATAAAGATATTAATGTTGGTCTGCCCAAACTTCCAGTTGGTCCTATCTATGCTCAGGATTAATTTGCCCTGCTTAGGGAGCAGGTTAAAAACAAGACGTGCTATAAGGTCGGGATCTAAACTGTAGTTTGCAATAAACCGCTGTATGCGCCTTAAAGAAGACTCGGGACTTGCCTGAGTATCAAAGGCATTGGCTAATTTCTCAAAAGTAACGGTCTGTACTTTACAAAGGGCAACGATAAAGTGGGAAATGAGCTTTACCCTAGCTAAATTCAGCTTTCCTTGAAAATGAGTATTCAGAATAGAAGTTAATTCACTATTTTTAGTGACAGCATTGGTTTTCTTCATTAGAAAAATAAGTGGAATTATTCATCTAATATACTGAAAATCAATGCTTTAACCTAATTAATCAATGCTTAATTTATTGAAAATCAATGAATTATATTTTTGTCATGTACTAAAAATTTGCTCATTAAAAATTAATTACACTATCCAAAGCATCATCGGCATCTTTGTGAATAAAGTTTGCTTGATAGCGAATGGTAGTTGTTACTGAAGAATGACGATATAATTTTTGCAGCATCTGAATAGGGATTTTATCCCCAGATATATTACCGAAACTATGTCTTGCGATGTGCATACTGATATTCTTTTTAATTCCCAATTGCTTAGCAGCAATCTTTAACCTTCTGTTTACATTTCGAGTGATTGATTGTGTTCTTTTCGAAATTTCCTCAGTATTATTAAGGTCTATATCCCTCAATTGAGGAAACACTAGTCCATTGCTTTCTGATTCATCCTTATAGTTATTGAATATTTCAGTTGCCTTCTCAGGAACTTTAAGTGAAACCAGTTTACTATTTTTATTCATTCTATAAAGCAGTCTGCCATCATTAAAATCCGTCCACTTTAATTGAAGGACATCACCAACCCGAATACCAGCAAAATAAAAACTGATTAGCCAAATATGAATTGCTTTTTGTTGAGCTTCTGTAATATCTTGAGCATTTTCTAACTTTTGTATTTCATCAGAAGTAAAGCCTATTTTTTGAGATTCAGGAATTCTAATTGTCATTTTGCCTTTACCAAAAGGATATAGCCCTCTGTCCGTAATAGATTCTGCAATAGCAAGATTATAAATTGTTCTGATTAAAATATGGTAGTTTACAACCGTTCTTGGGGAAAGCTTTTTGCTATGTATTAAATAGGTTTCAAATTTCTTTAGTAAGACAACATTTAACTTGTTAAAAGGAAGCACATCCTTACCTAAAAATTCCTTAAACTTTTTTAAACGGCCAAACTCAGTATCATATTGATGATGTTTATTTCTATTTTTAAGATTTTTAAGGTGCATATTGGCAACAACAAAGAAATCAAATCCCTTGTTTTCTAATATCTTGTTTCTAATTTCTGCAACTGATTCGTACTCCGGTTTCATTTCAGATTTTAAAACCTTATCATTAGCTTCTGCAACTTTACTGACAATAAAATTATTGAGCACCTTTGAGTTTGGATGGGACTTCCGAACGTTACGATTTTTTTCGTCCCAAAATTTTTCATCAATATATTGTCCAGTATTTAGGAAAGAACTTTTACGGTCTTTAGTTATCCGTATAGCAATAGGGAACCGTCCAGCTTTATTCTTCTTTTTTCTCAAAACTACTCTTACCGTTGCCATATTAAAACTATTAGATTATAAAGATAATCATTTCAGGTACAACATAGGTGCAACATTTGTTGGTTTTGTTTACTATTATTTGATATTAAATAATATTAATCATTACTTAATACGTTGTATTTCAGTGTATTTGCACTAGTTTAGCATACAAGTATCAAACACTCATAACCCGAAGGTCACTGGTTCGAGTCCAGTTCCCGCTACAAAGTAAAATCAAGCCTTCGCAGAAATGTGAAGGCTTTTTTTATATTAATTTGTAAATTAATGTTTAATATTCAGCCAGTACCGAGTACTCTTTAATTCACCAGTTTTAACAAATATTTTTTTGTCCACCATGTCTTTTAAATCACGTGTAGCAGTAGAAGCAGAGGTTTTAGCTATTTTGGTATAGTTATCAGCACTTAAACCACCATCAAATCCTTGATGGCCTGCATCAAAAATACGTGTAACAACTTTTAGTTGTCGTTCGTTCATAAGCGTATTATAGCGATCAAAGAATTTTGCTTTTTCAATTAAAAAATCAATAAGTTTTAGAGTGTCCTCTTGTGCATCTAATATGGTTTGTCCGAAGTATAGCAGCCATTCTGTAATCTCTAGATCCTTATTATTGTTCTCTAATGCGTTATAGTATGCTTTTTTATTGCGTTCTATAGTTTTTGATAGTGATATAAGCGCAGGTTGTCCTATACTTTGTGCTATAGATTTTTCGGTGAGTGCACGTGCAATTCGTCCGTTACCATCTTCAAATGGGTGTATACATACAAAATAGAGATGTGTAATACCTGCCTTTGCAAGTGGTAATACGTTTTTTCCTGTCTTAGAATTTGAAGTATTAAACCAAGATATAAACTGCTTCATTGCTACTCGCATATTTTTTGATGGTGGCGCTTCAAAATGGACTGTTGGTTTATCTAAGCGTCCAGAGACTACTTGCATAGGATCTACATGTGTTCGGTATGTACCAATATCGGTTAGATCTTGTCTACCGTTGGTAAGCATTTTATGCCAATTAAATAGCTGTTGCTGCGTTAGCTGTTTGTTAAAATTTTTATGTAAATCAACCATCATTTCTGAAATACCAAATTCGGCAGGAGCTATTCGTTTTTTATCAACTTTTAATCCTAAATTTTTTTTAATAGACGATTGTATACTGTCTCTATCGAGATACTCCCCTTCAATTTCAGAAGTCTTTAGCGCTTCGTTAGATAATATCTCAATAATCAATTGTTCCTTTGCATTTTCATTGACGTGTTTAAAAGTGCCTAAAACAGTTCCTGTATTTTTAGAGAATTTTAATTCTAAGTCATTAAGTGCATCTTCGTTATAAGAAAAATGAGGCCATTCGATCTGTTGCCAATTCCAAATATTGCGTGCCATGAGCTATAAATATTATTTTTATAGCTCAAATATAAGTATTTTTTGAGCTATAAAGAGTGTTTTTATAGCCCAAAATTAAAATTACAGATTTTCAATGACTTTGTTTTTAAATAATAACCAGTTAAAAAAGTGCTAGGTTTTATGTCAAGAAGAATAATGTATTACAAATTTTAGCATGTAATATATTCATAGTTATTTCTATATTTGATATCAAAATAATTATAAATCAGAGTACACACTTTCGTACACGATTTTATTAAAACAAGGCATAAAAAGCATTAAATTCAGATTTATTACAGTATTCAACCATTTTTATTGGTGGTGTTAATGAGATAAATGAAGTTTTAGGAAGCGATTATAATAATTCTAATGAGGATTTTATAGAGGCCAGTAAACATTTAATAAAAGAGTTTCCTACCATTAAAAAAATATTTGATAAAATTAGAACGCCCATTAATGCGTCTTGGCATAAAATACGTTCTCGAATGTGGAATGGTTATGAATTTAGAGAAACTATGGATTTAGATATTACTCACATAGTGGACAGAATTGGAACAGGAGACGCTTACGCTGCTGGATTGATTTATGGTTTGCAATATTTTGAGGATTATAAAGCCATGGAGTTTGGAGCTGCAGCAAGCGCATTAAAACACACATATGAAGGGGATGTAAACTTTTCTTCCGTAAATGAAGTGATGAGCATTTTAGAAGGTAATACCTCATGTAGATTTAACAGGTGATTTTTTATTGGAAGAATCTCGAATAATCAATTCGGCATCTAAAATAATTTTATTTAAAGTCTGTTTCATATCCGTTGTTTTCGCATGTTCTAGAAATGTTTTAGCGGCTTGCTTTCCTATTTCTCCACTATGTTGCTTTATACTTGATATGGTGGGAGTTACCATAGACGTAAAAGGTTCGTTTCCAAAACCAACTAAGGCGATGTCTTGTGGAACCTTAATATTTTGCTCATTTAAAACTTGTAAAGCACCTAATGCCGCATAATCACCTGCAACATAAACCGCATCAGGTCTGTTTTTAAGAGATAATAAATGGATCATTTTTTCTCTGCCATCTTCGGTTGTAAGACTACTTTCTAAAAGAAGTTCTTCATCTAAAGGTAATTTGTTTTTTTTCAAAGCATCGATATAACCTCTAATTCTATTATTAAATATTCGAGTGTGTTTATAACCACCAATGTGTGCAATACGTTTACAGTCTTGCTCTACTAAATGGTTAATAATCATATGACTGCTATCATAATCATTAATGCCAATATAATCTACATTGAGATCATTTTCACCACGGTCAAATAAAATTAAAGGAATCCCTTTAGATTTAATTTTTTCGTAATATTCTAAGTCTGTGGTCTCATTTGCCATAGAAGCGATAATACCATCAACTTGAGTAAACAATAGGGTATCAATGTTATTGCACTCCTTTCTAAAAGATTCATTTGACTGAGTTATTATAATATTATATCCTTCTTTATTTAAAACTTCTTCAATATTTTGAATAACTGATGAAAAAAAATTACTATTTGTTTTCGGGACAATAACCCCAACTAAGTTACTTTTTCCTTTACGCAATGCACTTGCTAGATGATTAGGTTGATAATTTAAGTTTTTAGCAACTTGTCTTACTGCTATTTTTGTTTTTTTACTAATCCTAGAATCGTCATGTAAAGCTTTTGATACGGCAGCTGGAGAAATATTTAGCACGTTTGCAATATCTTTTATAGTAGTTTTCTTTTTTTTATTCAATTTTTTTATATATTTGCTTAAACGTTTAAGCAAATATATTGTTTTAGTTTATGTAATCAAAACTCTCCTTTTAATTATTTGAGTTTTGATTTATTTTTTTAAAAAATGCTTAAACGATTAAGCAAAACTAATTAATTTTAAATAAGACCTATTAAAATGAGTAAAGTAGTAACATTTGGAGAAATCATGTTAAGATTAGCTCCGCACGGATTTTTAAGATTTTCTCAATCCACATCTTTTGATGTTATATATGGAGGCGGAGAAAGCAATGTAGCAGTATCTTTAGCAAACTATGGCGTTCCTGTAGATTTTGTAACACGTTTACCAAAAAATGATATTGGAGAATGTGCTTTAATGGAAATGCGAAAAAGAGGAGTAGGAACAGATAAGATTATTTACGGAGGAGACCGTTTAGGAATTTATTTCTTAGAAACTGGAGCTGTAAATCGTGGAAGTAAGGTTGTATATGATCGTGCACATTCTGCTATGGCAGAAATTGAAGCGGGTATGGTAGATTGGGATGCTGCATTTGAAGGTGCTGACTGGTTTCACTGGACGGGTATTACACCAGCTATTTCTCAAGGTGCTGCTGATGCGTGTTTAGAAGCTGTAAAAGTGGCGAGTGCCAAAGGTTTAACTATTTCTACAGATTTAAATTACCGTCAAAAATTATGGGGATATTGTGATGATGCGCATAGGGAAACTGTGATGACTGAATTAACATCTTATTGTGACATTATACTAGGTAACGAAGAAGATGCTGAAAAGCATTTTGGAATCAAACCAGAAGGTTTGGATATTACTACGCAAGGTGAGCATGTTAAAGGAGCTGCTTTCCTATCAGTTTGTGATCAAATGCTTAAAAAATTTCCAAGAGCTAAAAAGGTAATTACAACGTTAAGAGGTTCAATCTCTGCATCTCATAACACTTGGGCAGGTGTTTTATATGATGGTAAAACATTATTTGAATCTCCCCAATATCAAATCACCGATATTGTAGATAGAGTAGGTGGAGGAGATTCCTTTATGGGAGGCCTTATTTATGGTTTGATAGAGTATCAAGGAGACGATCAAAAAGCACTAAACTTTGCGGTAGCTGCATCATGTCTTAAACATACCATTAAAGGAGATGCTAACTTATCTTCAATAGATGAAGTTAAAAAACTTATGGGAGGAGATTCATCTGGTAGAGTAGCAAGATAGTATAAGTGTTTAATAATCAAACAATAAAATTAATTATTTGATTTGACTGTTTGACAACTACACAAATAAAAAAAATAAACATTTAGAAAAAATGGCACAATTTTCAAGATTAGAAGTAGCGCAAGCAATGAAAGACACAGGAATGATTCCTTTGTTCTTTAGTAATGATTTAGAATTAAGCAAACATATTTTAAAAGCTTGCTATGATGGCGGGGCACGTTTAATGGAGTTTACCGCTCGTGGTGATTTTGCTCATGAAGTTTTTGGAGAGCTTACCAAATACGCCATTAAAGAATTACCAGGAATGATAATGGGCGTAGGTTCGGTGACTGATGCAGCAGCAGCTTCCTTATATATGCAATTAGGAGCTAACTTTATTGTGACTCCTGTATTAAGAGAAGATATTGCCATAGTGTGTAATAGGCGAAAAGTATTATGGTCTCCTGGTTGTGGTACGTTAACAGAAATAGCAAGAGCAGAAGAATTAGGATGCGAAATTGTTAAATTATTTCCTGGAGATATTTATGGACCACAGTTTGTTAAAGGTATAAAAGGGCCGCAACCTTGGACTAGTATTATGCCAACAGGAGGTGTTTCTCCAACACAAGAAAATCTAAAAGGATGGTTTGATGCTGGGGTTACTTGTGTGGGTATGGGATCAAAATTAATATCTAAAAGCATTGTTGCTAATAAAGATTATGCAAAACTTGAACAGGATGTTAAAAATGCCTTAGATATTATCAAATCCGTTAGAGGATAATGATAAGATTGTTTTTGATAAAAAAGATACATAGTATTTTTTAATTGCAAAAAGTCAAATTAAGTTTAAGACCTTTTAGCAGAAAAGATATATTTATAATTGAGCACTAAACTGCATAATGAACATGTGGATCATTTTTATTGAAATGCCTATAAATTAGGTGAGAGATAGTGCATATATTCGAGTATAATTTTATAATGTTATAAAGTTAGTCAAACTGGTCATGTTTCAAATTTAAACAGAATATTGTTTAAATTTGAAACATGACCAGAGACTTTATACACATTAATGATTTTACAATACTTGTTGAAGAAGCTTCATCCGAAAGCGTTTCTGTAGATTCTTGCCGTTTTGATGAGCCTGTTATAGCGGTTGCTTTTTATGGTTCAGGGGATGTTGATTTGACCGTTAAATACGGTAAGAAACAAAAAGAATTTCAGTATACAAGAGGATTAGCATTATCTTTTTATGGTGATACTGAAGTTGAGTTTATGCATACGGTGTCTCGAGAAAAACCACTACAGTGTATTTTAATTGCCACATCTTTAAGAAATTTAGATAAACTTCCCAATGAAGAAGGAGAGATTTTTGCAACCTTAATGAATGAGTTGGTAAATCCATCCGATCATTATGTTGAAGGCCCCAGTTTTTTTATGACTCCAGAAATGCAGTCTATCGTAGATTCTTTATTTAATATTGAATATGAAGGAAAAACTAAAATGATGTTTTTTAGAAGTCAGATTACAGCTTTACTGTCTCATTTTTTTGGTCAATTAGCGTTATTAAAAACCGAAAAAATAAAGACTAATGAGCGAGAAAAGTTGAATCAAGTTAAAGATATATTACTTCAAAATATTGAAAATCCGCCGTCTTTAACCGAAATCTCAAAGCAAATAGGCCTAAACACCTTCAAACTAAAAAAAGAATTTAAAGCTTATTTTGGCGTTCCTGTATTTAAATATCTTCAAAATGAGCGCCTTACATTAGCTCATAAAATGATTAGAAATCAACAGATGACTGTTCAAGAAGCCTCATGGCATGTGGGTTACGATAGCCTCAGTTCATTTTCTAATGCTTTCGAAAAAAAGTTTGGTTATCGTCCAAGCCAGATTAAGTAGCAACTTTTCGAACAAATCATAATCCCTTTACGACAAACCATTCTTTTGTCTTCCTTATAATTTTGTCTTGTAATTAAAACTTATATAGACATGAAAACTCAACGCGCCATTTTATTAGGTATAGCCATTTGGATAATCGCTATACTATTTTATTCAATTTCCTATGCCATACCCATTTTAGAAAATCTAGACACACAAGCCAATGTTGTTTTGTTTGTTGTTGTGATGCCATTAGTTTGGTTCGGATGTTATTTCTATTATAAAAAGGATAACAAAACCCATGGTCTTAAAGTGGGACAAACATTCTTACTCACTGCTGTTGCTTTAGATGCACTTATTACAGTGCCCCTTTTTGTGATGCCTAATGGTGGAAGTCATTATAGCTTTTTTACATCTGTAGGATTCTGGATTATTGCTTTTGAATTTCTACTTGTAGCCAGTTTATACTGGTATGCTCGAGTGTATTCTAAAAACTTAATTTCAAAATAATAGCATTATGGACTCTATGAATCAACATATCGCATCAATTGTTCTCGTCTTGTTAACAGGTCTATCAGCAGGTTTGTGTTTTACATGGTCTAATGCAATAACACCAGGAATTGGTAGACTAGATGACTTCGTTTATTTAAGAGCATTTCAACAGATGAATAGAAGCATTATAAGCCCATTGTTTATCATCGTATTCTTTGGTCCATTCTTCTTAGGTATCATCAATCTATACCTGTTTAAAAATGCATCAAGTGCAATAATTTGGTTATTGATTTTTGCCATTGCTCTCTACTTTTTTGGAGTGCTATTGGTTACCATTTTTGGAAATGTTCCACTTAATGAGCTTTTAGATAAAACGGATTTAAGCAACGCTAGTTTAGAGGACTTGAGAATACTTCGAGAGCAGTTTGAAGATAAATGGAATCGTTTGCATTTAATCAGAACAGTTACTGCAATTACTTCATTTATAATACTCATAATAAGCTTAGTTCAAAACACAAAATAATAACATAACATAATCAAATCATATAAATATATAAATCATGAAAAACAAAAGTAACATTTTAGTCATTGGCGGAACGGGAAAAACGGGTCGCAAAGTAGCAAGTAAATTAATAGCATTAGGACACAACGTTAGAATTGGTTCTAGATCCGCATCACCAGCATTTGATTGGGATAACCCAGAAACATGGACGGAAGCTATGCAAGGTATGGATAAAGTATACATCACTTTCCAACCCGATTTAGCAGTGCCAGGAGCCTTAGAAGCCATAGAAGAGCTTACGAAGCAAGCAAAACGATGTGATGTAAAAAAAATGGTATTGCTATCAGGAAAAGGAGAAAGAGAAGCTGAGCTTTGTGAGCAAGTGGTTATGCATTCAGGATTAGACTATACGATTGTTCGTGCCAGTTGGTTTAATCAAAATTTTAGTGAGAGCTTTTTCCTAGAGCCCATACTAGAAGGATTTGTCGCCTTACCACAGGCAGGTGTCAAAGTCCCTTATGTGGATACAGATGATATTGCCGACGTTGCTGTTGTCACCTTATTAAATGATGAACACAACGGAAAAACCTATCAACTAACAGGACCAAGATCACTCACTTTTAAAGACGTTGTTGAAGAAATATCTGAGGTTACTAGCAGAGATATCGCTTTCACTCCAATTGCTTTACCAGCTTACGTAAACGTAATGAAGCAACAGGGCGTACCGGATGATTTTGTTTGGTTAATTGAATATTTATTCTCTGAAGTTCTAGGTAATCCAACCAATTCTGAAATTACTAATGATATAGAGCTTGTATTAGGCAGGAAGCCAAAAGATTTTTCAGACTATGTTAAAGAAACCGCTGCAACAGGAGTTTGGAATCCTAAGGTTTTAGCTTAATAAAATGTCATCAATCAAAAACGAATGTTATGATACATCTAACAAGATTAATAGTATTACTTATTATTTTAATTATTTTCAATTCGACTATTTATGCTCAACAAAATACCGATAGCATTCGAGTAGTTAATGAAGCCATAAAAATGATTGATTTTTCCAATCCAGAATTTAAATCTGCATTTGTTCCAAATATGGATAACAAAACCATTGCAGATATGGGTTTTGAGCAACCTAATACATCAGCTGTTTTAAAGTTTAAAAAGAGAGATGGGATTCAAATTCATGGACAAAAATATCAGTATGACTCTAATAAAAAAGTGTTATTGTTACATGGGACTTTAGCGAATAGCTATACCTATAATAAAATGGCGGGATTATTAAGGGAAGCTACACAAGCAAAGGTTATTGCAGTTGATTTTGGGTAAACGGAAACTTATTTAAAAGTTTTATTAACTAGTTGAATTGCGTGTCAGAGCCCGACATTATTTTTTTTAGTCCATTATTTCCTGATAAATCACTACTATTTTATTTTGAATATCTTCTGTTAAGTATCAAGCTTATATAGATATTTAAACGCTTGATTAAGCTAATAAGTCTTAAAAGAAATAACTATAGCTTTTATAAACATGACTGAAGTCATCAAATAATGACTTCATAATAAATAAATTAGTACTTTAAATATTATTGCCATTTTAATTTAAAAATTTTGGGTATTTCATTTCCGTTTATTGCAGCTCTAATGGCGTCTATATTACACGTAATTACGGGGCCAGATCATTTAGCTGCAGTTATTCCCTTTGCTATTGAATCTAAAAAAAGTGCATGGAAAATTGGACTCTTTTGGGGTATTGGTCATTTGTTGGGAATGGTTTTAATAGGCGTTTTATTTTTGATTTTCAGAGAAGTAATTCCTGTTGAAGAAATATCAAATTACAGCGAACAATTAGTTGGATTAGTATTGATATTTATAGGTGTTTGGTCTTTTTATAAGTTGTTTAGTCAGGAAAGAACGCATAAACATCTACATGTTCACAATGAAAATTCACCAATAATTCACAAACATAAACATGATCATTCCCATGAAAGCAGTCATCATCATAAGCATCCTAAAGATTTAAAACAAAGCAATTTGGCTTCACTTTCTATTGGTTTTTTGCATGGTTTAGCAGGAATTGCACACTTTTTATTATTTATACCTGTCGCAAGTTTTGCTAGTCAAATAGATTCTGTTTTATATATATTCGGATTTAGTTTAGGAATCATAATCGCTATGACCACTTTTACATTGGTAATTGGCAAAATCTCATCATATAGCAGGAACGAACATAATGATGCGTTATTTAAAGGCATTCGTTTATCAGGCGGACTTTTTGCAATAATTATTGGTATTTACTGGATGTTTAGTACTTAGCAAATCCTCGGTAATTGCTCGCCAATTAATGGACTTATAATTCGCTTACCACCTACTGAACTATGCATTACAACTTTAGAGGGATGCACTTCTGTAATTTCACCAATACATGCTGAATTTATGCCTTTTTCATCTTTTATCATTTGTTCCAAAACCGCATCTGCAATTTCCGAGTCAATAATTGCTATAAACAGCCCTTCGTTAGCAACATATAACGGATCCAATCCAAGAATTTCGCATGCTGCTGCAACTTGTTTTTCCAATGGAATTTTATCTTCGTGAATAGTGATGCCTTTATTTATGTCCTTAGAAATTTCAGACAATACACTAGCTATGCCTCCTCTAGTAGGGTCTCTAAACAAATGAATTTTATCTCCGAATGCGTCAATCAAATCATTCACTAGGAAGTTTAAATTAGTTGAATCACTTTCTATAGTCGATTCAAACTCCAAGCCTTCTCGTTGAGACATGATGGCCATTCCGTGTTGTGCAACAAATCCGTTTACAATAATCTTATCACCTACTTTAATATTATCAGTTGAAATATTCGCTTTTGGATTCACTTCCCCAAAACCTGTTGTGTTAATGAAAATTTTATCACCTTTTCCACGTTCCACAACTTTAGTGTCACCTGTTATTATTTGAACACCACATTTGTCTGCAGCTTCTTTTATAGATGCTACAATGGCAATAAAGTCTTCAATTTTTAATCCTTCTTCAACTATAAATGCTAATGTTAAATACTTTGGAATAGCGCCACACATAGCAACATCGTTAACCGTTCCATGCACTGCTAAGCTACCTATGTTTCCGCCTTTAAAGAATACTGGAGACACCACAAAGCTATCTGTTGAAATCGCTGTCGGTCCATTGAATTTAACAATAGAACCATCGTGTTTTTGGTCTAAAAATGGATTGCTGAATGTTTTGAAAATAATTTTATCCAACAAGTCTCTAGTCATTAAACCCCCACTGCCATGTCCCAAATTAATAGTATCAAAACCTAGTTCTTCTTTATTCATTTATTCTAAATTATTTGAAAAGTGATAATAAGCGGCACAAGCTCCCTCTGAAGATACCATTGGCGCTCCCAAAGGATTTGAAGGATTACAAACTTTACCAAACTGACTGCATTCATTGGGTTTTTTAATGCCCCGTAAAATCTCACCTGCAATACAATCGGGGTTTTCTAGAACCTTTATATAACTGATTCCGAACTTTAACTCCGCATCAAAGGCCTTAAATTCTGGTGTTAAAACATAACCACTATTAGGTATTTCTCCAATACCTCGCCACTCTCTGTTGCCAACTTCAAAAACTTGATTTATCACATTAATTGCAGCAACATTGCCTTCTTCCTTAACAGCTCTGGAATATTGATTTTCAACAACATGAAGACCTTCTTCTAACTGTTTAACTGCCATGTAAATACCTTGTGCTAAATCCACGGGTTCAAAGCCTGTGATAACAATTGGGATTTTATATTTTTCGGCTAACGGATAATATGCTTTATAACCCATTATGGCACATACGTGTCCAGCTCCTAAAAAAGCATCAATATTACAAAATTCATCATCTAAAATAGCTTCCATTGCTGGAGGCACCAATACATGGGAGACTAAAATAGAGTAATTTTTTAAGCCTTCTTTTTGAGCATGCAACACAGACAATGCATTAGCTGGCGCCGTGGTTTCAAAACCAACTGCAAAAAAAACGACTTCCTTATCTGGATTATTTCTAGCGATTTTCACCGCTTCAATTGGTGAATATAAAATGCGTAAATCACCGCCTTCTGCTTTAGCTTCCAACAAGCTTTTTGTGCTTCCTGGAACACGAATCATGTCTCCAAATGAACAAATAATAACGCCGTTTTCAAGAAGCTCAATAGCTTTATCAATTAAATTTAATGGTGTGACACAAACAGGACAACCTGGACCATGAATCATTTGGACTTTGTCTGGCAACAATTCAAGAATCCCGTTCTTAACCAATCCATGTGTTTGTCCACCACAAACCTCCATGATATTCCATTTTTTTGTAATGGTTTTATCAATAAGTTTCAAATACTTTTTGGTGGCTTCTAAATTTCTATATTCGGTTAAATACTTCATTTACAATTTGTGTAATACATGATTTGTCCAAACGAAATGTTTTCGTCGTTAGGTGGTAAATCTTTGTTAAAATACAACTTATATTGGTTTTGAGACAAGACATTTATCATATCTATTAAGGTCGTGTTTTGAAATACGCCACCACTAAAAGCAATATGTTTGATATTCTGATTCTTTGCCATTTGAAATATTATGGATGCTAAAGTGAATAGAAAATTGGCAATCACTTGCGTTTTAGAATTTCCATTCTTAAAATCAGAATATAAATTGAAAAGCAATGTTTCAGTAGGAACTGAATTATCATATAAAACGGAACTGTATAATTTACAATCATCTAAATTATAGTCGGTTAAGTAATTTTCTAGCAATATCGCTGCTTCTCCTTCATAGGTATTGATATCGCAAATATTTAATAATGACGCGACTGCATCAAACAACCTTCCAATAGATGATGTTTTTAGTTTGTTTTTTTGTTTTAATGATTGGTAGATTTTCAATTCTTTGGATGAGAATTTATCTTCCAATACAGATTGCATGTCGTCATTGACTAATGATAGTAAAGATAATCTTGGTTCTTTTGACATTTTATCAGAAGCTATCCAATTAAAATAATCAAAATGTGAAACCCTTTCCATTTTATGGGCTTGATAATCAAAAAATTCGCCTCCCCATATTTGTCCATCATCTCCATAACCAGTGCCGTCCCAAATAACTCCTAATATTTTTTCATTTGAATCAAATAAATCATGTTCACCTAAAACCGATGCAAAATGTGCTTTGTGATGCTGAATTTTATGTAATTCTGTTTTATATTTCTGTGCTAATTCAGTTCCATATAAAGTACTCTGATAGGTTGGATGACTATCTACTAACAGCACATTTGGTTGTTGCTCGAAAAGCGTAATGAAATTTTGAATTGTTTTAGTAAAACGCTCGTAAACATGAAAGTTGTCGAGGTTACCTAAATATTGACTGATATATAAAAACGCATTAGGATAGTATGCAATATTGCTTTTTAAATGTGCTCCAAGAGTCATTATTTTCTTTTCTGATTTTATGGAGGCATTAAAATAATTTGGTGCATAACCTCGTGAGCGACGGAATAATACTTTCTCTTGAAATTTCGTACTGAACTTAACAACCGAATCGTCTTGAGGATGCGTAATTTTTAAATGATGTTGAAGAAAATAGTCAGCTACATTTTTTAATTTATCAAATGCCTCATCATTCTCACTAATAATTGGAGAACCATGGATGTTTCCACTGGTAGCAACTATTGGAAAGCTCAATGCGTTGGCTAACAATTGTAAAATTCCAGAATAGGGTAACATGACCCCTAACTGATTGAGTTCTGGTGCCACTTTGTCTAAATCAATATGTCCTTTATAATCATTTAAAGACATGATAGTGATGGGTCTTTCCGTTGAAGTTAAAGATTTAACGTGAACCTTTTCTACTTGTAACTCCTTATTTAAATGATTCAACGAAGGATATAAAATCGCAAACGGCTTATTCGGTCTGTTTTTTTTATCTCTTAATTGCTGAACAACCTTTCCGTTTTCCGCATTGCAACATAATAGATAGCCACTGGTATTTTTTATAGCAATAATCTTTCCTTTAGATAAAAGATTGGCAACTTTCTTAAATAATGTATGCTTTGATGTTTTTAATTTCTTTCCTGAATGATCAACTAAAACCAAGTCAATTCCACAAGTTTCACAAGTATTTGTTTGAGAATGAAACCGTCTGTCTGAAAGATTGGTGTATTCCTTAAAGCATGCTTCGCACATAGGAAATTTATCTATACTTGTATGGTTTCTTTCAAATGGAAATGTTTCTGTAATTGCCCAACGTGGACCACAATTCACACAGGTTGTAAACGGGTAATTATAACGTCTGTTTTTAGGGTTTTGTATGTCGTTCTTACATTCTTCACAAATGGCGAAATCTGGTGTTAAGGGTAAATTTAATCGACCACTTTTTTTAGATGGAATGATTTTAAATTCATCAAAAATGCGATATTCAATTTGATGGATATGACTGTCTTTAATTCTGGAAACAGGAGGCGGAGATTGGATTATTTTTTTAAAAAAATGAAAGATGTCTTTTTCAAAACCAGACACAAAAATAATAACACCTTCTTCGTTATTGGAAACCGTTCCGGTTAATAAAAAATCTAAAGCTAATGCATAAACATACGGGCGAAAGCCAACACCTTGTACTTGTCCTGAAAAAGAAATTCTATAGGTTTTTTGCATCAAAAATACTGCTTAATACACCTTATAAAGTTACCTGACTTTTTAAAATATAAACATGATTTAGGTCATAAGAAAATCTTTAATATTTATTTATTATTGTTATAATTAAAAATGAAATCACTATGCATGAGCTGAGTATAGCAATGGGAATAGTTGATATAGCTGAAAAAGAAACAGCTAAGGCAAAGGCCAATAAAGTGGAGTCCATAGAACTTGAAATAGGTACTTTATCAGGGATAGAGGTGGACGCTTTAGAATTTGTTTGGACTTTGGCCGTTGAAGGCACTGTTTTGGAGCATGCATCTAAAAAAATACATATAATAAAAGGAGAGGCAAAATGTAGTGGTTGTAATACCATTTTTGAATTAAAACAAGTTTATGATGCGTGTCCAAACTGCAATAGCTTTTTAAAGGCTATTATAAAAGGCAAAGAGTTGATAGTAAAAGCATTAGAGGTTTTGCAGTAACGTTATTAAATGACTAAAAAATCAGCATTTTTATCTTCAATAACCCTGTGAATTTAAACAAAAGATAAAGATCTAATAATCAGGCTGTAAATGATAAATGTCATTTTTTAAGTGCTATAAGAGTGTTAATTTAGTTGCAAATCATTTTTTCTTTACTATGGATACTAAAGAAAGCACTCTACAAAAATCCTCGCTGATGAATATCTTGTGGGATATTCAAAAAAAAAGAAGGTACATAAGTCATGATGACATGACTAAAATTTCAAAAGTATTTAACATCTCAAGAATGGAATTAGAAGGTGTTATTTCCTTTTATCATTTCTATCATCGTAAACATGCGGGTAAATACACCATTTATTTGAACAATTCCATTGTTTCAAAACACAAAGATTTCGATCGGGTGAAAAAATCATTTGAAACTGAAATTGGTGTAAAAACAGGGCATGTTACAAAAGATGAGTTGTTTGGCTTATTTGAAACGTCTTGTATCGGGTTGAGCGACCAAGAAACATCTGCATTAATTAATTTTAAAGCTTTTACAAATCTTACCCCAGAAAAAGTAAAAATCTTAATCTTAAAATTACGGCAAGGTGAATCTTTAGAATCCTTAAGTGATTTTCCCGAAAATAATATTCAATATACACCTGAAGAAAACAAAACAGTGTTTTTTAAGCCATATAAACAAGGGGATGCATTAAAAAAAATAATAGGCATTGAACCAGATGGTGTTATCGATTTGGTAAAAGCATCCAAACTATCTGGAAGAGGAGGCGCCTTTTTTCCAACAGGTTTAAAATGGGAATTTTGTAGAGATAATAAAGCGGACCAAAAATATATTATTTGTAATGCTGATGAAGGCGAACCAGGCACTTTTAAAGACCGTGTTTTAATGAATATACTCCCAGGCTTGCTGATTGAGGGTATGGCTATTGCTGGTTATGCTGTTGGAGCTACAGAAGGTACTATTTATTTAAGGGCAGAGTATTTTTATTTAAAAGATAAGCTAGAAAAAACTATTAAGGAGTTCCTTAAAAAAGGATTACTAGGGGAAAATATTCTTGGTATTGAGGGATTTAATTTCAATTTGAATATTTACATGGGTGCAGGAGCTTATGTATGTGGTGAAGAAACCGCACTTATCGCATCTATGGAAGGTAAAAGGGGCGAGCCCACTACAAAAGAGTATTTCCCTGTAGAAAAAGGATATTTAGGAAAACCTACCGTTGTAAATAATGTTGAAACCCTTTGTGCGGTTCCAAGAATTCTAGAAATGGGAGTAGATAAATATTTG
Source organism: Algibacter sp. (assembly GCF_029245835.1). Classification (GTDB taxonomy): domain Bacteria; phylum Bacteroidota; class Bacteroidia; order Flavobacteriales; family Flavobacteriaceae; genus Algibacter_B. The sequence continues at coordinate 27,868 of NZ_JAQWOO010000037.1, read as the reverse complement.
GCAATTGGTACTAAAGCAACACCCGGTACAAAACTCATGAGTGTTTCTGGCGACTGTAATAAACCCGGTATTTATGAAATAGAATGGGGCATGAAGTTAAAAGATTTTTTAGACTTGATAGAAGCTAAAGATCCTCATTTCATTTTATATAATGGTTTTTCAGGAGAGTGTTTATCATCTCATGATTTCGACAGGGAAATATCTGGTGAAAATTTGTTAGCAGAACATATCCAATTTCAAATAAATGACCCTATTGAATATGCACGTAAAATGAGCGCGGTAGGATTAAGAAGTGGTGGTGCTTTTATGGTTTTTGATAAAACAAGAGACCTCTTGCCTATTCTACAAAATATTACAGACTTTTTTGTAGCAGAATCATGTGGCATATGCGTACCCTGTAGAACAGGCAACTTCTTATTAAACAGGAAACTTCATAAAATAAAACTCTGTAATGCCGATAAAAATGATTTAGATGAAATAAAAGAATGGAGTAATATTATTAAACAATCCAGTAGGTGCGGACTAGGAAAAACATCAACAAACTGTTTATTGACGGCGATGTTAAAATTTCCTGAAGAATTTAATAAGTGTCTGTTAGCAGAAAGCGATATTAACAAAGCTTTTAATTTAGAAAAAGCGGTTGATGATTATGACAAAATAATTCACGAAATAGAAACTACCTATGAATAATCTAGTCAATATTAAGATTGATGGCCATAATTACCAAGTGGAAGCAGGTAAAAATTTGGTAGATGCCGCAAAAGAAAATGGAATCTATATACCAACCTTGTGTCATTTTCATAATCAAGAACATGCTTTAGGAACATGTAGAATCTGTACCGTAGTTGTAAACGGTAAAACCACAACAAGTTGTACCACAAAAGTTAATGAAGGGATTGAGGTTGAAATTAATACACCAGAACTTATAGATACTAGAAAAGCTATAATAGAAATGTTATTTGCTGAGGGTAATCATTTTTGTCCTTCCTGCGAAAAAAGTGGCAATTGCGATTTGCAAAACCTGGCCTATGATATGAACATAACAGTTACCAGATTCCCCCATGTTTATAGCAAAAAGGTTGTGGATTTTAATTCAGATCGTATGATTATGGAATCTAATCGCTGTATTCTTTGTAAGCGTTGTGTTGAAGACATTAAAACAGATGAAGGAAAAGATGTTTTTTCATTTGTGAAAAGAGGTATTAATACACGGGTTCAAATTGATTATGAAGAAGAAGCAAAACTATCTCAATCAGAAGCCATGCATGCTATGGATTTGTGTCCTGTTGGAGCTATTTTGGTTAAAGGCATGATTTATAATGAACCTTTTGGGGATAGAAAATATGATTTAGTTGGTAAAGATAAAGAAGCAAAACCTAAAGAAAGATTTGTTAAAAAAGATGCAAATAATAAATTTATTGTTGCTACCACATCTTTGGCAGGTTGTTTTGGTTGCCACATGTCACTTTTAGATATAGATACTGATATTGTTGATGTTTTAGAAATTGTGGAATTCAATAAATCACCTTTAACAGATATTAAAAAGTTTAGTAAGCGTTGTGATGTTGGACTAATTGAAGGTGGCTGCGCAAACTCAGAAAACGTTGAAGTCTTAAAAGAATTTAGGAAAAAATGCGATATCCTTATTGCCTTTGGTGAGTGTGCTATTATGGGTGGCATTCCAGCAATGAGAAATTTTGTGCCACTTAAAGAATGTTTAGAAGAAGCCTATATTAATGGTCTTACCAGCGAAATAGGCGCCAATGTTATCCCTAATCATGAAGATATTCCTAAGCTACTTAACAAGGTGTATCCATGTAATGAAATAGTGAAAATTGACTATTACATTCCTGGTTGTCCTCCAGATGCCAATCATATTTGGAAAGTTGTAAAAAACATTTTGTTAAATGAAGACTACTCCATTACTCACGAAGAATTTAAATACGATTAAAAATGAAAAAACTAGTCATAGATCCAGTAACAAGAGTTGAAGGTCATGGTAAAGTAACCATTCATTTAGATGAAGACAATAAGGTGAAAGACTCCTTTTTTCATATTGTTGAATTTCGTGGTTTTGAACGCTTTATTCAAGGGCATCCATACTGGGAAGCTCCAGCTTTAGTGCAACGTTTATGCGGTATTTGTCCCGTAAGTCATCATTTAGCAGCAGCTAAGGCCATCGATCAGATTGTAGGGTTAGAGCCAAAAGATTTATCATTGCCAGCCCAAAAAATCAGGAAATTATTACATTTTGGTCAAGTATTTCAATCTCATGCTTTGCATTTTTTCTATTTGGCATCCCCAGATTTATTGTTTGGTGTAGATGCAGACCCATCTAAGCGTAATGTTGCTGAAGTGGCAATAAAACATCTCGATTTGGCTAAAAAAGGGATATTAATGCGAAAGTTTGGTCAGGAAATCATTAAAGCCATAGCAGGAAAACGTATTCACGGAATCTCAGCAATTCCCGGTGGTGTTCATAAAAAAGTCTCCTTAAAAGATAGGGATTACTTTTTGAATGGTAAGGAAATTCCATCTGTTGATGCTATGATTCATTGGTCACATGAAATCATAGATTTTATTAAAAACTATCATGATGCAAACCACAAATGGTTAAATAGTTTTGCAGATTATCCTTCCGGACATTTAGGATTGGTTAATAAGGAAAATGGATTTTTAGAATTATATGATGGTCATTTACGAGCTCTCGATGCTAACGGAAAGGTGACTTTAAATGATGTTCCAAACGATGATTATATACAGTATTTTAATGAAGGTGTAGAAAAATGGTCTTATTTAAAATTTCCATATTTAAAAGAACTTGGAAAAGAAAAAGGATGGAATAGAGTTGGTCCATTGGCTAGAATAAATATTTGTAGCGGTATAGAAACACCTTTAGCAGAAGAAGAACGCATTATATTCAAATTGGCAACAAATAACAAAATAAACAATAAAACGATGTACTCGCATTGGGCACGTTTAATCGAAATGCTGTATTGTGCTGAAATGATGAAAATTTTATTAAATGATGTAGATATATTGAGCAATGATCTTTTAAGAAAAGGTACGCGACGAAATGAAGGTATCGGAATTATTGAAGCACCACGTGGTACTTTGATTCATCATTATGAAGTTGATGATAAAGATCGTATTACCCGTTGCAATTTGATAGTTTCAACCACGCATAATAATGAGCCTATGAACCAAGCTGTAAAATGGGTAGCAAATAATGTTATTAGTGGTGAAACTAAAATTACCGAAGGCATGTTAAATCAAGTAGAAGTGGCAATTAGGGCTTATGATCCCTGTTTGAGTTGTGCAACACATGCGCTAGGACAAATGCCTTTAGAGGTTTCACTTTACAATCATGCTGGAGAATTAATACATGAAAAAAGAAGGTAAACATAAAACAATAGTTTTAGGTATTGGTAATACCGGAAGACAAGATGATGGTTTAGGATGGTTGTTTTTAGACTTTCTTGAAACCCAAAACATGGATATGGATTTGGAATACAGATACCAACTTCAAATTGAAGATGCCGAATTAATTTCCAATTATGAAACGGTCATATTTGTTGATGCTACAAAAGAAGATACAGAACAAGGATTTTATTTTAAAACATGTAAACCTTCAGAAATCTATAGCTTTAGTACACATGCATTAAAACCAGAGACCATTTTGTATTTAGCTAACACCTTGTATCATCATAATCCTAAAGCTTCTATTTTAGGAATACAAGGCTATCAATGGGAATTAGAAATTGGAATGAGCAAAAAGGCCAAATTAAATATGAATCAGGCTAAAGACTATTTTAAAAAGAATATTCTAACGAATAGTATTTTAGTAAATTAAAAAAAATAATTATGTGTGGAACATGTGGTTGCGGAACAGGTGAGAATGGTGTTACTATTCAAAATCCGAAAGAGGTAAAAGCTCACGAACATAGTCATCACCATCATCACGATGGACATTCACATAGTCATGACCATTCTCATGACCATAATCACCATCACGATCACCAGCATCATGAGCATTCACATGGTCATAATCATCACCATAAAACGGTACTGCATCTAGAACAGGATATTTTGCAACATAATGATGTTATGGCTGCCAGAAACAAAGGGTATTTTGACGCAAAAAATATTTTTGCTATAAATTTGGTAAGTTCTCCAGGTTCAGGTAAAACATCAATTTTAGAACAAACTTTAAAAAGTTTAAAAAAAGAGGTGTCGTTTTACGTTATTGAAGGCGATCAGCAAACCTTAAATGATGCTAACCGTATTGATGCTTTAGATATTCCAGTAATTCAAATTAATACAGGAAAAGGGTGTCATTTAGAAAGTGATATGGTTTATGATGCGGTTAAAAAACTGAATATTAAGGATAACAGTGTTTTAATGATTGAAAACGTTGGGAACTTAGTCTGTCCTTCCATGTTTGATTTAGGAGAATCTAAACGTGTTGTAATTATTAGTACAACGGAAGGCGAAGACAAACCTATAAAATATCCGGATATGTTTCATACCTCTGATATTTGTATCATTAATAAAATGGATTTGTTACCCTATGTAAATATCAATATTGATAAATTAAAGGAATATGCATTACAAGTGAATCCGAAATTACAATTTTTCGAAGTTTCGGCCACTACAGGAGAAGGTATGTCGACATGGTACGAATGGTTGAAATCAAATATTCCTTCTTAATATTATAAATAATAATTCTTATGTGCCTTTCAATACCAGGAAAATTAGTAGAAATAACGAATCAACTCGACGAAACGTTTAGAACAGGAAAAGTGTCTTTTGATGGTGTTAAAAAAGAAGTTAGTCTTGCTCTGGTTCCCGAAGCCAAAATAACTGACTATGTATTGGTACATGCAGGAGTTGCTATTAGTATAGTTGATGATGAAGAAGCAAAAAAAACGTTCGATCTCCTAAAACAATTAAACGCTTTGGAGGATTTAGGTGCATCTGAAATTAATTAAGTTGCTCTTTTTCTAGTTCTAGCTCGTGTTCTGAAGTCTGGCCTATAATTTTAAGGAATTGAAATATCAATTATCATTAATAATCTGAATGGCTTTTTCAGCAAATCGTTTACCCAAAGTTTTATAGCCTTCTACAGACATGTGTAAATCGTTTTGAATGGATTTGCCTAGAGCGTTAAAACCATCATTGAGGTCATCTGTATTAACCCAACCAAAACGTGGGTGAGATGCTCCAACTTTCATTTGAATATCCCTTATCATGGTCCAATGTGGCCATTTTTCATTTTTCATATCAAAATCGCTTAGTCTTCCTATAATAAAGTTAACATCTGTTCTTTTCAAATCGTCACCTATTTGGTTATACAAGCCTAATAAACTTTTTTCATAGACTGCACCAAATGCCATGCGGGCATCGCGTTCGCCTTGCATCCAAATAAAAGTTATTGAGGCAATGTTTTGATTTTTAATAGCGTCATTCACTTTCAGCATCAGTCTATCATATTGATCGCCTCTACTTTCAGGAATACTGCCATTAGGCGCTTTCCAATATTTATACCATCTGCTAATAGATTGTGAGCCCATAGCATCTTTTACAACAATAGTATGGTCGGTTCCAAATTCAGCTTCAATTAAAGGTCTAAAGGATGCATCTGTGTCTAAACGAACCATATTGGACTGACCAGACAAAATAAAAAGGTGTTTACCTTGATGCATGGGTTTACAGGAGAAAACGAAGAGTACTAGAGGTACACTTATTAAAAGTAGTTTTATGTTTTTCTTATTAATCATTAAAAATCGTTAAATCCCAAGAATTTTCCCATTCTAAATATGGTATGTTATTTTCAAATTTAATGGGTAACCAAACATAACGCCCATCAATAGGGTTTTCTGGTCGCCATCTATCTGCGGCAAAAATAAATGCATCTTTTTTTCCTAATACAGGAATAACATAGGTGCTTTGAGACCAGAAGGTGGTTTTGTTTTCTTCATCTGTCCCTCTACATGGATTTCCTAAAAACTCCCAATCACCCATGATATTGTTTGCAACTGCTAGCTTTCCAGGATTAGGCTTCCATCCTGTTAACCCAGAACTAACCATAAAATACGTTCCTTCTTTTTTAAAGATAGCTGGTGCTTCATTTCTCTGACCCGGAAATACTCTAACGTATTCATTGGATAATGATTGGTAATCATCAGATAGTTTAGATATTAATAAGGTTTGATTCTGCTCTGAAGCCGTAATATGATATGCGGTTTGATCGTCATCTACAAATAAGGTCATATCTCTAGACATTTGACCCCCTTTAAAATCTCGTTTTAAGAAACCACCTTTTATAACCTTCTCTTTCCAGTTTTCATCTTTTCTACTTTCTATTATTGATGCATTATCAAAATCATCTTGAGAAAAATTGAGTGGTAAAACACCAGGATGAATCCTAAAACTATCTATATAATTGTATGGACCCGTGATGTTGTCTGAAATGGCAACTCCTGTTAATGCAGCATCATAGCCTTGACCTTTCAATTCGTGATGAAACCACATAACGAATTTTTTTGTCTTTTTGTTATAAATAACTTTTGGGCGCTCCAAGGTACAGCCTTTTATAAGTTTGGAATTTGAATCATTACTTACTTCTAAAGCAATACCTTCATTTTTCCAGTTATATAAATCTTTAGACGAATACACGCCAACACCAACCATGGCTCTGTTGCCTTCTTTACCTGTAATTTTATGCTCACCAAACCAATAATAAGTGTTATTATAAATTAAAAAACCACCACCGTGTGCATTAATGTGCTCTCCATTAGTATCTAACCATAATTTTCCTGGATTGAAAGAATTGGTCAGCACATTGTCTTGTTTGCAAGACAATAAACCTACTATTAATAATAAATTAAAGGTTCTTTTTATCATTTTTTATTTATTTAAAATCGCAAGGACTTCGCTTTTCAGTTTTCTTTTTACAGATTGGTTTTGTTTAACCTCGGCAAGGTTATTCAATTCGTAAGAATCATTGTTGTGATTATATAACTCTTCTTGACCATTACTATATATTATGTACCGCCAGTCTTTAGTTCTGTAAGAAAAATTTTGTTTTTCGGTGGGTGTTTTAACCCCATAGTTGCCAACAACGGTTAACGCTCCGTTAGGCCCCTTCCAGTTTTTCAAATCTTTTTTAAGTAAAGGTTGTAAACTATGCCCACCTAAATCACCACCTTTATCATTGATTTTGTTGTCGCCCTTTAAATCACATAGGTCAATTAAAGTAGGATATAAGTCAATGAGACCAACGGGTTGTTGAACCCTTAATTCTTGCTTAAAATTAGGAGCTTTAATAATTAAAGGTATTCTTGCACTTTCCTCCCAAGGTGAGTTTTTAAACAAATAATTTTTTTCACCCATTTGCCAACCATGATCACTTGTAAAAATCACTATCGTATTGTCCCTAAATTTACTTTCGTTTAAAGCGTTGATTACTTTGCCAACTTGTTCATCAACAAATGCTACACAAGCTAAATAAGCCTGTAAAAAGTGTTTTATAGCTAATTCTCTATCTCCACCATAAGATTCTAAAAGTGTACGATAATATCGTGGTCCTTTAAGTTCAGTATCAAAATTATTATTCCAGTATGTGTCAATTGAGTCATCTGCTTTCCAATGTTCTAATTTTAGATGTTCTATTGGAAACATATCGAAATATTTATCGGGCGCATGCAAAGGGGTGTGAGGTCTTACAAAACCAACGCCCATAAAAAAGGGTTGTTGAATTTTCCTTTTCTCAAGTTCATTTATTTTTTCCACAGCCCATTTTGCATGCAGTTCATCTTGCATCAAATCTCTGTCATTATCATTGATATATCTCATTGGTTCATTACTCCATCCATAGACTAGTCCTTTCTCTCCATTTTTCCCTGTTGAAATTCCAGCATCTGATAAACGACCATAAGAACCGTCTACAGAGCCAATAGCTCTGTAAGGTGATGGCACTGTTGGTAATGCTGTTTTCTTGTCACCATCGAAATAAAAAGGGCCATAATTATTTTTTAAAGACATTCCCCACTCATCCCAATCTCTTTCAACATTGCCATGGGTTATTTTTCCTGTACCTAAAGTTGTATACCCATTTTCTTTAAAAAGCCGCATTATAGTTTTATTATTCTTTAAAACTGGTTGTTTTTTCAGATCTGTCCATCCATAATCTTTAGAAACGTGAGGATAGACACCTGTAATAAAACTGTTTCTAGAAGGTGAGCAAACCGGAACATTGGTTTGTGCATTAACAAACTGTACTCCCATTGCCGCAAGTTTATCAATATTTGGAGTTTTTGCTTGAGGATGACCCCCAAATACACCTTGATAATCATTTAAGTCATCGCAGACAATAAAAAGTACATTTGGTTTTGAACTATCGTTCTGAGAAAAAATACTCAGACAAAATAAGCCAAAAACAAAAATGACTAAAACCTGCTTACTTTTCATTACCAGTTATTTTCGAAATTGTGTACATAAAGCTTAAATTTTTAGGTTGAATACGATATTCCTTATGTGGCATGGCACCCCAGCTATTATCGCCGCCTACACCCATTTGCTTATGGTCTATATTGATGTTTACAAAATCTCTTTTTACAATATCTATGGTATGTCTTTGCATTTTTTTATCTCCTGCATCAAAGTCATCATTATACTGATGGTGCGCACTAAAACTCAAATAATTTTGGGATGAAATTTTTATCCCTTTTCCATTTTCATTTGTAAATTCAATCCAACGTGTATCTGTTTTGTATCCATTTTCTTGCGGCCTGCTGTACGGAAAATATAAGTCTGAAACCTTAGCTTCATATTGTTGTATTAAAGCCGATGTATTTCTGTCTTGATAATTTTCATGTGGTCCTCTTCCAAACCATTTAACGTGATCAAATGCATTATTAATTATTAAGTTAGTACCGAATCTAGGAAGATTTGGTAGCTTAGAGTCTGCAATTGAAAGTTTCGTATTTACCATAATTTCTCCATTTGGATACAAAGTATAATCCATAATTACCAAGGCATCTTTAACTGCTGCTAATCTGAATTTAGCAGAAACGTTAACCGTGTTATTTGGATTAGCTTGCTCTGTTAGCGAGACTAATTCTTGTGTTTTAGTGGCTTTTTTCCAAGCGCCTAATTTTTTAGGCATTTTAAAACCGAAATCGTTATCTGTAGTAGCTCTCCAAAAATTTGGTGTTATGCCTGTTTTTAGCATATTTCCACTACCGTAATCAATCGTTTTTAAAACGCCCGATGTAGTGTCAAATTCTACTTTAAAATTTTCGTTAGAGGCTAGTAGTACGCCATCTGATTTGCTAGTTGTAATAGTGCCTTTTGATATTATTTTATTCGAAAAATCACCTTTTTGAAGTTGAATTTGTTCATAAGCTTGAATATGACCTTTTGAAACTAACTCAGATGCTTCAGATGTTTGAGCATAAATATTTAAATGATAATCACTAGACGTGTTTTCTAGTTTTGGTAAATCAATAAGCTGTTTTGTAGTTTGATAAGGTTCAACATTTAGTTTTGGTAAACTTCCTGAAGCAACTTCTAAACCATTTTCTAATAATTTCCACGAAAAATCTAAGGTATTTAGATTCGTGAAATCGTACATGTTCTTAATTTCAATGGCGCCTAGAGCATTTGTGTTAATGGGTTTAATCTTTACATTTTGGAAGACCTTTTTAGCTTCAAGTAACGCTGGATGTGCTGTTCTATCTGGATTAACAATACCATTTAGGCAGAAATTATTATCGTTCTGTAAATGTGCACCACCAAGATCGCCACCATAGGCCCAATACGTTTCTCCTGCTTCATTTTCAGTTAGAATACCTTGATCTACCCAATCCCAAATAAAACCACCTTGCATCGTTGGATATTTTTCAATAACATCCCAATAATCTTGTAAATTACCAAGGCTGTTACCCATAGCATGAGCATATTCACATTGTATTAAAGGACGAGCCCCACCTTCTTCAACGTAGGCAATCATTTTTTCAATAAACCAATACATGGGCGCTTGAATATCTGTATTTTCATAACCTGTTGCACCTTCATATTGTGTAGGTCTGGTTTTATCATGGTCTTTTAGCCATTTGTATGTTGCAAAGAAATTTGGTCCGTTGCCAGCTTCATTTCCTAAAGACCAGGTTACGATACTTGGAAAGTTTTTATCGCGTTCAAACATTCTAATGGTTCTGTCTAAATGTGCAGCTTTCCATTCTGGTAAGTAAGCTGGATGTTTCGCTTGTTTTTCTAAATCCTTGTCTAAGCCTTGATTTGTTGCACCCATACCATGTAACTCAATATTGGCTTCATCTACAACATAAAAACCATATTTATCTGCTAATCTATAGAAAAAAGGATCTTTTGGATAATGACTACAACGTATAGCATTGATGTTATTTTGTTTCATCAATTCCATATCCTTTATTGTTAATGCTTCGGTAACTACATGGCCTGTGGTTTCATCATGGTCGTGTAAATTAACCCCTTTAATAAGTACCGGCTGTCCGTTGACTAAAAACTGACTGTTTTCAATTTTCACATTTCTAAACCCAACTTTTATAGCTGTAGATTCGTTATTTGCAGAAATTAATAATGTATATAAATTAGGTTGTTCCGCATTCCAAGATTTTACATTGGGAATGGTTTTAGCAAAATTAATAGTATTAGAACCTGAATTAAAAGTAACAGACTTACGTTCTGAATACACTTCAACATCACCATCCAGGAGTTTTACTTCAACCGATTTTTCAATAGATGAATCGGTATTATTGTTAATATCTAAATTAAGATTTAATACACCATCTTTATAATTGTTTTCTAAATCTGAAAGGACTGTAAAATCTCTTAATGTTACTTTATTTGAAGCATAGATATAAACATCGCGTTCTATACCAGATAATCGCCAAAAATCTTGGTCTTCCATATAACTGGCATCAGACCAGCGTAATACTTGTACTGAAATGGTGTTTTTACCCGGTTTTGCTAATTTGGTAATATTGAATTCTGCTGCTGTTTTACTACCTTCATTATAGCCTACAAATTCGCCATTTAGCCATACATACATAGCACCACTAACACCTGCAAAATGTAAATAAATATCTTTTCCATCCCAATCTTCAGAAATTTCAAAATCGCGTTTATAGCTTCCGTTGTTGTTTATATTGTGCGGAATATAAGGCGGATTTGCAGGAAACATATATTTAATATTGGTATAAACAGGAATCCCAAACCCTTTCATTTCCCAGTTTGAAGGCACCGAAATGGTTTCCCACCCTTGGATATCGAATCCTTCTTTATAAAACTCTTTTGGTCTTGCTTGAACACTGTCAGCATAATAAAAACCCCAAGTACCATTTAAGGATTTATACAGCGGAGAGTTTTGCCAGTTATTATTTTTCAAGGCAGATTCGGCAGTTTTATATCTATAAAAAGAAGCTGTTGGTTGCACTCTATTAATTTGAAAAATTTCAGGGTTTTCCCATTCAGGATTCTCCCATTTTTCAGCGGTATAAATAGGTTTTTCTATTATTTCATCTTTGCATGAGACAATAGTTAATGTAATTAATAGGGTTATTATCACTTTAGTTTTCATCTGTTTATTTTAATTTTGTTGTTTATATGTACCAATTTAAAAATAGTTCTGTTATTTCGATTTATTTATAAGCGCACCTTCGTAATTTATATTTGAAGCGCATATTTTTTATGTTTTTTGAGTCTAATACCAATCAATCATGTGTTAGTTTGCTTCCCCACCAATCTTTGTTAGGTGTAAAATCTTTTGAGAGCATCTTCCTTCGTTGATTCTCAAGATTAGGCCAACGTTTTTCGCGAATCATTTTTTCATAATTAGCTCTTTTAACAGGATTAAATTCTGTATCTGTTTCAGGATATTTAGCATCAACACTAATAAGCCAATTTTTTAAGTTAGTACTTAGTTTTGTTGCTATTTCTGGGAATTGAGTAGCTACATTATTTTGCTCAAAAGCATCATCTTTTATATTGTATAATGCATTACTTCCATCTTCGTAATAATGAATTAACTTCCAATCGCCTTCTCTGATTATAGATGAGGGGTCTCCTCCTTGATTACCGTAATGTGGGTAATGCCAGTATAAAGGACGCTCTTCAGGAATTTTGCCCGCTTCAATAATGGGTTTTAAACTGATGCCATCAATATGTTGGTTATGCAATAACTCAATGTGCGCATAATCTAAAATTGTAGGATAAAAATCGGCACCTGTTACGGGATAATCAATTGTTTTTTCTGTAGATGTATTCCAAGGTACATAAACCAGATAAGGTTCTCTAATACCCCCTTCCCATTGGTATCCCTTTCCTCCTCGAAAAGGAAGATTGGAAGTTGAAAATGCATCTCCGGAAGACACACCGCCATTATCTGAGGTAAAAATGACGATGGTGTTTTTATCAAGGCCATAAGTTTTTAGTTCATTTAAAACATGACCAACAGCATCGTCCATACTTTCAACTAAACCCCCATAAATGGGATTATCTTGTGTTTGACGAATAGGTAATTTTTGCTCCATCACAAATCCGTTGGATTTAGTGCCGTTAACTTCAGCTTTATCTCTATATTTTTTCCATTTTGTCTCGGTAGTTTGAATGGGTCCATGTACCGCATAAAAAGAAAGAAATACAAAAAAGGGTTCAGATGTATTTTGTTTTATAAAAGTTGTAGTCTCTTTTGCTAGTCTCATAGAAAGGTTCTCGCCATTCGTTTTGTTTTCTAATTTCGGGTTTTTATATGGTGAAAAATAACCGCCGGCAGGACTGCCTTTATCCCAACCCCCAACATTAATATCAAAACCATGATCTTCAGGATATGAGCCTTCTTTTCCTAAATGCCATTTTCCTGCAAAAAAAGTATTATAGCCATGGGCTTGCATGGTTTCTGCAAGTGTAATATCTTCTTTTGGTAAATTGTAAACGTAGTCGGCAGGTAACAATTTATCTTGTCTTTTATGTTCTCTCCAATGGGTTCCTGTTTTTGCACCAATCCAATCGGTTATACCATGTCTTGCCGTAAATTTACCTGTCATGATTGTTGCTCTGGATGGACTACAAACTCTGCTCCCTGCATAACCTTGCGTGAAAATTGTACTTTTTGATGCTAGTTTATCTATGTTAGGTGTTTCATAATACGAACTTCCTGTAAATCCTAAATCAGTCAGTCCTAAATCATCAACTAATACAAAAAGAATATTTGGTTTTTTAGGCACTTGTAAAACATCAGATGTTATTACTTTTTTTTGGTCTTTACAAGAGACAATAAACAATATTAAAATGAAAATTATTGATTTGTATTTCATAAGTTTTTAAGATTTCGCATGACAACGCAAAATATAAAATAATGGTTTGTTATCGCCCTTTATTTTATGTTTTTTTAACGCAAAATCAACTTTCTAGACGATTTATTTCCTAAACTATCTTTGATGATTATATAATAAATGCCTTTACTGTTTTTTGTTAAATTAAGATCTATTTTAGTGGCCTTTAAATTTATTTCCTGCTTTATGAGTTGCCCTTGTATATTATAAATTGAATAAGATAGGATCTCGGATTGACTTTTTAGTGTATAAATTCCTGAAGATGGATTTGGATATATATCGGTTAAAGTTAAATCTTTAGTATTAATACTGAGTGACTCTGTTTTTGTTAAAACAGCATTATCTATAAACCAAGCTGGTTCTGTACCTTTTTCGACTTGAAATTTAATTGAATTTACACCAGACAGTACAGTAAATAAAAGTTCTACTAAATTCCAACCCGTACTTGTTGTCATTAATTTATTTGCTATTACAGTGTCATCGTTGGCATCTAATATCTTGACCTCTATTGCTGATGTTGGTGAAACAAACCATTTCGTGTAAAACGATAAACCATATTCAACTTGAGGTTCAACCATTAAGGTTTGAGAAATGTTTCCTGCATTTGCAAGTATTCTTCCTGAAGTGGTGCCTTGATATACATTTGAATTTGATAAAGTCCCAATATTTGAGCCATTCCAAGAGGTTAGATCGCCTAACTCAAAATCACCATTATTAAATAAATTATTCATTGCTGGTTCTTGCAACTCATAATAGATGTCTAAGTTACTGTCGACTAAAAGTATATCTTGAGGTATAGAAGCATTAGATATTTGATCTCTGTAAAAAGTACCAACATTGGTTAATGTCGTTCCCGATGGATCATAATAATCAGCTACATCAGAATTTGGTTGATACCATACATAACGCTCAACGTAATCTAAAGTTTCTAAATAAGGTAATGCCAATTGCATAAAACCATAGTTTGTTGCATTCGTTCTGTTGGGATTTGCATTAAACTCAGTAATCCATATTGGTAAGCCATATAAATCATGAACATTTTGTAGGTAGGTTTTAAATCTATTGAATACAGATTGTGGTGTTGCGTTTGGGCTATTTGTTGGGTTTGACCCCCAATCGTACCAATGTACAGCAATGACATCTATTCTTATATCCTGAGTATTTGCCTTGTCATGAAACTCTTTTAACCAACCAAAAGGCGCATTCTCTCTACAACTTGGTGAAACCAATCTCAGGCCAGTTTTCATTAAATTTTTATATGTACTTAAAGCAACATCTGTATCGCATAAGTTATTGTATTGCCCCGATTGATCATTGCAGTTATCCGCTTCATTAAATGCCATAATATGGGTTGCTTTATATTTTGATTTATATAGTGTTATATCTCCGTCATCATTAGCGCCTCCATAACCCCAAGCCATTGGCGCATATTCTCGTTCTATCACAGAAGTTCCCGTATTATTCCATTGGTAATTCCAGGTGTTATTTAATTCGGTATCTGGACCTGTTCTTCCCTTTTTATTTACCCAATTCCATGGAATAATTCGGATAAACGAAATATCATTTAATAAATAGGAAGGAAGTTCACTAACAATCAAATCTCCTTCTGAAGCTATATAATTTTTACTTTTCCCTGTACCATCTTCTGTTGTGGCAAAAGTTGCCATATAACCTCTTTTAAGAATAAAAGATTCCGCTTTGTTATCAAGAGTATTTGGAATTTCAGAGCCACTGTGAATAATATCTAAGCTTAAATTGGCTGATGCGCCTTGTAAGTTTGTATTATCATAAAGCGTTAAAGGCGTTTCTAAAAGATTATTACTTCTTATTACCGTTCCTTCAAGATAATAATTATCTAATCTTAAATTAGTTGGATATACTGCTGCTGCATTATTTACTGCAATCTGTCCTAGATTATCAGCATTAATGGCAACTCCTTTTTTGCTTAAGGTTTTTATCCAACCTATTCCAGAAGTAAAGTTTATACTTACGCTATTTTGAAAAGGATTAGCTGATATTAAATCTACATAACCATCATTATCTATTGTAATACTTCCAGATGAAAAAGCAATTGCTTGCAGGCTTGAATTCATAACATATAAACTCCCGGTTCCTAAATCAATGACCCCATTAGCTATTACCTTTGAACTAGCATTTTGTAATTGTAGATTTAGATTTATTGGTTGACCTCCATCAATGGTTCCAGATGCGGGAGCTAGATTTGTATTTGAGTCTTCCCAATTGGTTTCATCAAAAAAATCATTATTGTCACCATTTCCTGTCCAGATTATTTGTTGCGAATAACTCCAAATAGAAGTTATTAAAATACTAAATAACAAAAGGTTCTTTTCCATATCTATTTAATGATTATTTAAAAACTGGTTGTTCGATTTCGCTATAAGAGCCTCCTCTTATAGCTTCAAAGTTTTTTATCAATTCTTTTAATATTTCGGGTTTGGCTTTTGCTAAATTGTTTTTTTGACCGATATCTTCTTTTAGATTATAAAGTTGAAATTCTTTTGAATTGCCCGTTTCAATATTTTTAATTTTATTTATTACAGACCCCTTGTAAGGTGGAATTAATATCCAATCACCTTGTCTGAAAGCGGTACGCGTAGTGGCCTCAATAATTAAGTTTTCTCTTCCCTTATCAGTTTTGCCTAAAAATGTGCTTAGTAAGTTTTGGCTATCTCCTTTAACAACATCAGTATCTAAAAGTGAAGATAATGATGCTAATAAATCTACTTGCGACACTAAGGCTTCAGAAACGCTTGGTTTTATAGTTCCTTTCCAATAGGTTATAAATGGCACGCGAGTTCCTGCTTCTAACAGACTGTATTTGCCTCCTCTAAGTGGTCCTCCAGGTTTGTGATTTCCAAGTGTTTCGACGGCTTCGTCTGCATATCCATCGTTCAGCACAGGGCCATTATCACTTGATAATACAATAAGGGTATTTTCTAACAAGCCTTGTTCTTCAAGTGTTTTTAGTAATTCACCAATGCACCAATCGGCTTCTATAATAACATCGCCTCGGGGTCCCATACTAGATGACCCAACAAATCTTGGGTTTGGTGTACGCGGAACATGAGGTTGTTGCAATGCGTAATATAGGAAGAAGGGATTGTTTTTTTGCTGCTCTATATAATTTTGGGCTTCAGCTAAAAAATGGTCAGCCATATCTTCATCTATCCATTTAGCTGATGTTCCTCCTTTCATATAGCCAATGCGTGGCACTCCATTATTTATACTGTTGCTATGTTGGGGGTCGCCAACCATTTTTAAAAGCTCAGGATTATCAGTTCCTGTAGGTTCACCCTCAAAATTTTTATTATAATCTATTTCAATAGGGTCTGTTGGGTCTAAATTATCAACATAGCCATTTTTAATATAAACAGTGGGCACTCTATCTTGTGTGGCTGCCATAATGTAGCTATAATCAAACCCAACTTCATTCGGTCCGGGTGAAATACGTGCATTCCAATTTACATTGCCAGTGCCCAAACCTAAATGCCATTTACCTACAATACCTGTTTGATAGCCTTTTGTTTTCAACATTTTGGGAATTGTAACTTGAGTGGTATCTATTAAAAGTGGTGCTGTACCTGGTAATATTTTGGCATCTTTGTTTCGCCATGGATATGTACCTGTAAGTAGGGCGAACCTACTTGGTGTGCAGGTAGCTGACGAAGCATATCCATTTGTAAATTTAAGCCCTCCGTTTGCTAATTTATCAATATTGGGAGTGCTTAATTCGGTAGCGCCATACGCACTAACATCGCCATAGCCTAAATCGTCTGCATATATAAAAATGATGTTGGGCTGTTTTTTAATGTCTTGTGCATTTGTTTGTTCTTTTTGTAGTTTATTACCTTTTTTACATGAAGCGAATGCTATTAATAAGATGAAGAATATACAAGTGGCTTTTTTCATTTTGCAGTAAATATTTTTTAAAAATTCAATTTTCTGAATCTTTTCTCAAAATTAGAATTACAAAGGCAGAGCTAGAGGGTTAAATAAATCAATTAAGGGGGTTGAAACAATCAATAGAGTAAATTGGACTAAAATGACAAAGATTATTTTTATACATTTACTAAAAAGCAACACTGTTAGTAGTATAGCTTGTCTATTATACCTCCCCCCTATGAAAAAATTAATAACATTTATATGTTTCTTGTTATTTCTTATAAATCATTCACAAGAAAATGAAATCAATTATGTTGTTGATTTTATAACTACCCAACAAGGATTATCCCATAATTATACAACTAGTATTTTAAGTGATGATTTGAATGTTAAATGGATAGGTACGGAAAATGGTATAACAAAGTATAACGGCTATGACTTTGAGTATATTAAACCAGAAAAGAAATATGAGAATTTATTAAATGAGAATATTGAAGTGTTATTTAAAGATAGTGAATCTAATATATGGATTGGAACAAAAAGTGGGGGTTTATCATATTTAGATGTTAAAACCAATCATGTAAAGAATTTTAATTATTTAATTGATCTGGCTAAAGAAGGCGATTTAAGAATCACTGCCCTTTCTCAAGACGAGTATGGAAATATTTGGATTGGTACCTGGAAAGGTGGGGTGTTTGTAATCGATTTTAAAAATGAAAAACTTATAAAGCATTATAATTATTGGCAACAAATATATAGTATAACAAAAGATTTTAAGGGTAATATGTGGTTCTGTAATGGCAATAAATTACAAGCTTATAACCCAGCGAATGAGAAACTAAGCACTTACAATTTAAATGGGCAAATAACAGATATCCTTTCTGATCCTAGTCGTAATAAAATTTGGATAACAACAACAGGGAAGGATACCAAAATATATAATTTTAATTTTTATACAGAATCTATTGAAGAATTAGAAACAGGTGTTGCTAGTAATTTTTCCAAAAAACTTTCCTTAGATAAATATAATAGACTTTGGATTGGTACATGGGGGCAGGGGATTTATCGAAGTAATGAGAATCTTTCCATGTTTAGTAAAATTGATTTAGTTTACGGAAGTTCTGGAAAAATCAGTGGTAATTATAATACCATTCTCAATATACATCATGATAAAAATAACGTTACTTGGTTAGCAACAGCAAGCGGTGGTGTTGTAAAATTATTAGAAGGAAATGGTTTTAAAAATGCAGAAAGCCTAATAAAGAATGAAGAATTAAAAGGGTTCTTAAATTGCACCAGCCTGTATAAAAATGAAAAAAAAGTATTTGTTGGTACTTTGTTTTTGGGGCTCTGGCATGGTAAAGATTTTTCAAATTTAAGGCAAATAAAGGATATTGGCAATGTAAAAGTTAATGCTTTATATGAGAATGATCAAAAACTTTTTATAGGTACGGCTATTGCATTTTATATTTATGATCTAAAATTAGAAAAAATAGTTTTCTCTTCAAAAAAGCTTGGTAAGGTTACCTCTTTCCTTGTTAATAATAACAATCTTTATATTGGTACACAACAACTTGGACTTGCTATTGTTAGTTTAGAAAATATTGGCAAAATAAAGCGATATAAAGTTTATTCCGAAAATTTAAAAAATGGTCATAAAATAGAGAGTAACAGAATTACTGCTATTGTAGAAGACCAAAATAAGAATATATGGATTGGTACTTACAATGGGTTGCACTTGTTTGATAGAAAAGAAGAAGTCTTCATACATCAATCAAAACTTTTAGAAGAAAAATTACCGAGTGTAATAATCAACTCAATTGCTCTAAAGGATAATCATTTATGGTTAGCTACACCAAGTGGATTAATCAAACTGAATTATTTAAATAATAAATTAATAATAGAAGAAACCATTACTCAAGATGATGGTCTTAATAGTGATTTTATATGTGCGATTACTTTTGATGACAAATCGAATTTATGGTTAACTACGCACACTGAAATTGTTAAATATGATGATGTAAAGAAATCCATTATCAGTTATGGAGATATAAATGGTGTAAAATCAACATCATTTAATAACAGAAGTTTTTTTAATTATAATAATGAGTTTATTTGTTTTGGTGGTTTTGATAACATCACTTTTTTTAGTCCCTCTCAGGTAAAAGACTTTAACGCTATACCAGAAATTATTTTCACAGCTCTTCGAGTTAATAATGAATTAATTGAATACAAACCTGGTAATAGCATCTTAGATAAAAATTTCAACTATACTGATAAAATAAAACTAACCCATAACGACAATTTTTTTTCTACACGATTTATTGCTAATGATTACTTAGGGCAATTAAATATAAAATACCGCTATTTATTAGATGGATATCAAGACCAATGGATTGATTTGCAAAATAGAAACGAAATAAATTTTGCTGGATTATCTCCTGGTGATTATGTGCTTAAAGTACAAGGGTCTCGAGACAATCAAAATTGGAGTGATCCCAAATTAATTGCTATTAATTTATTAGGTTCTCCTTGGAAAAGTCCATGGGCCATAGCACTATATTTATTGTTTTTATTATCTGCTATTATTTACTTAATTAAATCTAATAACTACAAATTAAAACTTAAAAACAAGCTCGAAATTGCTAGAATAGACAAGGAGAAAGAAGTAGAATTAACAGAGGCTAAATTAAACTTTTTTACCAATATTTCTCACGAATTTAGATCGCCTTTAACCTTAATTATTAGTCCATTAAAGGAGCTTTTAGAAAGTGAGAATGTTTCTCAAAAAATTTATAAAAACTTAAATTATATAGATAAAAATACCAGTAGACTTCTAAATCTTATTAATCAATTATTAGATTTCAGAAAAGCAGATCATGGATTACTTAAACTTAATGTTTCTCAAGGTAATTTTGTTAGGTTCTCTAAAGAGGTTTATCTATATTTTAATGAAGCCATAAAGGCTAAAAATATCGACTATAAATTTAAACCGGCTAAAGAAGAAATTGTTTTCCCCTTTGATAGAAATAAAATGGAAATTGTGTTGTGTAATTTAATCTCTAACGCCATTAAATATACTAAGTCTGGTGACGAAATCACCATGAGATTAGATAGCGATTCAGAGTTTTGCACCATTTCGATTAAAGATACAGGAATAGGCATGAATGAAGAGGATCTTGATAAAATATTTGATAGGTTTTTTCAAATTAAATCTGCAAATACGGCACGTATGATAGGCAGTGGAATAGGTCTTTCATTTACTAAAAAAATTGTAGAATTACATCATGGCACTATTGAGGTAAAAAGCGAATTAAATCTTGGTACGGAGTTTATTGTAAAATTAGCTATGGATTCTAACCTCTTTGAAGGGAATATAGATGAAAATTTTATTACTTCAGATAATATTGTCGGGTATAATACTAAAGACATTTCTGTTCCTATTGACAGTTTAAATATTGAAGCAAAAGAACATGCTATACTTGTTATAGATGATAATCCGGAAATTTTAAGTTACCTAAACGACATGCTATCAGAAGACCATAATGTCATACAGGCCGACAATGGGGTTTCTGGTTTTGAAAAAGCTTCAAATGAGATTCCTGACTTAATTATAAGCGATGTGATGATGCCCGGAAAAGACGGTATCACTTTATGTAAAGAATTAAAATCGCAAATTACAACATCTCACATCCCAATTATTTTATTAACAGCTAGGACATCAACTGTTTTTGAAATTGAAGGTCTAAAAACTGGAGCGGATGATTATATTACAAAACCTTTTAATTCAAAAGTAATAAAAGCTAGGATTTCTAGCTTGCTCGCGAATAGAGAAAAGCTACGAGCCCATTTCTTGAATAAAGTTCGTTTTGAGCCTACAGCAGCTAGAATAGAAAACGACGCTGATGCTGAGAACACTTTTATACATAAAGCCATTCTACTAGTTGAAAATAATTTAGACAATCCTTCATTTGGAATAGAGAATATGGTTGACGAATTATGCATGAGCCAATCTACGTTATATCGTAAGGTAAAATCTTTAACAGGACTCTCTTTAACAGCATTTATTAGATCCATACGTTTAAAAAAGGCAGCTCATATTATTCTTTCAACTGATTTAAATTTTAATCAAGTTGCTTACGAGGTTGGGTTTAATGATTATAAATATTTTAAAACTTCTTTCAAAAAGCAATATAATTGCTTGCCTTCAAAATATAAGGAGCTTATTAATAAAAAGTAGCCGAAACCCCTAATTTTATTCTAATTGGGTTATTTAAACCCCTTGTTGGTCTATTTGACCTATTCCATTTTTCTTATTGTTAAGATATTTGTGATGTTAACTAAATATATACAAATAACTAAACAAAACTCTATGAAAGTATTCATTTTTTATTTTCTACTTTTCTCATCTATCGGGCAAGTAGCGTTTTCCCAAAACGTTATAACTGGGACAGTCTCAGATGGCAATTCGCAGCCATTACCAGGCGCTACAATTATTATTGCTAACACCAAAACAGGAACCACTACAGATTTTGACGGCGGGTTTTCAATTGAGGCTAAGCAAGGTGATGTTTTAGAAATCTCTTATGTAGGTTTTAAGAAAGCAAATGTCACGATTGGTTCTAACAGAACTTACAACATAACTTTACAAGAAGATGCAGCCCAACTAGAAGAGGTTGTTGTTGTAGGTTATGGTACACAGAAAAAGGTTAAAGTAACTGATGCATTACAAACCGTAACCTTTAAAGAAGAAATTAACCAACCTGTTACAAATTCAGGACAATTGTTATACGGTCGGTTTTCTGGTGTTCAGTTAACCCAGTCATCCGGTAGTCCCGGGGCTGATGGCTCATCCATTGTTATAAGGGGTATTGGTACCTTTGGAAACAGTACACCTTTAATAGTAATAGATAATATTCAGTACGATAATTTGGCTGCGTTTAACAACCTTGCGCCTTCAGATATTGAAAGTATTTCGGTTTTAAAAGATGCTTCAGCAGGAGCTATTTATGGGGCTAGAGGTGCCAACGGTGTTGTATTGGTGACTACCAGAAAAGGCGAGGGTGATAAATTCGAAATAAGTTATAATGGTTTTTATGGTGTTCAAAATGCCACGGTTAAACCAGAATTCCTCGGATCTTTAGACTATGCCACTTTAATTAATGAAAAATTTAGAAATGAAGATGGCCCTGGGTTTTTACCCAGATATACACCAGATCAAATTGAAGCGATAAGAACGGGGTCTTCTCCTGATTTATTTGCTGACACCAATTGGGTTGATGAGGTACTTAGGGATGCGTCTATTCAAAATCATAATATCTCTTTTTCAGGTGGTAGTAAAAAATCTACTTACCGTGTTTCTTTGGGCTATTTAGGACAAGATGCTATTATTAGAAGTAAATTTAAAAGTGAACGTTATAATTTAAGTTTTAATATTAATTCTAAATTAAAGGATTGGTTTACTTTAAGTAGTGTTACCAATGCGTTCTGGAGAAGTAATGTTGGACCAACTGGTGGGCAAAACGCATTTAGTGGGGATAATGGCATTATATACTCATTTCAAAGAACTGCACCTACAATTCCATCCTATTACAGTAATGGAGAGTATGGTATTGTTGATGGAGCTTTTGAAAACGGTAATGCATCCTTCTTAACACAAAACCCCATACGAAGAGGTTTTTTAGGGAATTTTGAAAGCGACAACATTAACTTAAGTCAAAGAATTGGTTTAACATTTCAGTTTTCAAAACACTTAACTTTAGAAACTAGTGGAGCAGCCAACGTGATTTATTCAAATACGTCAGATTTTAGCCCTAGACAAACTATTAACGATTCTTTTGGGAATCCAGTAATAATAAACACATTAAATAACCTAAATAACTCTAGTAATTTACAATATAGATTATTAAACGAAAATATTCTTAGATACTCAAGAACTATAGATGATACGCACACATTTGGTGTCTTATTAGGGCATTCAGCATCCTATTTTAAAAGTGATGGTTTTGCAGGTCAGTTAAGTGGCTTTCCTACTGATAATTTAGAGGAATTTAATGGTGGTGGTGTTGTAGATCCAGCAGTTACTGGTGGGGCTTCAGAAGAAGCTTATCAATCATTTTTCGGAAAAGTTAATTATGATTATAAAGGTAAATATCTGGCTCAATTTACGTTAAGACGCGATGGGTCTTCTAAATTTGGTTTAGGTAACAAATATGGTAATTTCCCATCAGGTTCCATAGGATGGCGAATTTCTGAAGAAAAATTTATGCAAAACCTAAATGCCATAAGCAATTTGAAATTAAGAGCTAGTTGGGGTATTTCAGGTAATGACAGAATTGGTAACTATATTTTTAATCAAACTTACAACCCTGGTATTGATTACGTACTCGGTGATGAGAGCACTGTTGTAGGTGTAGCCGTTACAAGCCTCGCAAATCCAACAATTAGATGGGAAGAGACCGAACAATATAACTTAGGTTTAGATTTAAGTTTGTTTAAGAATAAGGTAGAAGTTGTAGCAGAATATTTTAATAGAGATAGTAAAGATATTTTGTACACAAATTTTCCAGTTCCTAATACCTTAGGAATTAGTAATCTGGCAGCTCAAAATGCGGCAGCTATGATTAATAAAGGTGCTGAGTTAGGTATAAACTATAGAGGTAACTTAGGAAATGCTAAATTTAGTTTAGGTGCTAATTTTACAAAACTTTTAAAGAATCAAGTAACCGGATTGGGTGATGGTGGTGAAGAAACTATTACTAATACCAATATTATTAGAGTAGGTGAACCGTTCAGATCTTATTTTGGATATAAAGCCATAGGTGTTTTTCAAACAATAGAGGAAATTGCCAATGCACCAACTCAATTTGGTAATGTCAACACAGCCCCAGGAGATTTAAGATATGCTGATGTTTCAGGCCCAAATGGTCTGCCAGATGGAGTTGTAGATGCTGATGATAGAACCATTATTGGAAATCCAAATCCAGATTTACTTTATAACTTTAACGGATCTATTGAATATGGAGGGTTCGATTTTAATTTCTTGCTACAAGGTGTTAATGGTGTAGACAGACTCATTATGGGTAACGGTAATTTACCAATATCAGATAATAGAAGTAACGTTTTAACATATTGGATTAATAGATGGACTCCAGAAAATCCAGGTGTTAATTTACCAAGAGTTGGAGGACAAAATAACACGGTTGTGTCTTCATTTTATGTTCAAGATGTGTCTTACCTAAGATTAAAAAATATTGAATTAGGTTATTCGCTTCCAAAAGATGTTCTCAAAAAAATAAATATAAATAAACTCCGTGTTTTTGTTGGAGCCCAAAACTTACTCACGTTTACTGGTTTAGAATTTTTTGATCCTGAAAGAGCTAATGGTAATCAGAGTAACAGAGGTGCCCCACTATACAAAACAGTAACATTTGGTATGAACGTAAAATTATAAAAAACTATGAAAAAGATAATATTTGCAATAAGTATTGCGCTAACACTAACAAATTGTAGTAATGACTTTATTGATAAAGCTTCATTAACTCAAATAGCAGAAAATAATTTCTGGACAAGTGAATCAGATGCCTTTTTAGCATTAAATGCGGTGTATTCAACGCTTCAGTCAAGATCCATGTATGGAGGTAATTTAAATGGTTTTCAAGGATTTCCTGGTTTTGATGGATTAGGAGATAATGCATTCAATAACTTTAAATGGGAAGGGCCAGGTAACTTTATGGAAGGTAA
Organism: Algibacter sp.; assembly: GCF_029245835.1. Lineage (GTDB taxonomy): Bacteria > Bacteroidota > Bacteroidia > Flavobacteriales > Flavobacteriaceae > Algibacter_B. Next base: position 2,846 of record NZ_JAQWOO010000037.1, on the reverse strand, counting down.
TGTAGACCCTACAAATGGACCTATTGAAAATATTTGGAATAACCTTTATCAAGGCATAAGTCGCGTAAATTCTGTCATTAAAAATGTGAATGAAATTTCGGAAGAATTAATCCCTTTAGAAACTAAAAATGAATTATTAGGGCAAGCTTATTTTTTAAGAGCGTTACTTTACTTTAATGTATCTGTTTATTTTGAAGATGCTCCCTTAATTACGGCGCCCCAAACATTACAAGAAGCATTTGTGTCAAAGAATTCCTATGCTGAAATTACAGAACAAGTTAGAGAAGATTTAAAACTTGCAGTAGATTTTTTACCACCAAGCCAACCAAATGATTTGTATGGTTATGCTACTAAAGGAGCTGCTCTTGGTCTTTTAGCTAGAGTGCAACTATATAACAAACAATATGATGGAGAATTTGGAGTATTAGCATTAACTGAACAAGCCATGGGATTAGGCTATTCGTTACACCCAAATTATGCTGAATTATTTACTCCAGAAAATGAAAAGTCTAATGAGGTTGTATTCTCAATTCGTTTTTTAAGAGGCGATGACACTAGCAATGGTGAAACTTTTTCAGGAACGTTCAATGGTTTTCCAAAAGGAGATTTACGACCTATGCCTAATTTAGCAAATGATTATTATTGTATTGATGGGTTACCTATTTCAAGTTCTCCTTTATATAATGCATCGAACAAAGGAGCAAATAGAGACCCAAGGGCAACTGCAACTATTTATTACGGCGGAGAGGTTTATTTAACCGAGCCGCTTAGAATATTCCAGGGTAACGGACCAACTAGATTTGGAACTAAAAAATATATTAGAACGGGCCCTGACTCTGAAGGAAATGCCGTTTTTGGTGAAGGTTCACAAGATTTTTATGTGATACGCTATGCAGATATTCTATTAATGCGTGCCGAAGCTATGGCAGAAACGGGAAATGTATCTGGGGCTAGCGCTTTAGTGACAGAAGTTAGAAATCGTGTTGGAATGCCAAGTGTAGAAGATGTAGAAGGTGATGTAAATCAACCCGAAATGATTGCCATTGTGAGGCATGAAAGACGTGTAGAATTTGCTATGGAAGGCTTACGTTTTATGGATTTAAAACGTTGGGGAACTATCGAAGAGGCTTTTAATAGAGCTATTGCAGATCCAGTAGGACCTTACAATCCACAATATAGAGGAGGAAAATCTGAAGTATTTCCAATTCCGCAAAGCGAAATAGATGTGAACACAAAATTAATCCAACATCCAGATTGGATCTAACAAATAAAAAAATATATTATGAAAAGAATTCTATTAGTAATGCTGACACTTATTACAGTGATTAGTTGTGAAAAAAATGTAATTGGCGACTTTGAGGGGCAAGCTGCTGAAGCCGTAATACCGGAACAAGAAAATATTGAATTAACAGAGGAACAGCGCCTTAGTAAAAGAGGTGTAGCCTTTACCAATAATGCTAAAGCTTGGTCTTATAGAACCAGTGACTTAGCGGTGCATTGGATGTACAGCTGGGGAAATGCACTAAGAGAAGAAATTCCTGAAAATGTAGAATATGTGCCCATGTTTTGGGGTAAAGGTTCTGTTAATGAAGAGAATCTAACCCGAATAAAAGGACAGATTGATGAGGGTAAAGTGACCTATGTTTTAGGTTTTAATGAGCCTGATGGTGCTTCTCAAGCAAACATGACTGTTGACGAAGCCATTGCTTTATGGCCACAATTAGAAACTTTAGGAGTGCCATTAGGGTCTCCTGCTACTGTAAGTCCAAATAACGAATGGATGATAGACTTTATGGAAAAAGCAGAAGCTTTAAATCTACGTATTGATTTTGTAACTGTTCATAGCTATGGAGGTCCTAATGTTTTGTCTTTTATAAATAAATTAAAAGAAACGTATCAGGCTTATGAGCGACCTATTTGGGTTACTGAATTTGCAGTTGCAGATTGGAATGCTACCTCTCCAGAAAACAATAGGCATAGTGAAGCTGCTGTTATAGAGTTTATGGAAGACGCTTTGGTAGCTATGAATGATATAGATTGGGTTCACAGGTATGCTTGGTTTGACGGAGGAACAAGACCACCATTAGCTTCTTCTGCATTATTTGATGAAGATGCTAATCTTACTGCCTTAGGACAAGTATATGCAGGTATTAAACCTAATACAGCAATTGGCCCTGGTCAAGAAACAGAATATACACCAGCTATTGATTTGGATGAATTATTACTCAATGGCGGTTTTGAAGACGGGAAAGTACCTTGGGGTGGTTTTAAAAGTGGAGCAGTAGGCATTGCTACCACAGAACCTGTTACAGGTAATTTCTCTGGTAGAATTGAAAATGGTGATGGCTCATTACTTCAGGCTGTTGCTATTGAAGAAGGAAGTACCTATATATTAAAGTTTTCCTCAAAATGGCGAGATGCAGGAGCTACAAATGCGTTAACACCAATTATAAGAGACGACGCTGTTGGTGGTGCTGACGGAGTGCTTTTTAGACTAGATGGCTTATCAACTACTGATGAGTGGGAAGAAACTAGCTATGAGTTTACAGTGCTAGCAGGTGTTTCAACTTTAAGAATCGTGTTTTATAAAGCGAATGGCAATCCACCACTTTTCTTGGATGATGTTTCTCTTAAACTTAAATAACAACTACTAAATGCAACTTTCATGATATTGTAATCATGAAAGTTGTAAATATTAATTATTAATTGAATATCCGTAATACATCACAATTAAAAATTTATTCATAAATTAGCTAAAAATTCCACCATATGAATATCTTCAGTTTTACAGCAAATTTTGATAGTGAAGCTTCTTGTATCGCTCACTTTAAAGCACATCGTGATAA
>NZ_JAQWOO010000057.1 GCF_029245835.1 Algibacter sp. | reverse complement strand
TTGGTGGGAGAAGACTTAATTGAGACTGACTATTCGTCTTCCAAACGATGTTGCTTTTCATACCTTTAAGATACGAAAACCAATACTTTTTTTAAAATCTAAAACAATAAAAAAGAGACTGCCTTTTTAGACAGCCTCTTTCTTATTTTAAACGGTTTGGATTGAAGTATTAAATACTATATTTGCACCATATTAAGATACGCTATTTATGCCTTTTAAAAAACTCATTCAACCTTTAAAAAATGTCCTAGAAAACAAAGGTTTTGATGAGCCATTAACTTTTCAAAAATCAATTTTATCAAAAATAAAATCTGGCGCAAGTTTATTTTGTATAGCACCCAAGGGAGCAGGAAAAACTACTAGCATAATACTTAGTGTTGTTCAAAAACTAAAAGGAGAGGCTTTTGAAGATGCTCCTAGAGCCCTAATCTTTGTTAAGGATAAGGAAGCTGCATTAGATTTAGAATTAGAATTTAAAAGTTTTTTAAAAGGAACCGATTTGCGTGTGTATTGTGCCTACGAACAAAAAAATATTGATGCACAACGAGATGAGATTTACGTTGGGGTAGACATCGTTATAGCAACACCAAAACGCTTAAATAAACTCTATTATCTTAACGGCATAAATTTAAACAAGCTGCAAATGTTTATTGTTGAAGATGCTGAGTTTTTGTTTGCAAACAATAATTTAGCAGAAATAACACGAACTCCAGAAAGCATAGGTAAGTGCCAATATTTGGTGTTTTCAACAGCGTTTGATAAACGTTTTGAGCGCTGGAAAGAAACCTTTATGTATAATGCTCAAGTTGTAAAATCTAAATAGTTTTGTAATGAAACAAAAATTTACCATTCCTTTTTTGATTGCCTTATTTTTCATTGTTATTCCTTTTGGAGGAAATGCTCAAATTAAAAAAGAAAATTTAAAATGGGGTTTTACTTATGGTACTGGATCTCAAAATAAATTTCCTTTTGACGCAAAAGATTATTCACACGAGGTTGATTTTTACAAAATTCAAATAAACTATAGATTTAAAGACAAACAGAAATGGGCTTTTGAAGTTAATTTAGAGCCTAGTTATAATGTCGTTCATCATCAGTTATTAAATAGATTTTATGTTAAGCCTAGTGATGCTGATAATTACCAAGAACTTACTGAATTATACATGCAGAAAAGAACCATTAAAGAATATGTTTTAAACTGTGGATTTATAGTAAGATATAAGCTTTATAAACAGATGAGTACTTACGCTATTGGCAGTGTAGGGCCTATGGTTTCTGATAAAGCTACAGAACGACTAGCAAAAGGCTTTGCTTTTTCAGATATTTTTGGATTAGGGTTATCTTATGAAATAAATAAAGTGCAATTTGATTTTCGATATTCAGTAAGACACACCTCTAATCTAGAATTAAAACAACCTAACGGCGGGCATAATACTTCTAATGCTGAATTTTCTTTGCTTTTTAAACTTTAATACTGTAAAATCTATTAGTTTATACTTTTTTTTGTATATTTTTACTCACTTTTTACAATGATGTAAAAATCATACAATGATTAAAAATAATTTCTTTCATAAAAAAATAAGCTTATACTTATGCTTTTTAGTTTTTTGTTTATTTGCTTATACTCAAGAAGAAAACAATTGCTTCCGATTTATTGATTCTGCTGATGTTTATATTGATTATAATTCTGAAAAAGCACTATCTTTTCTTGAAGCTATCCCTAAACCTATTGAAGAGAATATTCCTGGCAGGGTTGCAGACTATTATTACCTAAAAGCACTTATTTATGATGATTATAAGGAGTTTGCAAGTTACCACCAATGTGTGATTTTAGCAATTAAGTACGCTGAAAAAGAAAATAATTTCTGTGTGGCTGGTGAAGCATGTATAGGTTTGTTTTCAAATTTATATTATACTAAACAAGATGTTTCAGTATATAAATATTTAGATAAGGCAAGAGCATATTATGCAAAATGTGATTTCGAGTATGGCAACATTGAAGTAACAGAAGTTGAAGCTTATGCAAAGTTTCTTGATGGTGATTATAAAGCCTGTAATAACTTATTATTAAATGAACTTGATACTTATAAAAACATAAATGAAGACCCTTATTACTATATGTTTGCTTTATATATGCTCTTCTTCAAATTATATTTATTTAAATGATTTTAAAAACGCACATAAGTATTACAATGAATTTAAAACACTAAAGGTTAATCCTAATATAGTTAAGTATAACTATTTCTCTTTTGAAGCAGGTATAAAATCTTGTTTTGCTGATGTTTTTTTTACAAGAAAACAAATAGATTCATCACTTAGTTACCTTAAAAGCTCTACACCATTAAAAGCATATATGGGGGAAGATGTCTTAAAAGATTATTATAGATTATTTGCCGATATACATGAATACCTTGAAGATTTTGATAAATCAAAGGTTTATATGGATTCTTTATTGTTATTACAAAATGAAATGTTTGACAAGACAATTCAGGCGAGTTTTGATTTAAATGATACTTTAATTAAAACGGAATCAGAATTAATGGCTCAAAACGAAAAGAATACTTTTAATAGTGTTTTATCAGCCTTTTTACTTTTAATTTTATTGCTTTTATCTGTGTTCTCTTTTCTTTATTTTAGAAAAGAAAAACAAACTTTTGAAAATTATAGTAACCAAAAAAACGATAATTTATCTTACTTGAAATCTAATAATAATCAACTGGCTTTAAAAGTTCATGGTTTAGAAGCATACATCAAAAAACTAAAATTAGAAGTAAAGCAAATATCAAGAACCGAAGGGGTTGGAAACCAGAAAGAAAAAATCAAAGATTTATATAAAAATTTACATATAAATTCCTCAACATTATTAGATAAAAGTGAGAGTCATCTAGAAATTGTTAATGAATTAAATATTGAGTTTTTTAAACAAATAGAGGGAAAGTATCCTCAATTAAATAAATCTGAAATAATTATTTGTTATTACTTATTTATGGGATTTACTAATAAAGAAATAGCAATATTTCTAAACACAACCATTAGATCTGTAGAAAGTAGACGTTATAGAATATCTAAAAAAATTAATTTTAATAAAAAGAAAACGACACTCCTTAAATATTTGCAAAACACTTTTTCTGAAACTTTAAACCAAAATCATTAAGATTTTTACGTTTTTAAAGGATTTTCTGAAGTTGAGTAAGTAATGCGTAGCTTATTTTAATCTAAAATCTCTAAAAGATTTCGATATTTATCAAATGCTATTATCAATGCACAATTTATCAAGTTTAACTTTGTTTGTTCTTTTTTAATGTTTATGTAAATTATTATTTGATGTAATGGGTTGGTTGTACTTCAAGTTAATTTAAGCAATTGAAACAAATTTTTTTAAGGTGATTAATTAAGAACTTTGTATAAGTTCATTACATTGAAGTAATATTTAGGAGTCTAATTTATTAGGCTCCTATTTTTTGTTTTAAACTTAAATACTTTACTAATTCACTAAGTAGTTCTTATCGCTAAGGCGTTAATAGAAGTTGCATACCTTTGAGGTTTAACCAAACAGCTTTTTTATCGAGTGACTACAAAGGAATATTACCATGTTTACGCTTGGGTCTATCTACTTTTTTATTTTCAAGCATATCAAACGCTTTTAGTAATTTACGCCTTGTGTTTTTTGGAAGTATAACTTCGTCAATAAAACCACGTTTAGCTGCTCGATACGGATTCGCAAATTTCTTTGCATATTCGGCTTCCTTTTCTGCTAGTTTCTCTTCAGGATTATCAGCTTCAGCAATCTCTTTTCTAAATATAATTTCACTAGCACCTTTTGCTCCCATAACCGCAATTTCTGCTCCAGGCCATGCGTAATTAAAATCTGCACCAATGTGTTTAGAGTTCATCACATCGTAGGCACCACCATAGGCTTTTCTAGTAATAACTGTAACTCTAGGCACTGTGGCTTCACTTAAGGCGTACAATAGTTTAGCGCCATGGACAATGATACCATTCCATTCTTGATCTGTTCCTGGTAAAAACCCTGGTACATCAACTAAAACTAATAAAGGAATATTAAAGCAATCACAAGTACGCGTAAAACGTGCTGCTTTTCTTGAACTGTTAACGCCCAACACACCAGCAAAAGCCATGGGTTGATTGGCTATGATACCAATACTTCGTCCTCCTAACCTTGCAAATCCTACTATAATACTTCCCGCATACTCTTTATGAATTTCATAGAATGAGTCTTTGTCAATAATTCCAGAAATAACAAGATGCATATCATAGGGTTTATGGGAGTTATCGGGAACAATATCAGACAAAACATCTCGAATTTCATTATCAATTTTAATATCTAATTTTTTAGGATTTTCAGTATTATTTTGAGGCAAATAACTTAATAGTTTTTTTACATCTTCAAGACAAACAATATCATTCTCAGAAGTTCTATGTGCCACTCCAGATTTTGTGGCATGTGTTAAAGCCCCACCAAGTTCTTCACTAGTAACCGCTTCGTTAGTAACCGTTTTTACAACATTAGGACCAGTAACAAACATATAAGTGGTATTCTCAACCATAATAGTAAAATCGGTCATAGCTGGAGAGTATACCGCACCTCCAGCACAAGGCCCCATAACGGCAGATATTTGAGGTATCACACCAGAAGCTTGTACGTTTCTATAAAATATATCGGCATAGCCACCAAGAGATCTAACACCTTCTTGAATACGCGCACCACCAGAATCATTTAACCCAATAATAGGAGCGCCAACCTTAACAGCCATATCCATTATTTTGCAAATTTTTTCGGCATGTGTTTCAGAAAGTGAGCCACCAAAAACTGTAAAATCTTGTGCGTAAGTATAAACCAATCTGCCACTAATAGTACCGTAACCAGTAACAACCCCATCACCATAAAAAATTTGGTTTTCCATACCAAAATCTGTTGATCTGTGCGTTACTAAAGCACCAATTTCTTCAAAGGAACCTTCGTCAAGCAAGTAATCAATTCGCTCTCTAGCTGTTAGTTTTTTATTAGCATGTTGTTTATCAATACGTTTTTCGCCACCTCCTATCTTTGAAAGTGCAATATCTTTATTGAGTTTATCTATTTTTTGTTGTTTCAAATCCATAATTAATAATTAGATAAGCGAAGTAACTTTTGGTCTTCTATGTATTGTTTTACGGCTATTAAAGCGGCTATTTTTGCTTCGTTTTCGGTTTCTGCTTTTAATGCTTCAGGCGAATAAAAGTTTTTTACAAAATGCGTATCGAAATTTCCTGAACGAAAAGCTTCATGTTCACATACATATTTGCCAAAGGGAAGTGTAGTTTCTATGCCTTTAACTTCGTAATTTTCAATAGCTTTAATCATGAGTTGAATAGCTTCTTCTCGTGTTTTAGCGTAAGTAATTAATTTTGAAAGCATCGGGTCATAATAAATAGGAATATCCATACCTTCTTCAAAGCCATTGTCAACTCGAATACCTTCACCTTTTGGGATTTTATAAACGTCTAAATGACCTACGCTGGGTAGAAAATCATTTAAAGGATCTTCAGCATAAACACGCAATTCTAAAGCATGACCATTAATTTTTAAATCGTCTTGTTTTATATCAATCGCTTCACCACGAGCTACTTTTATTTGAAGTGCTACCAAATCTACACCAGAAATTAACTCCGTTACAGGATGTTCTACTTGCAAACGTGTATTCATTTCCAAGAAATAAAAATGGTGTTCAGCATCTAGTAAAAACTCAACAGTTCCGGCACCTAAATAATCACAAGATTTAGCCACTTTTATAGCAGCTTCACCCATTTTTGCTCTCAATTGAGGGGATAAAACGCAAGATGGCGCTTCTTCAACCACTTTTTGATGACGACGTTGAATACTACATTCGCGTTCAAAAAAATGTAAAACATTTCCATGGCTATCTGCCATGATTTGAATTTCTATATGGCGAGGCGATGTTACGTATTTCTCAATGAATACAGAGCCATCTCCAAAAGCAGATGTTGCTTCACTAATGGCACGATTCATTTGAGACTCTAAATCACTTTCTTTTTCAACAACACGCATGCCTTTTCCACCACCTCCTGCTGAAGCTTTTATTAAAATAGGAAACCCTATTTCTCGGGCAATTAGTTTAGCTTTTTTAACATCGGTAACGGCTTCATCAATTCCAGGAACCATAGGGATATTATAAGCTTTAACGGCATCTTTAGCAGCTAATTTACTTCCCATAATTTTTATGGCTTTGGATTTCGGACCAATGAATATAATGTGATTGTCTTCGCATAATTCAGCAAAAGAAGCATTCTCACTTAAAAAACCATATCCGGGATGGATGGCATCAACATTTAAATTTTTGGCAACTTCAATAATTTTATCACCTTTTAAATACGATTGACTCGAAGGAGGCGCTCCAATACAAACAGCTTCATCAGCAAATTTCACATGTGGTGCATTGCGATCTGCAGTAGAAAAAACAGCAACCGTTTTAATACCCATTTTTTGAGCCGTTTTCATCACTCTGATAGCAATTTCTCCTCGGTTTGCAACTAGTATCTTTTTCATGCGTTTATATTTGTTTTTATTGGTCACATGCAGCTTCTATATAGTCGATTAATATTGAGTATAGAACTCTCGTTATAAAAGTTTTACATTATTCGAACTCAATTAATAGTTGGTTTTTCTCCACAGCATCGCCAGTCTTTGCTGAAATAGATTTTATAATACCATCTCTAGGCGATGTGATACTATTCTCCATTTTCATGGCTTCTAGAATAAATAAGGTGTCATTTTCTTTAACGTCTTGACCAACTTCAATATTCATTTCTAATATTAAACCTGGCATTGGTGCTTTTATGAAATCGACTTGTTTTACTGTTCCCGCGGATAGCCCCAATTTTTTAATCAAGACGTCTAATTCGTTAGAAATATTAACATTATAAATGTTATTGTTGACTTTTACTTGATAATATTTTTTATTAAAATCAGCTTCAGTAATTACAGCTTTGAATGATTTGTTATTTTGAAGAATATGATATTTTCCTTCTGAAGTTTGAAGTACGTCTAGGCTAGAAACATCACCATTACTAATTTCAAAATCAATGGTGTTATTTATTTTAACATTAAAACTTTTACTCATAGTTTGGAAATTTCTAATAGTAAATATAAGGATTTTATAAAAGCCATTCAATCAGAAAAAAAGACTTTTAAAAAAGAATCGATTTTAAAAATCAGAAAAAGAAAGGCGTAATTTTTAAGGCTTAAAATGAGTTTTATAATCAGTTAAAAGCCTTATGTGTAAAACGGCTTATATTTATTTAAAATGCGAATATGATAAAATATTACAAAAAAAAAGTAAAATTTTACGAAAAATATAATTTAAATATGATATATATATCATTTTTCTTTAATGTTTTAAAACTGAAATTTGCTTAAAATTTAACTACATAATGTCATGAATACACAAAAAAATATCTTAAGAAAATTAATTATCTGTATCATTTTAATTGGTTTTGTATTTAATCAATCTCAAGCACAAATGTTACAATTAGAAAATGAAAACTCTTTTTTAACTGTTTTTGGATCCTCTAATCTTCATGGTTGGAAAGTTGACGCAAATACACAAAATGGGTTAATTAGGTTTAATAACCTTGAATCTTGTCAAATTGAGTCTTTATCGGTATCTGTTCTTTCCGAAAGTTTGGAAGGTGTAAAACCAGGCATAACTGAATCGGCTTCTATTGCTTTAAAGTCGAACAAGTACAAAACCATATTATTTACACTTGTTGAAGTTAAAAGTATTACCGATAAAGGGAATGGAGTTTTTGAATTACAAACTATAGGTGACTTAGTTATCGCAGGTACAAAAAAATCGGTTCCATTAAATTTTGATGTTACCATTGGTGATTATAAAGTGAAACTTGAGGGTAAGGTGAAATTGAAGATGACAGATTTTAATATAACTCCTCCCACAGGCATGTTAGGAGTGGTCGAAGCTAAAGACGATATCTTTTTAAAATTTGAGACTAATTTTACAGAGATTAAAGTCTTATAAACTAATAAAAAGCCTCTTTGCTATGGGATTATAAAAACAAACCTTAAGCGGAGAGGCTTATGTATATAGAAAATCAAGAAATAGACATTTTAATTATTTTTTAAGATGAAAAAGTGGTTTTTAACGTAGACTAGAATTGTTTTTTTACTTGATTAAATACCAATTCATAATACGATTTATTTGAAGCTACAAAGTGATTATTATTAGCATCAATATTTTTAATGAGTTCTCCGAAAGCTTCAAAAGATACTAGTTTTAAGGCTTCAACCTCTTCTTCTTGAGGAATCAAATGAGATAAGGGAACATTCAATTTCGCTATAAATGTATTATGAAATTCATTATCTATAATTCCATTTTCATAGGTTTGGAAACATTCAAAAACACCAATTTTGTGCAAGTCGCTTTCAGTAATAGATAGACCTATCTCTTCCTCGGTTTCTCTAATTGCTGCTTGTTTTATAGTTTCACCAGCATCAATATGTCCAGCAACCGAAACATCCCAAAGTAAGGGGCAAATTGTTTTTTTTGCAGAACGTTGAGAAAGTAAAACGTCTCCTTTAGAGGTATAAAACCAAATATGCGCTGTATGATGATAGTACCCTTTTTGGTGAATTATTGATTTTAATTCAGACTTACCTGTGGGTTTACCATCTTTAGTAGCTATGTCTATATATTCATCCATAATTTAAAAAAAAGCCTCAATTAAGAGGCTTGAGTTTTATTCAAAATAACTAAATGTGTCTCCGTCTTTAATGTTTAGTAAGGTTTCATAAATTAATTTAATGACGTTTTCTACATCGTCTCTATGCACCATTTCTACCGTAGTATGCATGTAACGAAGCGGTAACGAAATTAAAGCAGATGCTACACCGCCATTACTGTAAGCAAAAGCATCGGTATCTGTTCCTGTTGCTCTTGATAAAGCAGAGCGCTGGAACGGTATCTTCTTTTCTTCAGCGGTTTCGGTAATTAAATCACGCAACTTCTGTTGTACTGCTGGTGCGTATGCTACCACAGGACCTAGACCCATTTCTAAGTGCCCTTCTTTTTTCTTTTCAATCATTGGCGTAGTCGTATCGTGTGTTACATCGGTAACTATCGCCACATTTGGTTTTATAGTTTGTGTAATCATTTCTGCACCTCGTAATCCAATTTCTTCTTGTACAGAGTTGGTAATATAAAGACCAAATGGAAGTGTTTTTTTATTCTCTTTTAGCAAACGTGCTACTTCGGCAATCATAAAACCACCCATACGATTATCCAAAGCACGACAAACAAATTTATCAGCGTTTAAAATGTGAAACTCGTCAGGATAAGTAATTACACAGCCTACGTGAACACCCATTTTCTCAACTTCTTCTTTATCCTTGGCACCAATATCGATAGTAATATTATCTGGTTTTGGCGCTTCTTCTTTCGCTTTATTACGTGTATGTATTGCTGGCCAACCAAAAACACCTTTAACAATGCCTTTTTTAGTATGAATATTTACAATTTTACTAGGCGCTATCTGGTGGTCGCTCCCACCGTTTCTAATCACATAAATTAAACCGTTATCAGAAATATAGTTAACATACCAAGAAATTTCATCTGCATGCCCCTCAATAACCACTTTGTATTTTGCTTTTGGGTTTATTACACCAACTGCAGTTCCATAGGTATCAGTAATAAATTCATCTACATAAGGTTTTAAATAATCCATCCACAATTTTTGTCCATCCCATTCGTAACCTGTTGGAGCTGCATTATTTAAATATTTTTCAAGAAAGTCCATCGACTTTTTATTGAGTATGCTTTTTTTAGCCATAAGATTGTTTATTTTTTTAGTCATTAGAATTATGACTTCGTTTATTTACTGTATTTTGTAAAAATAACAGGAATTATTTAGTTATCAGTAATCTCAGAAAAATAAATTGTAAGAAATCAAATTGATTTTATTTAAATTAATAGACAAATTATGTAACAAATAGTCCTAATTAATTACTAATGCAACATAAAGCTATTAAAATGAAAACAAAACACAGATCTTTAACTTAAAATAGCAAGGTAGTTTAAGATTCTATTTCAGTTATCTTAGTCCGACTTATTGATTAGTTTGATGTAAAATGCAGGTGTGGTTTTAGGGCGTTTTTTTTCATACTATACCTCACTATTTTTTTATAACAACCATATAATAACAACATAATGAAGCTAACTATCAAAGATTTAACGAAAACTTACAAAAACGGTGTTAAAGCCATTGATAATTTAAATCTAGAAATAGGTACAGGAATGTTTGGTTTATTAGGGCCAAATGGTGCAGGGAAATCCTCTTTAATGAGAACTATCGCAACATTGCAGAGTCCTGATTCTGGTGCTATTCAATTTGGAGATATTAATGTACTTGAGGATAAAATGGCATTGCGTAAAATTTTAGGTTATTTACCACAATCATTTGGGGTGTATCCGAAAATGTCTGCTGAGAAATTACTTGACTATTTTGCGACCCTTAAAGGTGTGAGTTCAAAATCTGATAGAGCAGCTTTAGTAAAAGAAGTTTTAGAAATCACTAATTTATATGATGTTAGGCATAAGTATGTTGCAGGCTATTCTGGCGGAATGAAACAGCGTTTCGGAATAGCACAATTGTTATTAAACAATCCGAAATTAATTATAGTTGATGAGCCCACTGCAGGTTTAGACCCTGCTGAACGCCATCGTTTTTTAAACGTTTTACGCGAAGTTGGTACCAATTGTACTGTTATTTTTTCAACCCATATTGTAGAAGATGTTAAAGAACTTTGTAACGAAATGGCTATTTTAAATGGTGGGCGTATTTTGAAACATACAACACCTATCGAAGCGACCAATGCACTTAAAGGGCAAATTTGGACTAAAATTATTGAGCGTGACGATTTGGAAACTATGGAAGCAACATACAAGGTGTTATCTTCAAACTACAACCAAGATAATACGTTAAACATAAGGGTACATGCTTTAGAAAAACCAGCCGAAGATTTTCAATCATCAAATCCACAATTAGACGATGTGTATTTTATTGCTTTAAAACAAGACGAACCTATTCTTGCTTAAAAGTTTTAACTAACCCACTAAAGTTACACATATGTTTTCTACACTATTTAATTACGAATTAAAATACTGGTTTAAGAAACCGGAATTTTACATATACATGGCTATTTTCTTTATTATAGCTTTGTTTTTTTCTGCTAGTGCTGCAGGTATTTTTGATAGTATTACAACAACTACAGGATCGTCTTCTATAGTAAATTCACCTTCAAGTATCACAGGTTTGTTTAATGGAATGACCGTTTTAATTTTCTTTTTATTTCCCTCCATTATTGGGCTTTCTATCTATAGAGATTATAAAAGTGAAATGCATACCATTTTATATTCTTACCCTTTTACAAAAGCAAACTATTTATTTGCTAAGTTTTTTAGCGCGATTGTTATAGTAACTCTAATATTATTTGTTATTGGAGTTGCCTTATTTATTGGTTTTAGATTGCCAGGAACAAATTCGGATATTGTAACAGCCTTCAGTTTTAAATCTTACTATATTGCGTATGCAGTTTATATTTTGCCTAATATTTTATTATTTGGAGCTATTGTTTTTGCTGTAGTTACATTTACCAGAAATATAGCGGCAGGATTTATAGCAGTTATATTACTATTATTTGTTCAGGGATTAATGGAGAATTTATTATCAGACCCTGATAATAGGTTTTTAGCGGCCATGATAGATCCTTTTGGTGCAGCCGCTTCTAATTATTATACGCGATACTGGACGGTTTCAGAGCAAAATGAACTTCACCTTCCTATAAAAGGCGTTATCTTATATAATCGATTATTATGGTTAGGAATTGCCGCTCTGGTATTCGGTTTTGTTTATAAATTCTTTTCATTTAGTCAAAATGCAATATCCTTTAATTTCAAAAAGAGTAAAGGAGAGCGTACTACAAAAAGTAATTTTGGAGGTATTACCAGAATTAATTTACCAAAAGTGAATTTTGATTATTCCTTTGTTAAAAATTTAAAAACAACTTGGAAATTATCTAATATAGATTTTAAATATATAGTTAAAAGCTGGCCTTTTTTAAGTATCGTTTTGGTTGGGTTAATCATTATATTAATTGCATTATCTGAAGTAGGGAATTTATTTGGTACTAAAACACTGCCTGTTACTTGGAAAATGTTAAATGGAGGTGCAGCTTTTACAATAGCTATAAATATTTGTACATTTTTATATGCTGGAATGTTAGTGCATAGGGGGAAAATTGCAAATATAAATCATCTAGTAGATGTAACACCAACACCAAACTGGACGCTCTTTTTGTCAAAGTTTATGGCCCTAATTAAAATGCAATTGGTTTTACTAAGTGTTATTCTGGTATCAGGAATAGTGTTTCAAATGTATAATGGCTATTATGATTTTGAATTGGGGCATTACATCAAAGAACTTTTTGGCTTACAACTTATTAACTATGTTATTTGGGCATTTTTAGCATTATTTATTCAAACGCTATTTCGTAACCCTTACTTAGGTTTATTCGTTTTACTAGTATTATCCATTGGTATTCCGTTGTTGCGTTTTGCTGGCATCGAACAAGATATTTTTAAGTATAATGAAGGCCCTGGTTTTCAGTATTCAGATATGAATGCCTATGGAGATTCTTTCTCAAGATATTTTGCTCATAAACTATATTGGTTTTTCTGTGGATTGCTGTTGTTAGTATTCACTGCATTATTTTGGGTTAGAGGTTTGCCACATTCATTTAAAGAACGCCTTTTTATTGCTAAATCCCGTTTTAAAGGTTTAGCAGTTATTGGATTTGCCGTTTTTTTGGTTTGTTTTTTATCCTTAGGATTTAGAATTTATCATGAAAATAATATTGCAAATGAAAGATTGTCTTCAAAAGAAATAGAGCTTCAAACGGTAACATGGGAGAAAACCTATAAAAAATATGAAAATAGCCCACAACCTCGCATTGTATCAGTAAAAGCGAATATGAATATTTATCCTAAAACATTAGGTTTTGAAGCAGACGGTAACTATATAATGGTTAACAAAACATCTGTGGCAATTGATAGTGTTTTGTTAAATTATAACGACTATCCAAGTACGTTTACTTTTAATAAAGAGATAGATTTAGTGTCTGAAGACAGCATTTATAATTTCAATATTTATAAATTAAAACAAGCCTTACAGCCTGGTGACAGTTTACAGCTTGAGTTTACAGTAAAAAATAAGCCAAATACATGGTTAAGAAAAAATTCGCCAGTAATATCAAATGGTACATTTATAAATAACTTTGCTATTTTTCCTTCGTTGGGGTATAGTGGTGGCGAATTAACCGATAATAAAACACGAGAAAAATATGATTTACCGCCTAACGATTTAAAACCACATCCATCAGATTCAACGGCATTAGGTAATACCTACATCAGAAAAGATTCAGATTGGATTGATTTTGAAGCTACAGTAAGTACATCAGAAGATCAAATTGCTATTGCACCAGGTTATTTGCAAAAAGAATAGACTAAAAATGGGCGTCGTTATTTCCATTATAAAATGGATAGTAAAATCTTAAATTTTTATGCTTTTAATTCCGCCAAGTATGAAGTTAAAAAAGATAAGTGGAATGATGTTAATTTAGAAATTTACTACCATAAAGGGCACGAGTATAATTTAGATAGAATGATGTCTGGTATGAAAGCCTCGTTAGATTATAACTCTAAAAATTTTAGTCCTTATCAACATAAGCAAGCTCGAATTATAGAGTTCCCAAGAACATCTGGTACGTTTGCACAATCTTTTCCAAACACTATTCCGTTTTCAGAAGGGGTTGGTTTTATAGCCGATGTTGATGATACCGAAAAAGGTGGTGTCGATTACCCATTTGCAATTACCGTTCACGAAATAGCACATCAATGGTGGGCGCACCAAGTTATTGGAGCCGATGTTTTAGGAGCCACCATGTTATCCGAAAGTTTATCAGAGTATGTATCACTAAAAGTTTTAGAACATCAACACGGAAAAGATAAAATGCGTAAGTTCCTAAAGAAATCTTTAGATGATTATTTAACGCAACGAACCTTTGAAAAGAAACGCGAAAAATCATTGATGTATAACGATGGTCAAGGCTATATTCGTTATCAAAAAGGCTCTTTAGTATTCTACGCATTGAGTGATTATATTGGTGAAAACGTTTTAAATGATGCGCTAAAGCAATACGTTAAAAAAGTACAATTTCAAGACGCACCCTATACCACATCAATCGATATGGTAAATCATATAAAAGCAGTAACGCCAGATTCTTTACAGTACGCTATTAACGATATGTTCGAGACCATTACACTCTATGAAAACAGAATTAAAGAAGTCACTTCAACAGCGTTAGATAATGGTAAATACCAGTTAGATATTGAGTTTGAAGTGAGTAAATATAGAAATGACGAAAAAGGGAAAAAGTTTTATGGAGACACCTTGTCATATAAAACGGAAGCTATGAGAAAACCCATCTATTCTGTACCATTGGCAGATTATATCGATATTGGCATTTTTACCGAAGAAGAAGATGGTGAAGGCGAAAACAAAGAAATTGAACTCTATTTAAAGAAACATAAAATCACAGAAATTAATAATAAAATAAGTATTATAGTCAATCAAGAACCTATTGAAGTAGGTGTAGACCCCTATAATAAATTGATTGATACCAACTCAAACGACAATAGAAGGCGTTTATAAACGTTGACACGTTTTTAAGTGAACTAGAAAGATTGAACTTGACATTTGTCTGGACTAGAGTTTAAGGGATACAAGCCATAGTTACAAAAAGCTGGTGAGCTCTGTTCCGTTTCTAAATTGCTTTAAAAAATCTTCGTCCAATAAATCTCCTGGTTTCATAAATGTGTAAAATTTAAAATTAATAAATAAAAAATCTCAGGCTAAATATTAACCTGAAATTTTAAAACTTACACAGTTTATAAGATTCTGCCTTACTTTTTGTTCAGTAGAATTCCCATATTGGTCATATTTGTATTCGAATTTTGTATCGCTTTTAAGTTTTTTATTTCCATTATGAATTTGAAACTTTATGACTTCTATCTTATTATTATTATTATTATTATTAAAATCATATTTTTTTTCGACTAGCTCATAAACCTTATTTTCGGAATTAACCCATTTAGATAAAATTTCATTTCCATTTTCATCATAGGAGAAATAAAATTCGTTAAAACCTGAGTTCGATTATTAAAACAGGCAAACTTGATTGGAATTTATAGTTTGAAATTTAATAGACGGTTTTTTAGGCAAGAAGCTATATGCGATAAGCCCTGAAATCAGGTTGCTAAGAAAGTTCCCAAAGCTTCTG
>NZ_JAQWOO010000056.1 GCF_029245835.1 Algibacter sp. | reverse complement strand
GGTGGGAGAAGACTTAATTGAGACTGACTATTCGTCTTCCAAACGATGTTGCTTTTCATACCTTTAAGATACGAAAACCAATACTTTTTTTAAAATCTAAAACAATAAAAAAGAGACTGCCTTTTTAGACAGCCTCTTTTAGCGTCAATATATTACTGCTTAAAAATATTCTAAAAAATAGCTTATAACTAATAATAACTTTAAATATATCAGCCAAAAATAAGAGCCCATACTAAAGGATTTACACTCCTATTACATATTTAATTATACCTAATATCAAACTAAAATTTAGCGACAACATTTAACTAATAGACTCTAAATCAATCAAATTAGATTATCGATTTTAATAGGATAAAAACCATTCTTTTAATAATTTTATAAAACTTTCAAAATTCTTTTGTAATTTGCATTTAAGTTGTTCATGATAATCATTTTCGTTTAAATCAATTGTACTGATTTTCAATAACATGAACAAATTTTTTCTTTTACATCTCAATTTGAAACAGGTTTTTTAGCTGTTATCAAATTCTTTATGTTTCGATTAATTCGTGAATTTAATTTATTATGGATATGGAAAAATTGTACATTAAAAATATGATGTCCAAATGCTGTACCACTATTATTCGCAATCTATTAGAAAGCAACAACATTAAAGTACTATTCATTAATTTGGGGTATGCCGAAGTTATTTTTTTAGATAATAGTCCCTCATTTAAAGAGCTCGATAAAATTCTTCGAAAATTAGGCTTTGGTCTGGTTGTAAGCCGAGAAAAAAGAATTGTTGAGCAAACAAAAATTGCCGTTATTGAATTAATTCATCTCATGAATAATGTTAATTCAATAGTTCAAAAAACAGATTACTTAGTTGAAAAACTAAACCTAAGCTACCAACAATTATCAAAACTATTTTCAAAATACGAAAATACTACACTCGAAAAGTTTATTATACAAAACAAGATTGAACGCATAAAAGAACTCATTGATAGTGATGAATTTACACTATCTGAAATTGCTTATATGATGGATTATAGTAGTGTACAATATCTCTCTAGCCAATTTAAGAAAGAAACAGGCATCACAGTTAGCGAGTACAAAAAAGACCCTAGAAGAGTACGAATAGCCCTTGAAGATTTACTATAATTCAAACAACTTATAATCAGAAGATTGAGGTTTAAAAAACTTAGGCATTACTTCATAATTGCCAATTTATAGTAGTCTTCAAAAAAACAGACTCCATCAATGCTGTATTAGTACCACATAATCTCTTTCAATTTCATTTTTTTACTTCCACCATTTGGAACTATAAAACTATCACCGAATTTCGTAACATATTTAATTATATATATCAGTAATTTTGATATAAATCCAATCGAAATGAGGAAATATACATCAAGATATATTTTACAAAAAATTAATACCGAAGTAACTTCTTCAAAAGAAACTGGAATCTGGTCTTAACTATTAAATCTCTAAAGATGAAAC
Source organism: Algibacter sp. (assembly GCF_029245835.1). Taxonomy (GTDB): domain Bacteria; phylum Bacteroidota; class Bacteroidia; order Flavobacteriales; family Flavobacteriaceae; genus Algibacter_B. Next base: position 20,875 of record NZ_JAQWOO010000056.1, on the reverse strand, counting down.
TAAAGAACAACATTGCAATAAGTGAAACTGGTTTTGTATTCGATCCCAACTCTGGCGATTCGTATTCGTTAAACAGTATTGGTAAAGAAATACTAGAATTAATAAAATCAGGGAAATCAAAAAGTGACATTTCATTTCATATACTCAATACATATGACGCTGATGAATTTACTTTTGAGCGAAATTATGACGATTTTATAGATATGCTTAAACACCATAAACTTTTAGAAAATGAATAAACCAAAATATACCATTGCAATAACCGGACTTAACAATACCGATAATCCGGGTCCAGGTGTTCCTGTTATTAGAGCACTGCGTAGCGCAAAATCATTCGACGTACGTATAATAGGGTTGGTTTACGAAAACCTTGAACCTGGTATTTATATGGAAAACGTTGCCGATAAGGTATATCAAATTCCGTATCCATCGGTCGGTTCAGAGGCACTTCTTAATAGAATTGAATATGTAAATAGTATTGAAAACATCGATTTTTTAATCCCTAATTTCGATGCGGAACTCTTCACATTCATAACATCGCAAACTAGGCTTGAATCATTAAACATAAAATCGTTTCTACCAACAAAACAACAGTTTGAAGAACGCGAAAAAGAAAAATTGGTTGAATTTGGTGAAAAATACAATATTAAGGTGCCCAAAAGCAAATCTTTAACTAGCGTAAACGATGTTTCAAAACTTCGAGACGATTTCGATTATCCCGTTTTAGTAAAAGGTAAATTTTACGATGCCTATATCGCTTATAATTCAGAACAAGTTATAGGTCATTTTAATAAAATTTCTTCAAAATGGGGACTACCCGTTATTATCCAAGAGTTTATTAAAGGAACCGAAGTAAATGTTATAGCTCTGGGTGACGGCCGAGGAAATACTATTGCTGCCGTTCCTATGCGAAAACAATACATTACCGATAAAGGAAAAGCATGGGGCGGAATAACCTTAGGCGATGAAACCATGCTTGATATTACACACAAGCTCATTAAAAACACAAAATGGAGAGGTGGTATGGAGCTTGAGTTAATAAAAAACAACGAAGGCGACTATTATCTTATTGAGATTAATCCGCGTATTCCAGCATGGGTTTATTTAGCTGTTGAAGCCGGACAGAATATACCCGAAGCCCTTATTCAGCTTGCCAACGGAGAAGATGTTGCACCTTTTACAAAATATGATATTGGAAAAATGTTTGTACGTTATTCATATGATTTAATAGCCGATATTTCTCAATTTGAGAAACTTAGTATTACAGGAGAATTATAATTTTAAAAACTACTAAAATGACTAAACTTAGATACGAAAGACCAATAATCAGCAAGATAAACGCTGGAGTACCCGATAAATTTGGAATGAAAACATCGGTTGAAACACTTAATCAAATAGACACCGTTCCCGTTAAAGATATTCTTGAACAGTACGGCTCTCCAGTATTTGTAGTTTCGGAGCCAACCATCAGGAAAACATACGAAGAAGCAACAAGCGCATTTACTTCAAGATATCCAAAAGTACAATTTGCCTGGTCATACAAAACAAATTATATTGATGCTGTATGCCGAGTATTTAAAAAATTAGGATCGTGGGCCGAAGTGGTTTCAGGGTTTGAATACCAAAAAGCATTGAATAATGGGGTTCCAGGGAATGAAATTATATTTAACGGTCCAGATAAAAGTGATGAAGACTTAAAATTAGCTATTCAAAATCTATCTCTTATTCATATAGACCATTTTGATGAGCTCTACACTATTTTAAAACTGGCTGAAACTTCTTATAAAAGACCAAAAGTAGCCATTAGAGTCAATATGAATACGGGGATTTATCCGCAATGGGATCGATTCGGGTTTAATTATGAAAATGGTGAAGCTTGGCAAGCACTTAACCGATTAATGTACAGCGAAAAGGTTGATGTGGTTGGTTTGCATACCCATATTGGCACCTATATTACAACACCAAATGCTTACGCTGTTGCGATATCAAAACTAGCAGAGTTAGCGACGTCCTTAAAGAAAAAATTTAATCATGCCATTCAATACATTGATATCGGAGGTGGATTTGCTTCCAAAAACACATTAAAAGGCGCTTATTTACCGGGTAAAGACACCTGCCCTACTTTTGACGCTTATGCCGATGCTATTACAGGGGCATTAATGAGTGCTAATTTTGCCCCAAACGAATTACCTACACTCATTATAGAAAGTGGTCGCGCTTTAATTGATGATGCTGGTTATTTATTAGGTACCGTACTTGCAAATAAGAGGTTGGCTGATGGCAGACGTTCAACCATATTAGACATTGGTGTAAACAATCTTTTTACATCGTTTTGGTATGAACATGAAGTTTTACCTGTGGAAACTACAACCCAACAAACAGAAGACACAACACTTTATGGTCCACTATGTATGAATATTGATGTTGTTAGAGCAGCTGTTCAGTTTCCGCTTTTACAAAAAGGCGATCAAGTTGCGATAAGACGTGTTGGTGCATATAACATGACCCAATGGATGCAGTTTATAACCTTTAGACCCAATGTTATTATGATTGATGAGGAACATAACACACATATTATTAGAAAAGCTGAAACCAACGCGACATTTGAAGCTCAAGAAGTCATACCTGATTATCTGAAGAGTTAATGACTACGGAGCATTGAAGAGCGAAGGCTGAAGATTGAACTGATTGAACTGATTGAACACTGAATATAACAACATAAAATAGCCTAAACAAATGGTTGATAAATATGTAAACATTATAGCTAACAGTTATTCTCAAATATTTTTCTCTAAAAGTAAATTCCTGGGGTTAGCCATAATGCTGGTAACTTTTTTTGACTTTTGGATAGGCTTTATGGGATTATTATCAGTAGTCATTACTGTTCAAACTGCTCTCTGGTTTAAATTTGATGAAAAGAAAATAATAGCAGGTCTTTACGGTTTCAATGCCCTTTTGGTGGGTCTTGGAATTGCTGTTTTTTTCGGACCAGGTATCAGAGTTGTGGTGGTTATATTAATATCCGCTGTATTAACACTTTTATTAACATTGGCCATTGAAGGGGTTCTAAGTAAATATATGTTACCGTTTTTAAGTATCCCATTTCTATTGGCGATATGGATTATCGATTTATCGTATACTAACCTCATTGGTATTGGTGTAAGCGAACGAGGCATCTATCACTATAGCGAACTCTATTCCTTAGGAGGTCAGCTATTAGTTGATTTGCATATTTATTTAAACAATATTACCTACCCGTTTTTTATTAAAGATTATTTACTATCCCTATCAGCTATCGCTTTTCAGTATAATGAATTGGCTGGATTAATAATCGCGATAGGCCTACTTGTAAGCTCTAGAATTTCATTTTCGCTTTCAATTATTGGTTTTTATGTTGCTATTCTATTTTACAAATTTGTTGGTATTGATTACAGCGAACTTAGCTATACCTATATCGGATTCAATTATATTTTAACATCAATAGCACTAGGAGGTATTTTTTTAATACCTAGCAAATGGTCGTATTCATGGATGCTAATTTTATTGCCAATTACCGTAATTCTAACCTTTGGTATGGGACAGTTATTTTATAAATTTAATTTGCCTATTTATTCACTTCCGTTTAATGTTGTCGTATTAACATTTCTCTATGTCATGAAATTAAGACTAGAACCAGGAGAAACCTTGGTTGAACCGATATTTCAATATAATTCACCAGAGAAAAACATTTATCAGCATGTTAATATTAAAGAACGATTTCCGATACCTTATTACTTACCAGTATATTTACCGGTATTAGGCGAATGGGATATCTCTCAAGGGCATCAAGGTGAACACACACATATTGGCGCGTGGTCTGATGCTTGGGATTTTATTATTTTAGATACTAATAAATCGCAATATAAAAATTCAGGCGATTATCCTGAAGATTATTATTGCTACAACAAACCGGTAGTCGCTTCAGCTGATGGAACCATTGTAGAAATATATGATACGATTGAAGATAATGTTATTGGCGAAGTAAATACCTTGCAAAATTGGGGAAATAGTATCGTGATTAAGCACAGTGACTATCTGTTTTCACAATATAGCCATTTAAAGGCCGATTCTTTTAAAGTTAAAAAAGGTGATTTTGTAAAAAAAGGCCAATTATTAGCAACCGTTGGAAACTCTGGAAGATCACCCTATCCACACCTGCATTTCCAGTTTCAGCTTAGCCCGTATATTGGCTCTAAAACATTTAAGTATCCATTTGAAGGCATTATTAAAAACGTTCAAAAATCAAGACAGATTTTAAATTTCGCCATTCCAAATAAGCATGACAAGGTATCTAATATTGAAATTAATACTTTAATACAAAATGCGTTTAATTTCATACCTGGACAACGGTTGAAGTTTTATAAAAAAGATAATATATACACGCAAATATTTGATGATTCTGAGTACCATCACGAATTAGAAGTATTGGTTGACGCGTTTAATAATTCCTATTTCAAATGTTTAAAAACCGATGCGGTAGCCTATTTCAATAATAATGGATCACTGTTCCAATTTATAAATTATATAGGCAATAAAAATTCTTTCTTATATACTTTATACCTCAGCCTATATAAATTAGAACAAGGTTTTTACAAAGACTTAGAAATAACCGATAATTTACCCGTTGATAATGTATTCTCTGTAAGAAAAAGGTTTCTACAAGATTTTATTGCACCATTTAAAATTTATCTAAAAGCTAAATTTAAATTGAAATACGTGAGTATTGATAACGATTTTCTGCCTTCTGATATAAGACTTGAAAGTCTATTCTCATTGAATTCAAAACGTAAATTAATTGAAGAAAACAAATACGCAATAAAAATTGAAAAGAGAGGGCTCTTATCTATCGCAAAAATTCAATAAAAAATGAAACACTTAAACGCTAATATTATTTTTTTTCTATTACTAGTTGCTAGTGGATTTAATAGTACCCAATTGGTAGCTCAAGAAAACTTGACTTTAAATGAAATTGACAGACTTAGTTATGACTATTATATCCAAAAAAAGTGGGATGATCTGATTGATTTAGGAAAACAATCACTTAAAAACGATATCGATTTTTACTATTTACAATACCGCATGGGTATCGCCTATTACAACAAGCGTAATTATAGAAAAGCCATCCCACATTTTGAAAATGTGGTGAGTATAACTCCAAAAGATACCATCGCAAAAGAATACTTATATTATTCCTGTTTATTGGGTTTGCAAGTTGAAGATGCGAGAAAGATACTGGCATCTCTTGATGCAGAGTACCGTAAAAAAATAAGCTTCTATAACCAAAGTAAAACAATTAATGGTATATCTTTAAATTATAAGAACATACAGTTTGATGACTATACCATAAATAATACCGTTGTAGATAACCTCACCCAAGTAACAAGAAATTCTCTGAATTATTATTCTGTTAATTTATTTAATTACGCAGAAAACTCATCGATTTTCAATTTTAATTTATCCCTTTTAAATGGCGAAAATTCTATATACGATATCGCCTATTCTCCTGAAATTATTGAAGAAAAAATGAAGCAATATCAGTTGTATTTTTCTTGGAATAAAAATATAGGAAAAGGCACAAACCTTAAGCTTGGGTTAACTTACATGAGCGAGACGCTAGATTGGTACGATTCACAAACAACTACAGGCAACGGTAATAGGCCTACTCAAACACGTATTTATGATGGAAAATTTAGTAATTTTTCCTCATACTTGTCTTTCTCAAAAGCTATTAAAAATATAGATTTTACCATAGCAAGTAGTTTTTCAAGAATAAATTCAAATAGTTTGATTCAACCTTCAATCTCAATAAACTATTTTCCTTTCGGTAATGCATCATTATACACTAAAACAGATATGTATTATCAACATAATTTCACTAACAAAAACAATAAAAATGTTGTTTTTAAACAAAGTGTTAATAGCAGTATTAGCACTAATTTAAGTGTGGCTATTTTCGGTTTACTCGGTGAAATTAATAACTTCGTAGATGATGCAGGTATGAGTATTTATAACAACTTAGATGCGTTAGATTATTGGTATGGAGCAAGTGTAAATTATCTAATTAACAACCATTTACAATTGTATCTTATTTTAAGAAACGACGCACTTATTAACCAATATACTCAGGATGACATTATTTTTAACAATCCCTATAATACTCGATCTATATTTATGGGTATGCAGTTCAATTTTTGATATTTAAAAACCGTTAATACTTTCGATTAATAATCCTAAAAAAAATCTAAATCATGAAATATATATTTTTACTAACATTGCTAATTTTTACTTCAATGCAAGTACAGGCTCAAGATGTTAAAAAAATTCAAACTGCTTTTAAAAATAGCTATACGTTTGAAAACGACAATAACATCGAGAATTCTATTCGTGTTTTAAAAGACGCCTACCTAGATGATTCTTATGAAATTAACCTTCGCCTAGGATGGTTATATTATCAGCATAGTGATTTTAATGAATCTGAGAAATACTATACGAAAGCCATAAAAATATTACCTTATTCAGAGGAAGCAAAATTTGGTTTAATACTGCCTAAAGCAGCCACGGGCAAATGGGATGCTGTCATTGACATTTACAAACAAATACTTATTATCTCGCCCAATAACACTGTTGCTAATTACCAATTAGGATTGATTTTTTACAATAAAAAAATGTTTAGCGATGCATATGTATTGTTTGAAAAAGTGGTAAATCTATATCCTTTTGACTTTGATGGTTTATTAATGTATGCATGGAGTTCCTTGAAAATTGGCAAGACGAAAGAGGCTCGTATCTTATTTAATAAAGCACTGATGAATACGCCTAATAATGCATCTGCACTTGAAGGATTAGCGATACTAAAATAGTCTTAGTCTATTTTATGTTTCTCATTTAATAAGCGTTTTTTGTAAGCCATTTTTAATCATTTTTAATTTTTTTTATCAGTTTTTATCAGTTTTTGGTACTCTTCTGGAGAGTCAATATCGTCCAATGGAAGAAAACACATAAAAAGCTACAATTATTTGCACCCTATTTATCTCGAATCTTATTTCATTCATAGCCAGCAAAAAAGCAATCCGAGACTTAACTGTTTGAATATATTCTCTTTTTTTTTTACACTTTTTTTTTTGAGTTGTACTAAAAATAATTAAAAGAAGAAATAGTTTAACTCTTCAATTGTTTGGTAATATCTTTAAAAGTATTCATTATTAAACCAACGTCTACAGCATAAGAAATATATTGTACTCCTATTTCTCTCCACATTTTTGCTTTTTCTGGAGATTCAGTAAAAGTTCCAACGGATTTCCCAAATTTCTTGGCAGTTTTTACTGCTTCTTGCATAGCATTGACAACTTTAGGATCATTAACTTGACCAGGGACACCACATGATTGTGATAGATCGTAAGGCCCTAAAAAGATTACGTCAATACCATCTACTTGAACAATTTCTTCTAAGTTATTAATACCTTCCATACCTTCAATATGAATAATAGTAGTTATACTATCGTTTGCTTTTCCAAAATGGTCTGCTCCAGTAATATTTGTATATTCTGCAGCCCTTACATAACGACACATACCTCTTTCACCTTTAGGATAAAATTTTGTAGATTTCACTAATCTTTCAGCATCCGCTTTTGTACATATCTGAGGAACTTGAATACATTTAAAACCAATATCTAAAGTTCTTAAGATTAAAGTTTCTGAATTTTCAGTAACCCTAACCACAGGGGTTATTCCTCTTGCCTCTGCTGCTCTAATCATATTTTGAGCAGACTCAATACTAAAAGGACCATGTTCCATATCAATAATCACAAAGTCAAAACCACTTAAAGCCGCAATTTCAACAATTGTAGGGTCTTGTATTTTGCAAAAAGGGCCATATAAAGTTTTTCCTTCCTTAAGGCTTTGTTGTAATAAATTTTTCTTCATAATTTATAAAATGTCTTTTTAACACATTTTTTATTAAATAATCTTTTAATACTAAACGAGAACAGTCGTAACCTATACAACTACTCTTAAATTCTTCATAAGGCAAATATATAGTATATTTCACATCATTTATTTGAATTTATACAAATTCTATACCTTCTTTGAAATATTCAATTCTCTTATAAACATATAAGAAATTAAACCAAATTCTATGTTATTTACTAATACTAACACTTCATCATCTGTTTTAAAGTAATAATTTAAGCTACTTAAAATCAAGCTATTGAAAAAAAAGCAAGCTAATCAAACTCATAATCTACTGATACTGTAAGGTCTGATTCTTGAGAAATCCCAAGCCACGTAAAAGTTTCAGAGTCAAACCAAATACAATATGTTACATCGGCAACTCATCTTCCATTTTATTTACCGTTGTTAATGATTCCCTAATAAAGGTGGACTATTTAGAGTATAAAAAAAAAGCTCCTACGAAATAAATCGCAGGAGCTTTTTATATTAGAAAAAAAATCAACTAACTTTTTGTTTTTCTTTCATTTTTTTCAACAACAATAATTCGTGTTGTATCTCTTCTTTTCTTTCATTGAATTTTCTAACTCTTGCATCAATTAATTCTTGATTTTTAAGTCGAGCCTGACGTCTTAATTCTGCCTTTTCTAATTCTTTCTGCTGAAGTCTTTTTTGCTTCATTTTTTCTCTAGCTACTGAAAGATAAGAGAATCCATACATACTCAAAAATAAAAGAGTAATAATTCCTAAAATAACGAAACCGTTTTCCATTAGAAAAATAATTTTAAATGCTATTAATTAATAAAACCTTAAAAATAAGCTATTAAAATAATATTTTTTTTATTAAACAGCTAACTTTAATACAAAAAAAGTAAATTCTTTAATCTGTAAAAAATAAAAAAGGTGAATTACTTAAAAAATAGTTGAATGCGCATAATAAAACTTAAAGCCTTCATGATATCTAACAAATAATAAGGGATAAGTTGATGCATCATCTTCCATCATAGGTGTATTAGATAATTTTGCGTCTGCTTTCCAATATACTATAGTATGTATTTTATGAATTATTTACTTTGCGTAGAAAGGCCTTTAGACGTCCAGTTTAATATACCGCCTTCTAAATTATAAATTTGGGTGAATCCAACCTCTTTAAAAGGAATAACACTTTTCTTGCTGCGTTTTCCAGAACGACAATAAATGTAAATAGGTTTTGTGGTATCTAACTTTGTTATATCTGCAATAAAATCATCGGAAAAATAATTAATATTTATTGCATTGGGAATATGATTTTCAATATACTCCTCTGGAGTTCTAACATCAATAAGCTGCACATTATTAACAATCAAATCATTAAACAATTTAGGTTTAACATTTGTAAAACCTTCTTGAGGCTTCATTTGATTACATCCAGTAATTGAAACTAATAAAAGTGTATACAAAAAGAGGCGAAACGATATCATAAAAAATTAATTAATATCAACAACCTCACCAGTCCATTCTAACATACCGCCTTCAAGGTTATAAGCATTCTCAAAACCTAGTTGCTCCATTATTTGGCATGCTTTCCCACTTCTATTTCCTGAGCGACAATACACATAGTAACTTTTGCTTTTATCTAGGTCTTCAATGTCATTAATAAATTCTTGCCCTTTATAAATATCTAAGTGAATGGCATTAGGTATAATCCCTTCTGCAACTTCAGCATCGGTTCTTACATCTAGTACAATAGCATTATCATCATTGGCTAATTGCATTGCCCATTCTTCTTGTGTTAAGTCTTCCATGTTTGTTTTAATATTAATTTTGCAAAAATAATATATCTAAAATTATAGACGAAAAAAAATCCGAAGTATTACACTTCGGATTCATTTTAATTTTTTTTGATTACACTTTAATAGAACAACCTATTGCTTTTGTTTCTTTTTGCTTAACTGTTTCTCCTTTTAATAAAGCATCTACAGCATTTTCAACATATTTAACTTTAACTGCTGAAGCATCTTTATGGTTATCATCAATGGCGCCAATATACTTTACAATATTTCCTTTTTTAGTTTTTTCTAGAACATAAATATGAGGTGTTTTAGTAGCTCCAAATTTCGGATATACATTTTGTGCTTCATCCATTAAATAAGGAAAAGTAAAACCTTTTTCTTTTGCTCGTTTTTTCATTTCAGGTAAAGCATCTCCGGGTTTAACAGCTGTATTGTTTGGCATAATAGCAATTACAGGGTAGCCTAAAGTTGCGTACTTTACGTTAAGAGCTTGTATTCTATCTTCGTACATCACTGCGAACGGACACGTATTACAAGTAAATGTGATTATGAAACCTTTCGCATTATTATAATCTGCCATAGAAACCATATTTCCATCAATATTTTTAAGCGAAAAATCTTCGGCTACATCACCAATTTGGTACCCGTCACTTGCGGTGTTGTTTACATTAAATGCACTAACTAACATTAGTAAAAATACTACTGAAAGGATTTTAATTGATTTTTTCATATTATTTTATTTTATAAATTGTTTAAGTTCTTTTTCTAATTCTTCATAATTGAACGATTGCTCAAAAAATCTTCGCTCATCATTCTTGTATATTACTGTTGCCGGAATTGATCCAGACCAATTTTCATCTACCATAGGTATCCATGTATTCATATTGGCATCGTCTAAGGCTATTACTTTAGAGGCTAGGTTATTTTCTTTTATAAATGGTTTTAATTTTTTTTCATACAAATGCGGAAAATCAAGACTCACTAGAACAACCTCAACATTTTGGTTTTTATATTCTGAATTTAATTTTTCAAAATAAGGAAGCTCCTTCACACAGGGTGCGCACCAAGTTGCCCAAAAATTCACTACATAAATCTTATCATCTTTTTTATTCAAAAATGGTTCTAAACCTGAAAAATCATACACTTCCAACTGAAAATCATCCGAATTTTTATCGTTTTGCAATACTTCTTGTCCGCTTACTTCTTGAATTGTTGCTGTTTTTTTTTCTTTAGCACAACTCACCATTAAAAGAATGGTAATAAATAATAGTTTTAACTTCATAAAATAAAATTAATTAATACTTCTTTGTATTTCTTATAGTTTAACAAACTTTTATGTAAAAAATGATTTAAAGTATTGTGTAAAACCATTTTCATTTCTATATTTGAGCCTATAATAAATAAAGTATGAAAACAATTTTAAATGATACTTGGTGGTGGTGCTTTCGAAACTAATCTTCGTGAAGTAAAACCCTAGTATATTTAAAAATTAAAATATTCAAAAGGCTTGTCATTCACGACAAGCCTTTTTCTTTGTTCTGATGTATTTTCAGAATAAAATAAAATAAATAAGATGAAAAAATTTAGTCTTTACACACATCATAAACGCATCTTAACAGACACTATTACTCCTGTTACTGTATATTATAAAATACGCGACAAATATCCTAATAGTATTTTATTAGAAAGTGGTGACTATCATAGAAGTCATAAGAATTTCTCATACATCTGTTTCAACCCTATTGCTTCCATAAAGGTTGAAAATGAAGTAATTTCACAAACCTTTCCTGATGGCAGTTCTGCTAAATTAGATATCACAGAAGATGTTAATGTGGTAGATGAGATTTTCAATTTCACAAAACGCTTTGACACCCAATCTGAAGAAAATTTTAAATTCATAAATAACGGTATTTTTGGCTATACTGCTTATGATGCGGTAAGATATTTTGAAGATGTTCAAATTAGTAAAAAAGACAATTCTGTGGTTATCCCAGATATGTATTATGCGGTTTATAAAAATATAATTGCCATAAATCACTTTAAAAATGAAGCTTATATTTTTGCGCATTGTTATGAAGACACTGAAAATAATGTTGACGCTATAGATAAACTAATAAACGTTCAAAATTTTGCATCATATAATTTCAGTTCAAAAGGCGATATTAAATCTAACCTGACGGATGATGAGTTTAGAGAACACGTTGAAATAGCCAGAAAACATTGCCAACGCGGAGATGTATTTCAACTCGTATTATCAAGACGTTTTTCTCAAGAATATACAGGCGATGATTTTAATATTTACCGCGCATTAAGAAGCATAAACCCATCACCTTACCTATTCTATTTTGATTACGGCGATTTTAAAATTTTCGGAAGTTCGCCAGAAGCACAACTTATTGTAGACGATGGTTTAGCTGAAATTCATCCTATTGCAGGAACATTTAAACGCACTGGAGACGAACAAAAAGATGAAATTCTAGCAGAAAAGCTTAAAAATGACGACAAAGAAAATGCTGAACATGTGATGCTTGTCGATTTAGCAAGAAACGATTTAAGCCGACACGGAAGCGATGTAAAAGTAGTAACGTATCGCGAAGTTCAGTTTTTCTCACACGTTATACATTTGGTAAGTAAAGTTACTGGGCAAAAACACAACGCAACCTCTACCATGCAAGTGGTAGCAGATACTTTTCCAGCAGGAACGTTAAGCGGCGCGCCAAAACATAGAGCGATGCAACTTATTGAAGATTATGAAAAAACAAGTCGTGGTTACTACGGAGGTGCCATTGGCTTTATGGATTTCAATGGTAATTTTAATCACGCTATTATGATACGTACCTTTTTAAGCAAAGACTATAAACTCAATTGGCAAGCAGGCGCAGGACTGGTTTCAAAATCCAATCAAGAAAACGAGTTGCAAGAGGTTTACAATAAACTAGGGGCATTAACGAAAGCTATTAAATTAGCAGAAGATATCTGAAGTTAGAAGTTAGAAGTTAGAAGTTAGAAGTTAGAAGTTAGAAGTTAGAAGTTAGAAGTTAGAAGTTAGAAAGATTAAAAACAATTTTGGAACTAAAAAAGAAAATAGTAGAAAGTCAACACCCAAGTTTGGACACAGTCCGAATCATCAGTCTGCAGAAATAATGAGCGAAGGAATGGAGTCGTAAAACGCAGCTTTAATTGTGCAATTCAGAGAGCGAATGATGCTTTAGCAATTTCCTCAGATTGATTTGATTTTTTGGTTCGTTTTGCATCAAGGCAAAATGAACATAAAGTAAAAAGATTAACTAAAAATAAATTCCTGCCTACACAGGAATGACAAAAAGATGAATAGAAAGGTACTAGTTATAGACAATTACGACAGTTTTACATACAACTTAGTCCATTATTTAGAAGATTTAAATTGTGATGTAACCGTAGTAAGAAACGATAAATTAACTTTAGAAGATGTGCAACCGTTTGATAAGATTGTATTATCACCGGGTCCAGGAATTCCAGATGAAGCTGGTTTACTAAAAGCTATTATTCAAAAATATGCCCCAACAAAAAGTATTCTAGGGGTTTGTTTAGGGCAACAAGCTATAGGCGAAGTTTTTGGAGGATCACTAATTAATTTAGAAGATGTTTACCACGGTGTAGCTACTAATGTAACTTTATGTGTCGATGACGAATACATCTTTAAAGATTTAGGCAAAAACATTGAAGTTGGTCGATACCATTCATGGGTTGTAAATCCAAATTTACCAGAAAGTTTAGAAGCCACTTCTTTTGATGAAAACGGACAAGTCATGTCTTTAAGACACAAAATATATGATGTTAGAGGTGTGCAATACCACCCAGAATCGGTTTTAACGCCAGATGGGAAGAAGATATTAGAAAATTGGGTAAATAATTAAAAGCCCCTAAATCCCCACAGGGGACTTTAAAAACAAAACTAAAAACAAGCAACTAATCAATTCCCTCTCCAATATAGAGGGTTAGGTAGAAGCCATGAAAGACATACTAAATAGACTAATAAATCACGAAACACTCTCAACAGAGGAGGCTAAACAGGTAATAGTTAACATATCAAACGATATGTACAACCCAAGCCAAATAACATGTTTCCTATCTGTTTTTATGATGCGAAGTATTACCTTAGAAGAATTAAAAGGTTTTAGAGATGCCCTTTTAGAACTTTGTGTGTCTATAAACCTCAACGAATTCAATGCCATAGATATAGTAGGTACCGGAGGCGATGGCAAAAATACATTCAACATCTCCACCTTGTCTTCCTTTATTACGGCAGGTGCTGGGGTTAACGTTTCCAAACATGGCAATTATGGCGTGTCATCAACTTCGGGTTCATCAAATGTTATGGAACATTTAGGGGTCAAGTTTTCCAACAATGAAGATTTTTTAAAAGGTTGTATAGATAAAGCAGGCATATGTATATTACACGCACCACTATTTCACCCTGCTATGAAGAACGTTGCTCCTATTCGTAGAGAGCTAGGTGTAAAAACATTTTTTAATATGTTGGGGCCTTTGGTTAATCCTTCATTTCCAAAAAACCAAATGTTAGGCGTTTTTAGTTTAGAACTTTTACGACTATATAGTTTTATATATCAAAATACAGAAACAAACTATAATATAGTCTATGCTTTAGATGGCTATGATGAAATTTCATTAACAGGAAAAGCAAAAATTGTTTCAAATCATACTGAAAAATTGTTTTCACCAGAAGATTTAGGAGTTTCTAAAATTAAACAAGATGCCATTTTTGGAGGAGACTCGGTTAAAGATGCAGCAAACATATTTGTTGATATAATAAGCGGAAAAGGTACAGAAGCACAAAATAATGTAGTTTGCGCCAATGCAGGATTAGCTATTGCCACCACAAAGCAGATTTCACATCAAGCAGGTTTTGAAATGGCAAAAGAATCATTATTTTCAGGAAAAGGAAAAGGAAGTTTAGACAAATTGATTGAGTTAAGCAGATAAAAAGTCCACAGTTGGCAGTATTCAGTGAGCAGTTAGCTTACTAAAGAATGAAGATAAATATTGAATTAGATTATATATAGTAATCAGTTTTGAGTAATCAGTTAGGAAGTGGTGTCCCCTTGAGGAGACTTTAGGGGTGTTTTTAAAAAACGATATTTTTAATAACTAAAACAGTCAACACTATACAGGAATATAAAAATGAATATACTAGACAAAATAACACTAGATAAACGTAAGGAAGTAGAACTTAGAAAAAGTTTAATTCCCGTATCGCAATTAGAGCATTCTGTTTTATTTGAAAGACAAACTGTTTCACTCGCCAATAACTTACGCAACAGTAAATCTGGTATTATTGCAGAACACAAAAGGCGTTCACCATCAAAAGCTATAATCAATAATGGATTAAATATTCAAGATGTTGCCAAAGGCTATGAAAATGCAGGCGTTTGCGGCATGTCTGTTCTCACCGACGGAAAATATTTTGGAGGTTCTTTAGACGATTTACTAACAGCAAGAGCAAGTTGTAATCTGCCTTTATTACGTAAAGAATTCATTATAGATGAATACCAAATGCTTGAAGCTAAAGCCTATGGTGCTGATGTTATTCTGTTAATCGCTGCCATTCTATCAAGAGATGAAATAAAACAATTCTCTGAGTTTGCAAAACGTTTGAATCTAGATGTACTTTTAGAAGTCCATAATGAAGAAGAGCTACATAAATCTGTTATGCCTAGTTTAGACATGCTGGGAGTAAATAACCGGAATTTAAAAACCTTTGATGTTAGTTTACAAACTAGTAAAAGCTTAAGTAATCTGATTCCAAATGACTTTGTAAAAGTATCCGAAAGTGGTATTAGTAATATTGAAGCGATTAAAGAATTACAACCTTATGGGTACCAAGGCTTTTTAATTGGAGAAAACTTTATGAAAACAGATAACCCTGGAGCTAGTGCAACTGAATTTATTAAAACCTTAGAAAGATGAGATTAAAGGTTTGTGGCATGAAATATCAAGATAATATTGAACAAGTTGCAGCATTGCAACCTGATTACCTTGGGTTTATATTTTATGAAAAATCTGCACGAAACTTTAATGCTCCATCGATTCCTGTATTACCAAAATCTATAAGGAAAGTAGGTGTTTTTGTTGATGCAGATATTAATTTTGTTATTGAAAAAATAAATAAATACAATTTACAAGCGATTCAATTACACGGAAAAGAATCCCCTGAATATTGCTTGAAATTGAAACGTCATTTCGAGGAGAGAAACGACGAAGTAATCGCTTCAAAAGATACAGACGAGAAACTAGAAATTGTCAAGGTCTTTTCAATTAAAGATGAATTTGATTTTAGTGTTTTAGAGCCTTATGAATATGTTTGTGATTACTTCCTTTTTGACACTAAAGGTAAATTACCCGGTGGAAACGGTTATACCTTTGATTGGAATGTATTAAACAATTATCCATCAACTAAACCTTTCTTTTTAAGTGGTGGTATAGGACTAAACGAAGTTGAAGACATAAAACAGTTTACCAACAGTAGCGCCTCAAAATATTGCTATGCTTTAGATGTGAATAGTAAATTTGAGATTGAACCTGGATTAAAAAATATTGAGCTGATAGAAAAATTTAAAAACAACGTCATTACGATGAATGAGGAACAAATGAAGAAGTAATCTCAATTTTTAAAACTAAAAAAAAACAGATTGCTTCGCTGCGTTCGGAATGACGAAAAAGAAAAAACTATGAATTATAACGTAAACGAAAAAGGCTATTACGGCGAATTTGGAGGTGCATTCATTCCAGAAATGCTCTATCCTAATGTTGAAGAGTTACGCCAAAATTATTTAAAAATAATGGCTGAACCCGATTTTCAGGCGGAGTTTAACCAATTACTTAAGGATTATGTGGGTCGCCCTTCTCCACTGTATTTTGCGAAACGTCTTTCAGAAAAATATAATACCAAAATATATTTAAAACGAGAAGATTTAAACCATACGGGCGCTCACAAAATCAATAATACTATTGGTCAGATTTTAATGGCGCAGCGTTTAGGAAAAACCAGAATTATTGCTGAAACTGGCGCGGGTCAACATGGTGTGGCTACTGCTACGGTTTGTGCTTTAATGGGTTTAGAATGTATTGTGTATATGGGCGAAATTGATATCGCTCGTCAAGCGCCAAACGTAGCTAGAATGAAAATGTTAGGTGCTAAAGTGGTACCTGCATTATCAGGAAGCCGAACGCTAAAAGATGCTACTAACGAGGCGATTAGAGATTGGATTAACAACCCTGTAAACACCCATTATATTATTGGTTCTGCTATTGGTCCGCATCCCTATCCAGATATGGTTACCCGTTTCCAAGCTATTGTTTCAGAAGAAATAAAATGGCAATTAAAAGAAGTCGAAGGACGCGAAAACCCAGATTATGTAGTAGCGTGTATAGGCGGCGGTAGTAATGCTGCAGGAACCTATTACCATTTTCTTCATGAACCTGATGTTGGTATTATTGCTGTTGAAGCTGCTGGTTTAGGTATAGATTCTGGTGAAAGTGCAGCAACATCTGTTTTAGGAAAAGAAGGTATTATTCATGGATGTAAAACGCTTTTAATGCAAACTAAAGACGGACAAATTACAGAACCTTACTCCATTTCGGCAGGGTTAGATTATCCTGGTGTTGGCCCTATGCATGCACATTTAGCTAAAACTGGTCGTGCAGAATTCATGTCAATTACAGATAGCGACGCTATGGAAGCTGGCCTAGAACTTTCAAAATTAGAGGGTATTATTCCTGCCATTGAAACATCGCACGCCTTAGCTATTTTTAATTATAAAACATTTAAACCTGATGATGTTGTGGTTTTAAATTTATCTGGTCGTGGTGATAAGGATTTACAGAATTATATAGATTATTTCAAAATTTAAAATTTGGGCGTTACCCAAAAAGGGTCGGGCTTTACGTTACAAGTCCTCGCACCTCCTATGTCGGGCTGTGGGCTTTCCACTGCAATCCCTAACGCAAACAGAGACCTCACAGGTTTTTAAAACCTGTGAGGTCTCAAAAAAAAGAAAAAACAAATGAACAGAATAAACCAAAAATTAGAAGAAGACAAAAAGTTACTTTCTATATATTTTACTGCAGGTTATCCGGATATTAACGACACTGTTACCATCATTCAAGACCTAGAAAAAAACGGTGTTGATATGATTGAAATTGGCTTGCCTTTTAGTGATCCTTTGGCCGATGGACCAACTATTCAAGATAGTTCCACTCAGGCTCTGAAAAATGGCATGACTACGGAGGTACTCTTTAATCAACTAAAAGACATCAGAAAAACAGTAAATATTCCTTTAATTATTATGGGGTATTTTAACCCGATGCTGCAATACGGCGTTGAAGCCTTTTGTAAAAAATGTAGTGAGATTGGTATTGACGGTTTAATTATTCCTGATTTACCTGTAGATGTTTATCACGAAGAATATCAAACTATATTTGAAAAATACGGACTTATAAATGTATTTTTAATTACACCACAAACTTCGGTTGAACGTATTAATTTTATCGATTCTGTTTCAAACGGCTTTATTTATATGGTTAGTAGCGCGAGTGTTACAGGAAGTAAAAAAGGGTTTGGTAGCGACCAAGAGGTTTATTTTAAACGTATATCGAATATGGATTTAAAAAACCCACAAATAATTGGGTTTGGAATATCAGATAACAAAACATTTACACAAGCAACTAATTTTGCTAAAGGCGCTATTATTGGAAGTGCTTTTATAAAATTTATTAGTGAAAATTCTATAGATGATATTCCAAATTTTGTTACATCCATCAGATAATATAAATATCAAAATCTATTTTCAATGAAAAAGAATTTAAGTGCCATTATATTTGGCATTACTATTATATCAGCTTCTCTTATTTTAGGAAATGCTATAATAAACCGAAACAAAAAGGCTGGAACTATCTCTGTAACAGGTTTAGGAAAAACAAATTTCACATCCGATCTTATTGTTTGGGAAGCTAGTTTTTCTCAAGTAAATAGAGATTTAAAAGAAGCATATGCCGATTTGAAAAAGGATAAAGAAACGATTTCAGAATATTTAAAATCAAAAGGCTTATCAGATGATGTTATTGTTTTTACAGCTGTTACCACAAGCAAAAACATGAAACAAAACTATTCTTCAGACGGAAAATATTTAGGTCAAGAATTTACAGGTTTCACACTAAATCAAACGGTACAGATAAATTCAAAAGAAGTTGAAAAGGTTGAAAAAATATCAAGAGAAGTTACAGAATTATTAAATAAAGGCATTCAATTATATTCCATGTCTCCAAGGTATTATTATACTAAATTAGAAGATTTAAAAATTGAAATGATATCAAGATCTACTGATAATGCAAGACTAAGAGCTGAAAGCATTTCAGAAAATTCTGGAGCGTCGCTAGGCGAACTTATTATAGCAAATATGGGTATTTTTCAAATTACTGGGCAAAACTCAAACGAGGATTATTCCTGGGGTGGGGCTTATAATACAACTTCTAAAGAAAAAACAGCTTCAATTACTATGAAGCTAACTTATGCTGTTAAATAACTAAACCATATATAGTTTTAAGATTACTTTAATAAGGTTTTAATTCATTTTTCTTATGTTATTTATGAACTTAAAAAAATAAAACAATGGGAATTATTGAAGATAAAAAGAAATTTAAACCTACTAAAGAACAAAAAAATCCAACAAATCCAACAGGAAATGTAAATCAAAAAACAAACCAGTTCGATATTGACGAAAAAACAATAAAAAAGCAATAAAACAAAAAATAAATCTCGAGATTATAAATTCAACCAAAGTCTGTTCATATATTTGAACAGACTTTTTTAATATGACAAAATTCTATAACGACTGGCGTATTACTATTATACTGTGCTTAACTCTTGGTTTAGCACCTTTTTTACCCGAACCTCATATTTTAGGTAAAATTAAATGGTTAGCAGGTGGTGGAAATGGTATGGGACCAATGGATTATTTTGATGTAGCACTTCATGGTTTTCCCTTTGTATTATTAATTCGACTAATTATTATAACCATCGTTAAACGTACTTCTAAAGCAAATTCAAAAGACTAAAGCTATGCCTTTAAACATTGTACTTATAGAACCTGAAATTCCTAATAACACAGGAAATATAGGCCGTTTAGCTTTAGCATCGGGTTCAAACTTGCACCTTGTTAAACCTTTTGGATTTACCATTGATGATAGTCGTTTAAAACGCGCTGGCTTAGACTATTGGCAACATCTATCGGTTACGTATTATGAAAATATTGATGAATTTTTCAAAATTAATGGAGATAAAAAAATAGCATTCCTTTCTAGCCATGGCTCAAAAAACCATTGGGGTATTCCATTTGAAGATGATATGTTTTTAGTTTTTGGAAAAGAGTCCGTTGGTTTACCTAAACCTTTGATTCAAAAGTATGAAAATCAACTTTTTAAAATACCACTTTATAGTGAACATGTTAGAAGTTTGAATCTTGCAAACGCTGTAAGTATCGTTATTTACGAAGCATTGAAAAATATTTAATTTTGTATTAAACCTTTTTAATTTTTAATAGTCTTATTGCTCAGTACTATTACTAAACAAATTAAAAAAATTTAAAAAAATGAAATTAAATACTGTAAAATTAAGATTATTAACACTTGGATTATTCGCTTTTTCTTTAACTATGTCTGCACAAGAAAAAAAAGCTCCAAACTTTGAAAAAATGTATAAAAAATTTGATGCTGATGCTGATGGTTCAGTTTCTTTGGATGAATTCAAATCCGTTAAGAGAAAAAAAGTAGTACCAGCTAATCAGTTAGAAAAAAATTACGCAAAATTAGATACTGATGGTAATGGCGCTTTAACTTTAGTTGAATTAAAAGAAAACTGGGGAAAAGGAAAAGGCAAGAAAAAGAAAAAACAAGACTAGTTTTTTTTTAAACACAGAAACTTAAAAGAGGTCGTCTAAAAACAATTTAGGCGATCTTTTTATTTTTGGTCATTTAGGTTTTATTTTGACGCTCTTTGTTTTAATAGTAAATAATAATGTTGTTAAAATAGAGCAAAGCGATTTCTATATCGCCAAACTCAC
>NZ_JAQWOO010000054.1 GCF_029245835.1 Algibacter sp. | reverse complement strand
ATGTTGCTTCAGCTTAATTCAGGTATTTTTTATGAGTTTATTAAAGCGGACGAATTTTTTAATGAAAATCCAAAACGCATCACGATTGCAGATGTTGAGGTTGACGTAAATTATGTGATGATCATCTCAACAAATGCAGGCCTTTGGGCGTACAATTTAGGAGATACTGTACAGTTTACTTCAACTAAACCTTATCGCGTGATTGTTTCAGGGCGTATAAAACATTTTATTTCTGCTTTTGGCGAACATGTTATTGGTAAAGAAGTAGAACAAGCGATGCAGGAAGCAACTTTAAATTCTAATATTAGAGTTTCAGAGTTTACGGTAGCTCCACAAATAAATCCTACAGCAGGACTACCCTATCATGAATGGTTTATAGAATTTGAAAACGAACCAGAAGACCTTTCCGCTTTAGCGAAAAAAATAGACGAATCCCTTCAAAAACAAAACACCTATTATTTCGATTTAATTAAAGGGCATGTATTACAACCCCTCAAGATAACTAAAGTGAAACCAGGCGGTTTTAAAGCATACATGAAATCTATTGGGAAATTAGGCGGACAAAACAAGCTTCCTAGATTATCAAATGATAGAAAAATAGTTGACAAACTGAGTTCGACGTAAAAGCAATTTGAATTTAAGGAAAAAGCCAATACTATCATAGGTTGCCACCTTGAGCATTGGTAAAAATGTTTTTTTTCATTAAAAGTATCTGCAAAGCAAACTGAAAGGTCTTGAAAAGAGATGCATTTTATTAGAATCGACTACCTGTCTGCTGGCAATCGGAAACCTAACCTGATATTGAAACAGTAAGATTTTGATTATTAGTTGATTAAATCCAATTTTGTATCGAATTCAGGTTGATGATTTTTCGTGTATAAATTAACACAAATAATAGTATCTTTGGCGCGATTAAATTAAACTATGCCTAGTAAAAAACATCATGAGAGAACTCGTGCTCAAGAAAGCTCGAACGCTATTGAGCGGATGTACATTACTATGCGCCACCTATTTAACAGAGGGTTTTATAAACCTATGGGGATTTCTGGTGAGACTTTACGAAACACATTACTATTATTAAGACCAGAAATTTACGGATCTGTAGGTGATGAAAAAGCAGAGCTTGAAGGTTTAATTTATGTTATTGACAGACTTCCAAAAGGTATTGAAGCGTGTACATTTATAAATTTAACAAGTGATGAAGGCTATGCTACCTCGCATTTTAAAGCGATTATTCCTAAAAAGCGTCGTCGGAATTGTTATAGGATTGACAATGAGCAAATGAATATTGAGATTACCCGAGGGCGATCAGAAATTTACGATATTCTCACACATCTCACCTTTCTTTTTATAGAATCTCACAAAATTGGCAAGCGTGTTTTAATTGATGAAGAAGGCACCACAACAAGAGATTGGATAAAACTAGAAAAAGCTGTTTTGTCTAAAAAGAAACTGAGTCAAGAAGAACGCGAGGTGGCTATTACCCATACCGCAAATATATTAGGCAGAACCTTTAATGAATTGACTACTATTTACAGTGCGTTTGCCATCCCTTCTCAACCAGAACGATTACTGCATATTGTATACTGGTTAGGCAAACTAGCTATTGAAGAACTCATAAATAATAACAAACGAACCGTGACGTTTAGTCCGGTGTTAAGAGAACGTATAGGGCACCATATTCATGGTGAAATTTGGGCAGACGCCATAAAAGAGGCCTTGTATAAAAATGGGTTGTTAGACAGACCACTTCATATTATTAGTGCCAATATGCATAGTGTTATGAATGTGCTTTACGCTCCAAACGCGCTAAAACCAAATACACAAAAGAATGATATATTTGATATATATCAATCCTTGAGTAAAAAAGAAAATGAAAGGCTGCGCAATAAAGTATCGAAAGAAGCGTTGCAGAAAGGCATGATTTATATTAAGGACCAATCTGGAGCTAATATTGATGTTCAAATATTCGATACCAATACCTTCGACGTTTCTAAAATGGATATTAAATTATCCGAAACACGTTTAGAACAAAATAAACCTGTTATATTGGTCATGGATTATGCTTTTGGCGAACAGGCCTATGAAACTATTGATGAGTTACTCAAACCTTATAAGCAGAAAGGGAAGCCATACCACCTGAATGTAGCATCGATATCCATTATGGGCAAAGCGGGTATTTTGGAAGGCGATAAAGGCGATATTATGATTCCAACAGCGCATGTTTTCGAAGGGACAGCAGATAATTATCCTTTTAAAAATGAATTAAAAAAAGAAGATTTTGAAGGTCATGGCATAAGTATCTGCACCGGTTCTATGATTACGGTTTTAGGGACCTCATTACAGAACAAGGATATTTTAAAGTTTTTTAACAATTCCACATGGCAGATTATTGGTTTAGAAATGGAAGGAGCGCATTATCAAAAAGCCATTCAAGCCGCCGCTAAAGTGCGTGGCAGTATAAAGCCAGATGTCAAAGTGAGATATGCTTATTATGCCAGTGATAATCCTTTAAAAACAGGAGCAACATTGGCATCAGGCGGTTTAGGAAATACGGGTGTTAAACCCACCTACGTGATAACAAGAACAATTTTAGAACAAATATTTAATTAATAAAGTATCATTATGAGTAAAGAGTTACAACAAGCACCAGAATCTGAAGAAGTAGATTTAGGGCAATTGTTTAAAATGATTGGGAATATGTTTAACCGACTATTTCGGTTTGTAGGCGGCATTTTTAAGGCTATATTTTCTGTAATTATTTACACCTTAAAGGTACTCATTGATAATTATCTGCTTATCATTTTATCTATGATAATTGCAGGTGTTATAGGTTATAGTTTGGAAAAATCAAAAAGTGATGTTTATATTTCTGAAATGTTAGTTAAACCTTATTTTGACAGTAAATTTCAGTTGGTTACGAATATAAATTATTACAATGCATTGATTGCAGATGAAGACTACTCGCAATTAGGAAGCTTATTTAAAATAAATGAAGAAGCTACTAAAAGTCTTATTGGGTTTGAAATTAGCCCAGGTCCTGAAACAGAAAATGATCGTATTTTGCTATACGAGAAGTTTATTGTAGCTGTAGATAGTGTGAGGGCGCAAGATATTTCGTTTGAAGATTATTTAGAAAATAGAAGTGTTTATTCAGGAGATATTTTTCAGATTTCTGTAAAATCTCATAAAAAAAATATTTTTAGGTCTTTAGAGGATGGCTTAAATTCTACCTTTACTAATACCTATTCTGTAAAGAAAATGCAAAAAAGAGATTCGCTTATAAGTCTTGATAAAGACCGAGTGCGTAAATCATTAATTCAAGTAGATTCTCTGAAAAAAGTATATATTAAAGTAATGCAATCTGAATCTACTTCAAATAATTCTCCAGTTACTTTAAAGGATGGCATGTCATTAGTTCAAGAACGTGTACAAACAAAGGAATTTGAATTATTATCTAAAGAACTTGAACTAAGAAGAGAATTAACAAGATTAGAATCTCAGCAAGTAGAAGAAGATGTCTATTTTGATACTATTTCAAGCTTTCAAGATGTAGGGTCTCTTTACACAACTATTTTCGATAAATATACCCTGCTATTTCCAGTTTTTACATTTATTTTATTAAGCTTGATATTTATGTCTTATAAGTTGATCAAATTTGTAAAGGCTTATGAAGACTAAATCTATTTTAATAACAGGAGGCGCCGGTTTTATAGGCTCTCATGTGGTACGGCTCTTTGTAGAAAAGTATCCCAATTATCATATCTATAATCTAGATGCGTTGACTTATGCAGGAAATCTAGAAAATTTAAAGGACATTGAGCACAAGCCTAATTATACCTTTCTTAAAGCGGATATAACAGATGAAGCTGTTTTAGAGACACTTTTTAGCACCCATAAGTTTGAAGGCGTCATTCATTTAGCGGCAGAGTCTCATGTAGATCGCTCTATTGAAGACCCTTTGGCATTTGTTAAAACCAATGTTATGGGTACCATGACTCTTTTAAATGCTTTTAAAACCTGTTGGAAGGATGATTTTAAAAACAAACGCTTTTATCATGTCAGTACCGATGAAGTTTATGGTACATTAGGACAAATAGGTTTGTTTACTGAAACCACGGCTTACGACCCGAATTCCCCCTACTCAGCGTCTAAGGCAAGTTCTGATCATTTTGTAAGAGCTTATGGTGAAACCTATAAAATGCCTTACGTTATTACTAACTGTTCTAATAATTATGGTCAAAATCAATTTCCCGAGAAGTTAATTCCTTTGTTTATAAACAATATTATTAATAACAAACCTTTACCTGTTTATGGTGATGGGAACTATACCAGAGATTGGTTGTATGTTAAAGATCATGCCATAGCCATAGATCTAGTATATCATAAAGGAATTAACGGTGAAACTTATAATATTGGAGGTTTTAACGAGTGGAAAAATATAGATTTGGTTAGGCTATTATGTCAACAAATGGATTTGGAATTAGAACGACCAAAAGGGGCTTCAGAACAATTAATCACGTATGTAAAAGATCGTCCAGGACATGACTTACGTTATGCTATTGACGCATCAAAGATTAAAAACGAATTAGGCTGGGAGCCATCGGTTACTTTTGAACAAGGTCTTGAAATAACTATTAAATGGTATTTGAATAACACCCATTGGTTAAATAATGTTACGAGTGGAGATTATAAAAAATATTTTCAAAAGCAATATTTGGGTAGTTGAAAAAAGGGTGTGGGGTTGATGTTGTTGTGAAGGTGTATGGTTAAAAAGGTTATAAAGTTAAAAAGTACTATAGTTAAGAAGTTAAGCAGGTAATTGAATAATATACAATCACATAAAGATTTAAAGGTTTGGCAGGAGTCCATGACACTCGTTACTCAAATTTATAAGATTACTGAAGATTTCCCTAAGCATGAGATTTATGGACTTACTTCTCAAATTCGAAGAGCAGCTGTTTCAATAGCTTCAAATATTGCAGAAGGCGCAGGCAGAAAGGGGAACAAGGAATTTTCAAGGTTTTTATATATCGCATTAGGATCGCTTTCAGAGGTAGAAACCCAATTAGAAATTTCTCAAAGACTTAATTATATTAGTCATATAGAAGACGAAAACAAACGCATCTATTTTATCAGAAATATGCTAGCAAATTTAATTAAAAGTATAAATAAACCATAACCGCATAACCCTTTAACCATAACAGTATAACCATATAACAGTATAACCCCATAACAATATAACCACATAACCTTTAACAAATGAAAGGCATCATATTAGCAGGAGGCTCAGGAACAAGATTACACCCATTAACATTATCAGTAAGTAAGCAACTCATGCCTATTTACGATAAACCGATGATTTACTATCCGCTTTCTACACTCATGTATGCTGGGATAAAAGACATATTAATTATATCTACACCTAAAGATTTACCCTTATTTAAGGAT